>NZ_DATCTF010000001.1 GCF_036568125.1 Magnetovibrio sp.
GCACCCAGGTGGAAAACCACTTGCGGGCGATGTTCCCCGATCTTGGACTGGGCGCTATGTCGGCGGTTTTTTCCGGTGCGGGGCCGATGGATTTTGATGTATTTGCAAAGAATGAGCGCATTCGTTTTAATTTTACCGATATTCGAGAAGAAGAAGGCGAGGCCTTATTCAAAGCTATTGATGAGCTATTTTTTGATATCATTGATATGCCGGTTGTCGGGGTGGATCCCTTTGCAGGTCAAGACTTTGACCTCATGATATATGTATCTGATAACCTGCCATTTGACGCTATGTTTCCTAAATACAAATCAACCCTCAAAAATAAGGGAATTTCTGAACAAGACTATATCCAAGATTTGCGTAAGGCTGAGACCGGCGGTGCCATTTTCCAAGCCAAAAGGTATATGCGCAATACGGGCGAGCCCCTTGTGGTGGTGGCGACGGAACGCGATGTCTTGAGCGCGCCGGAACGGTTTACTTTCGATGCGCAAATCCGTTTTGCGTTGTTTCACGCCCTGACCGGAGCCAGGGCCAGCCATGTGATCCAGCCCTCGGTGATGAACCCGCGTTCCGTGCAAAAGCGCCGCAACGGCTTCGCGCCCATCGACCGGGCCGTGCTGCGTGCGATTTTCAACAACAAAGATTGGTCCGGTTTGGCCTACAAACCGAAAATGAAGCTGCTGACCGACCGGGTCATGGAGCAGCTCAAGGGCATGTCTTCAAGCATGTTCTTCGATCGGCATTTCGCACACGATGGACCTGGGAGCATGACGTGATGATACGGCCCTTTTTTAAACGGTTGATCAAAGCCTGCGCCCTGGTCGTGGTGTTGAGCATCGCGGTGGATGGCGTCGCCAAGGCGGACAGTCCGTATCCGCGCACCCAGGTGGAAAACCACTTGCGGGCGATGTTCCCCGATCTTGGACTGGGCGCTATGTCGGCGGTTTTTTCCGGTGCGGGGCCGATGGATTTTGATGTATTTGCAAAGAATGAGCGCATTCGTTTCACTTTTTATGATTTGAAAAAGCACGAGTGGGATGCGACGGGGGCAATTTTATTTGAGTTGTTCGACGAAGTGATGAAATTTCCTGCAGTCGGGATTGATCCTACTAAAGATGAGGCCGACCTATATATTATGGTTTCGGACAACTTGCCGTTTGACGCTCTGTATCCGGCTTATAAAAAACTGCTCAAGTCGGGCTCGGAATCCGAACAAGACTATATCCAAGATTTGCGCAAAGGTGAAACCGGCGGGGCCGTGTTTCAAGCCAAAAGGTATATGCGCAATACGGGCGAGCCCCTTGTGGTGGTGGCGACAGAACGTGATGTTTTGCACGCGCCGGAACGGTTTACATTTGATGCGCAAATTCGCTTCGCGTTGTTTCACGCCCTGACCGGGGCCAGGGCCAGCCATGTGATCCAGCCCTCGGTGATGAACCCGCGTTCCGTGCAAGAACGCCACAACGGTTTCGCGCCCATCGACCGTGCCGTACTGCGTGCGATTTTCAACAACAAAGATTGGTCCGGTTTGGCCTACAAACCGAAAATGAAGCTGCTAACCGACCGGGTCATGGAGCAGCTTGAACGTAACCCCTAACACGTTGCCCTAAATCAAATTTGATGACGGCCGAGTTACGGCATGTTTGTTTTTGATTTAGATTTAGGAATATATACACAAAGGAGATCTCAAATGCCTCGTTTCCTGCAATATCGCCGCAATCTACTCGAAACCAAAAACGATTTTCTTTTCGACGATATGAATAAACAGCCTTCTTATGCCCGGTACGTTGACTACACGTTGGGCACGGGTGGCGAGAACGTCGTGATCACCGGTAAGCGCCCACAGAAGGATTATCAAAAATCAGGTAAGCCTGGTGACATGGTGTCCGCTGATGGTGAAGTTGTCTTGAACGAAAAGGGCGGGTTTAAAAAAGCCTCGGGTAACGTCGGCGTGGGGGATGGCAAGCTGGGTGTGGAGGTCGGCGGTTCGTATAACGCCGAAACAGGTGGGGGCACCGGACAAATCAAAACCAAGATCGGTAAGGGGAGCGCACAGTTCGGTTTTGACACGGAAAACAAATCACTTGAAGTCGGTGCTGAATATGGTGGGAAGATCAGTGGTGCAGGCGTTAACTTTCGGGGAACAAAGAGACGTGGTGCTTCAGTAACTGTAAAGGCACATTATCTCGGGATAGAAGGGGACTATACATTCCACACTCAGGGGCCTCTTCCCGACACGTGGGCCGATACAATCGCTCTGCCAACCGGCCCGAAAGATTATTTTCAATACACCTATCGGATTGACCGCGTGCTGACAAAGCCGGGGCACCCTTTGCATGATCCAGAAAAAATAACGGTTCTGCAAAGCAGGCGAACAACCGAACTGACGGCATTGGGAAAAAACCATTACAGAGAAGTCGAGGTTTCGACTTTGCTGAACAATGGCAAATACAGAAATGTCACGGCGGAAAAAAAGTCCTCGCCCGAATTCGACAAAGCCCATCAAAATATAAAAGACTTTGTCGATGTGATAGGGATCGGCAGCATGGTTCAGCGGTCGTATCGCGATCAGATTGTCGAAAACTTGAAGTCTCGGTTAAAGGGCGATCCAAACAAGCCCAGCGATCAAAAGATCCTGGACACCGTACAGTGATATACGAATGCCTTTGGCAAGGGTTTGAGAAACATCGAAACGGGCCCCTTTGAAGCCAAGGCGATTGAAAACGGTTTGTACGATGCGCTGAAAGCCGGAGTTTCGCTTTCGCACAATGCAGAATTGCTCGACGCAATTAACCTTCACATGGCCGAAGTCCCCGCCGCAGTGGAGCAGATGCTTGCCGCAAACGCACAAGCGCTCGCCCAACAGGCCTTGCAGGTGCAAAAACAAGAATTCGACCAGCGTGTGAATATTGTCGAGCATAAGGTCGCTTACGAAAATCTTCAAAGTGAGCTAATGCGGGCGGGGGCGCCAGAGGCGCTGTTGCGTGACATTGCCCAGGGCAGTGTTACGGGTCCTTACGACCCGAAAAGCGTTCATCCGTCCATGGGGCATGCGATCATGCGTGGGCTCGAAGGCGTTTCGGTCGTCAACGATGTGCGCTTTTCGGCGTTGGACAAACTTGCCGGCGAGCATGCGCGGTTGGAGTACGAACGCACCGGCGACATCGCAGCCGCAACCCAGGCCGGGGTGAATGCGGTGCGCAAGGAACAGTCGGCGGACACCGGCCAAGCGCCGCTTTCGGGCCTGAGCAACCAACAGGTCGCGGAAAAAGCGTTTCAGGGCTATCGCGACACCTTGATGAAGGGCAGCCTCACGGTTGCAAGCGGCAACTACGCTGGCCCGTCACAAGAGTACAGCCCCGAAGACCTCATGACGGCGGAGCAAAACCAACGCCAGTTGGGTAACCAGCGGGCAAAAACGGATGCCGTGCGCACGCCGCAAAATACGTATAAGGCCATAGGCTTTGCGATGCCGAAGCACGATTACGTATCCGGTCGAACCCAACAGAACGCCAATCGCGCCACGCGCCGCACGATCGATACCGCCGGCATGAACATGGACTTGTTGAGCGCGTCGTCCGCCAATATTGCCGCGCTTAAGGACTACAGCGTCAGGTTGGACGGATGGTCGCCAATGAGCGAGAGCAAAACAGCGGCCACCGCCACAGCCACACAGCAAAACGTATCGACGCCGAAAAGCGATCCGGAACTGGCTGCGATTGAAAAACGCACCAGACAACAGCGTGCTCAAGAAGCGGCGCAAATCCGCGCCAATAAGGATGGCTTGCTGGCGGATGAAGCAAAAAAAGCCCGCGCCAGCGCCAAGGAAGACACGCTGGATGATGTGGAATTCGCTGCTGTTGACGCACAAAATGCCAAAGCTGCGAAGGTCGACAAGCTTGGCGAAAGAGTCGTTTCCAATCTGCTGCCGGATCAGCAGCGACAAAAACAAGACAGGCAGCAGCGAGAACAATCCGCGCGAATGCGGAGCGCCGCGGATAAAAAAAGCCAAGACAATGCGAAGTATGTGGGGGCGGGGACTGCCGCTGGGCGAGATGCTGCATCGCAAATTTCGATGGGATCCAGTTCTGGTCGTTCCACAGGCTACAATGATCGTCAGGATCTTGCGACGGCCTTAACGAAATCCGGACAGCATGGCGACGTTGGTGTCAGCAATTTGACCGGCTACGGCACGATCCGTGGCTCACAACAGACGAAGATGCTCGGCGAGGATCCGGCGTTTGCGCCTGATGCATTTGAAAACGGTTCGAGTGGCGGTGGCGACAACTCACGCGTCATCTGCACCGAGCTGGTGCGCCAAGGCTTGATGGCGCCGAGCCTTCAACGCTTGGACATTGCGTTCACGCTCCATCATCTGTCTCCGGCCACGGTGCGGGGGTATCACGCCTGGGCGGTGCCGTATGTGCGTTTGATGAAGCGCTCCCAACTGGCGACCCGCTTGGTCGAGCCGTTGGCGCGCTGGCGGGCGGAAGAAATCGCTTATCGCATGAAGGCGCGCGTGCGTCCGCATTACCGGGGCCGCGTGGTGCGCTGGGTGGGTGAGCCGTTGTGTTGGGTTCTGGGCAGCGTGCTTGGCTGGATCGGCGATCCGGATCGCTTTTATCCGCAGCCGCGTCGTCGCTGAGCGCCGCGCATCACTCGAACACGGGAGTGGGGGCGAGAACCGAGGTCAGGGCGTGGGGGTTGCGTTCGCGCAGCCCCTCGGCGAACGACAGGGCGACGATGCGCGAAACCTCTTTGTCCACCTGTTCGGAAAAGTTCAGGAAGTCGTTGGTCGCTTCGATGATGGCTTCGGGGTCGGCGGTGGCGCGCACGGTCTTGATCAACACACTGCCCGCGGCGTGCATTTCGCGGTGCAGGTCTTCCAAATTCTTGTGCGCGGCATCGGACAGGCCGGCGCGTTTCATATCCCGATACCACTGGCCCAAACGGCAGTATGCGGGGTTGTGGCGCAAATCCAGGCGCGGCATCTTGTCCCATTCGCTGGGGCTGGTCATGGTCATGGTGTAGACGGTGTCCAACACCTTGCGCCGATACGACAGGTGATTGACCCAGGCGTTGTACAGAAAGCCCAGTTCCGACGACGGCCAAGACGGATCGTCTTTGATGATTTGAATGAACGGATCGATGGGCAGCGGCCTGCTCATCCAATAGCCCTGCGCTTCGCTGCACCCGGACGCCAGCAAGAAGGTATACGCGCCTTCGGTCTCGACCCCTTCGGCGATGGTCTTGATCGACATGTCGCGGGCCATCAAAAGGCTGGAGCGTACGATGTGGGTGTTTTTGGAATCCTCGGCCATGCGTCCGACCACGCCTTGGTCGAGTTTCAGCGCCGAAAACGGCAACTGGCTGAGCACGTCCAGCGACGCATATCCGGTGCCGAAATCATCCATCACGATCTCGATGCCCAACGCGACCAGATCCAACAGCGTGGTGTTGATGCGGCTGGAGCGATCGAGGATTGCGGTTTCGGTGATTTCAATTTGAATGTTGCCGGGGTTGATCAACTGGTTGCCGATGAAGCTGCGCAACATCTTCACCAGATACGGCGAACGCAGATCCAGCGCTGAAACGTTGAAGGCGATTTGAATGTCGGGCTTGATCTCACGCAGCTTGGCGATGTCTTGGACCAATTCTGTGAGCATCACGGCGGTGATGTCGGTGATGAAGCCACTTTCTTCGGCCTGAGGCAAAAACAAACCCGGCGCCACCAGTTTGCCGTCGGGGTGTTGCCAACGCAGCAATGCTTCGCCGCCGACGATTTTCCCGGTTTGGAAGGAAATTTTGGGCTGGAAGTGAAAACAGAGCTCGCCGGCATGCAGCGCTTGTTCAATCTCAGCAAGGGTAATCTTGCTGTCACTCATATCGGTGTTTCATCTCAGATTCCAGCAACGGTAATGTTTGCGGCGCGAATCGTATCATGGCCTTGGAATCATTGGCAATGTCGAAGCTCGCTTTTATGGATTTAGCGGCGGGCTCAATATGCGTATTCGCGGAAGATCGGATCGATGCAGCCTTTCCAGCGCCGTTCGTAGGCGAACAGCAGGTCTTCGGCTGGGGTCAGGCCGGATTCCGCGATTTGGAACAAGGGCTTGAGGAAACGGGTTTCGTCTAGGCCGACGCCGTCCAAACACTTGCGCCGCAGCAATCCTTCGTGGGCGCATTCCAGCACGTCGAGTGCGACATCGCCGACCGTTCCACTGCGAAACGGCGTGTTGAGCGCCATTTCCGGAACCATGGCGCGCAGGTGATCGTGCTCTTCGAGGGTCCAATCTTTGACCATGTTCCAGGCGTGATCCAAGGAATCGGGGTCATACAGCAGACCCACCCACAGTGCCGGAAGGGCGCACAGGCGGCTCCACGGGCCGCCGTCGGCGCCGCGCATTTCCAGATATTTCTTCAGGCGCACTTCCGGGAAGGCGGTGGTCAGGTGATCTTCCCAGTCTTTCAGGGTGGGGTGCTCACCCGGCAGCGCGGCCAGTTTCCCGTCGATGAAGTCGCGGAACGACTGGCCCGATGCATCGATGTAGGTACCGTCGCGATAGACGAAGTACATGGGCACGTCGAGCATGTAGTCCACATAGCGTTCGAACCCAAAGCCGTCTTCGAACACGAACGGCAAGTTGCCGGTGCGATCTGGGTCGGTGTCGGTCCAAATGTGGCTGCGATAGCTGAGATAACCGCTCGGTTTGCCGTTCTTGAACGGCGAATTGGCGAACAACGCCGTGGCGATGGGTTGCAGCGCCAGCGACACACGGAACATCTTGACCATGGTGACTTCGGAATCGAAGTCCAGGTTCACCTGCACGGTGCAGGTGGACTGCATCATGTCGAGGCCCAGATTACCGCGTTTGGGCATGTAGTTTTGCATGATGGCATAGCGGTTTTTCGGCATCCACGGCATTTCAGAACGTGGCCACTTGGGCTGATAGCCGACGCCCAAAAAGCCGATGCCCATTTCCGCCGCGACGGCTTTCACCTGTTGCAGGTGGGTGCCGACTTCCTTGCAGGTTTCGTGAATGTTGGGCAACGGCGCGCCGGACAGTTCCAATTGACCGGCCGGTTCCAAGGTGATCGACGAGCCGTCGCTTTGCACCAAAGCGATGACGTTGCCGCTTTCGCTGACCGGGTTCCAGCCGAAGCGGGTCAATTTGTCGAGCATCACGCGCACGCCCTGATCGCCCTCGTATTCCAGCGGGCGCAGATCGTCCAAGCGGTAGGCAAACTTTTCGTGCTCCGTGCCGATCAGCCATTTGTCGCGCGGTTTGCAGCCGCTTGCGAGGTATTCGACCAGTTCGCGTTTGGAGGTGATGGTGGGGCTTTGATCGCTCATGTGATGACCTTGACGTTGTTTTTTACCGATGCGGCGCGTCTTATCGATCGCGCCAGTCTCCACATTGGGCTTGCATCACGGCGAGGGCGGCAATGGCCGCCGTTTCGGCGCGCAGAATTCTCGGCCCCAAACGGATCGCAATAGAAATGGGCAATTTAAGCAGTCCGTCAAGCTCGCGTGTTTCAAATCCGCCTTCTGGACCGATCAAAATACCCAAAGACCCGGTGACGGTTTCGAGTTTCTGGGCCAAAGATGGTACGTTTTGGCGCTCCGCTGCGACCAACAAGGTGCGATCCTCGGGCCACATCGCGGCCAGTTTTTCTATCGCCACGGGCTCAAGAATTTCCGGCACGCTCAGGCGTTCGCACTGTTCCGCCGCGTCGATGGTTTGTTGAATCAGACGCTCCATTTTCAGGCGGCGGTTTTCGGTGCGCGCGGTGATCACCGGGATCAGGCGTTCGACGCCCAACTCAACGGCCTTTTCGACCACCATGTCGAGGCGGTCCTTTTTCAGCGGCGCAAACGCCAGCCACGGCCCCGGTTCCGCTTTGGCGGCCCTGAGTTGCGTCAGACACTCGGATGAAGCTTGAGTTTTGCCCAAATCGACCAAACGGGCGCGCCACTCGCCGTCGCGGTCATTGAACAGCTGCACTTCATCACCGCTTTTGGCACGCAACACCGCGCGCAGCTTATGCGCCGGGCCTGGGCCCAATGGCACGCTCAGACCTGCGCCGAGGTCCGTTTCGCAGTATATTCGGGTGATGCTTTTCGATTCGCTCATATCCGGATCATAAGCCTGTTTGCATACCAGCACAGCAATGACGTAAAACTACACCCATGACAGACATCGCCGAACCCACGCCGAGTCCCAATAGCGCCAGCGACATCCGCACGCAAGGCTGGCTTGCCCGCCTGACGCCGGGACCTGTGCGTCCGTACATGTATCTGATGCGCCTGGACCGTCCTTACGGGGCGTGGTTGCTGCTTTTGCCGTGCTGGTGGTCGATTGCCTTGGCCGCTGACGGCACCTGGCCGGACCTTGAAATGCTGGGGCTGTTCGCGTTGGGCGCGTTTATCATGCGCGGCGCGGGCTGTGTCATGAACGACATTGCCGACCGCGATTTCGATGGCAAGGTGGCGCGCACAGCCAACCGCCCGATCCCCAGTGGACAGGTGTCGGTCAAACAGGCGGTGGCGTTCCTTGGTCTGTTGGGGTTCAGCGGCTTGGCGATTTTGGTGCAATTCAACATGTTCGCCATCGGCGTCGGGGTCCTGTCGTTGGCGACGGTAATCATTTATCCGTACATGAAACGCTTTACCTATTGGCCGCAGGTGTTTTTGGGCCTGTCGTTCAACTGGGGGGCTTTGCTCGGCTGGGCGGCGGTGCAGGGATCGCTCGGCGTGGCGCCAGGGGTGTTGTATGTGGCGGGGATTTTTTGGACGCTCGGATACGACACCATCTACGCGCACCAAGACAAGGAAGACGACATTCTGGTCGGCATCAAATCCACGGCCTTGAAGCTGGGCGATGCGACGCGTGGGTGGCTGGTGTTTTTTTACGGCGGCGCCATTGCGCTGACTGCGCTTAGCGGTTGGCTGGCGGGGCTGAGTGTGTATTTTTATCCGGCGTTGGTGCCGGCGGCGGCGCATCTGGCATGGCAGGTAGCAACCGTAAACATTCATGATCCGAAAAACTGTCTGGTGCGGTTCAAATCCAACCGTGACTTCGGCCTGTTGCTGTTTGCCGCCGTGATCGTTGGGCAGATTGTTTATTGAGTTTATAATCCATCATAAAGTGTTCTATCCTTAGTGGTGTAAATGCCAACTGGAGAGGAACCGATATGGGATGGCGCGGCACACTAAGAACCTTGAACGCCATGTCGAGAGAGGCAGAGCGAAATCAAAAACGTCGACAGCGAGAGGCTGAGCGCTATCATCGTGAGCTTGATAAGATGGAGGCACTTGAGCAAGCGCAAGTTGAGGTGGATGAATATCATAGGTACATCAAAGAAGTGGTCTCACTTCACGAAGAAAGCAGCAAAATTTTTGACTGGGCTGCATTTACTGATGAACCATTTCTTAAGCCAATCAAAACGACTGACAGCGAAAGTCTGGCGCGTCAAAAATGGGAAGGCTATACCCCTGGCTTCTTTGTGAAATTGTTTGGGTTGGCCGAAAAACGAAAAAATGTACTTTTTGCTAGAATAGTCGAAGGGCAAGAAGAAGATCAGCGAAGGTACCAAGCTCAATGTGACGAATATAAGGATTGGGAGGAGACGAAAATACTTGCTGATAAGGTTTTGCGTGGTTTGCCTGAGGCATACATTGAAGCCATAGAAAGAGTTAATCCATATTCGGAAGTCGTCGGATTAGGTTCTCACGTCACTGTAAATTGTACCGAGAACGGTGACGTTTATGTAAGGGTCAAGGTGCATGGGGATGACATAATTCCAAATGTGGTCAAATCTCTTTTGAAGAGCGGGAAGTTGTCGATTAAGAAGATGCCGAAAGGGCAATTTTACGAGTATTATCAAGATTATGTTTGTGGGTGTGCCTTGCGAGTTGCTCGCGAAACACTAGCCCTATTACCAGTTGATGAAGTTTATGTGACGGCTGAAGACAATCTTCTCAATACGGCAACAGGTCACGTTGAAGAACAGCCGATTCTTTCAGTTCGAGTGCCAAGACTGACTTGTGAGCAGTTGAATTTTGAGGCGCTTGATCCGTCCGATGCAATGAGTAATTTTGTACACAATATGGATTTCAAGAAAACCAAGGGGTTTTCGCCCGTGGCGGCATTGGAAAATTAATTGACGTGTGAAATTGGAAATTAGCTGAGAAATATCAGCGATTTCCAGCCGTGCTGCAGGGCCGTTTCGGCCAGTTTCTCAGCCCGTTTCATGCGCAAGGCCGGACTTTTGATGCCGGCTTCGATAAATGCTTCGGGTTCTTCATGGGGCGCGATGAGCGTGCGGGCGTAATCCAGCACTTCACATTGGTTCATTGGTGTCCATTTGCGGCCCTGGGTGTCGAGTTCGGCCAGCGGCACCGGCTTGCCGTCACGGTTCAGGCAACCCCGGCGTGACAGGTAGGCGTGCGCGGTGTCCAGCGTCATGCCGTCTTCGATGGTCAAGTCAATGCCATGCAGACGCGTATAATCATAGTTCACGCCGACGGCTTCGGTTTCATGCATGCGCTCGAGTTGGGCGTCGGTAAGCCAGGTCACGAACACACGGCTTTGTGCGCCCGGTGCGTGGGCGAGGGTGGCGGGGATCGACCCGTAACTGGAAAAATGCGCGCTGTAGACAGCATCGAAATCGCACAGGATGGCGCGGGTCACATAGACGGGCTGGTCCAACAGGTGGTCGTGATTTTGATACTTACGCGCCAATTGCACGGGCGAGGCGTTGGAGCCGGACGCGATCACCGCGTGACGGCCGTCGCGTTCATGTCCCCCTACGGGTAAGGCGTTCCATCCGTTCTTGTCGAGCACATAAGAGCTGTCGGGAATGTCGAACGGATACGATTTGGCGAATCTGATTGGGCAGTTTTTTGTCATGGCACGGAGAATATGGAGCTATTCGGCCGCCGCGTCCAGATATTGCGACAGATCGACCTCGTCGATCTGATCCGGTTTGAGGAAGCGTTCGGCGTATTCCTTGTAGATGCCGCTTTGTAAAAGCAGGCGGAATAGATCCGGATCGATATGCTGATCCTTGACCATGAACGAGAGGATCTTGATGCTTTCGCTCAAAGTCTTGGGTTTTTTGTAGGGGCGGTCCGCGGCGGTCAGGGCCTCGAACACGTCGGCCAGCGCCATGATGCGCGCGGGCACTGACATTTGATTCTTGGTCAGCTTGCGCGGATAACCCGTGCCGATCAGCGTTTCGTGATGGGCGCCTGCGTATTCGGGGACGTTGCGCAAATGTTTGGGGAACGGCAGCTGGCCCAGCATCACAATGGTTTGGATCACGTGGTTTTGAATGATGTAGCGGTCTTCGTTGGTCAGCGTGCCACGTGCGATGGACAGATTGTAAAGCTCGCCGCGGTCGAACTGTTGTTCGGGCACATCCATTTTGAAGCCGTAAAGCTCGGCGTTCAAATTCTCGAACGCATCGTTGCGTGGGAAGATGTGCTCGGGCTTATCCGACAGCAGCGGTTCTTGCACCGGCAGCTCGACGGCGGGTTCCGCCTGTTTGCGCATCAATTCTTCATGGGAAATGCCGATGCGGTCGTCCAAGGTGCGCGTCCAGGTGGCTTGAGCGATTTGTTTTAGGCGCTCGACCTTTTCTTCGGCCATGAACTCGCCGCCGACGTTGCAATCGGCGACGAAGGCGTAGTCCTCATCGATTTGCGCCAACTGGGCGTCCAGTTCAACCTTGAGCGCATCGCGGTCGCCGCCATCCGCGACTTGTTTCCAATAGTCGATTTCCAGCTCGCGCTTTTTGACCTCGAAACGCATGCGCACCTCATGGATACGGTCATAGATCGTTTCCAGTTTGGTGGCCTTGTCGACCACGTATTCGGGGGTGACCACCTTGCCGCAATCGTGCAGCCAGCTGGCCAGATGCAGTTCGCGAAACCCGCCTTCGTCGAGGGAGAAATCACGCAGCTCGCCGTGGTCCGCTTCAACGGCGGCGGTCGCCAGCATTTCAGCCAGTTCGGGTACGCGTGCGCAGTGGCCGCCGGTGTAAGGCGACTTGGCGTCGATCGCGCCGGCGATCAGTTTGATGAAGCTGTCCATCAAACGCGCTTGCGCGTCGATCAGCATCTGATTGTCGACGGCCACGGCGGCCTGGGAGGTCAGCGCTTCGATCAGCGGTACGATCTCATCGGAAAACGGGATCGATTCACCGTTTTCGTCTTTGGCGTTCAAAAGCTGCAAGACACCAATGATTTCGCCGGAGTGATTTTTTAGCGGTACGTTGAGGAACGATTTGGAGCGATAGCCCGTGCTTTCGTCGAATTTACGCGGGCCGGTAAAATCGAACTCAGTGGCTTCGTAAACATCGGCGATGTTGACCGTTTCGCCCGATACGGCGACATGAGAGGCGACGTTTTTGTGATTGGGTTCGCCGGTTTCGACATCGTAGACGGAAATGGGCGGGAACGGGATGTCTTCGCCGGTGGTTCCGCCCTTGGCGATGCCGAGACTGTCGGTGCGCATGATTTCGAATTTGAGATATTTGCCGTCGGCTTCGGCCTCGAACACGGTCTCGCCATCGCGTTGGACCATGTGTCCGCACAGATACAGCGTGCCGCCGTCGGCGTTGCACAGGCCCTTGGCTTCGAGAAGAATGTTTTCCAACAGGCGATGATGGTCGCGTTCGGCCGACAGCGCGATGCCGATTTCAATCAGCTTCGCGTAATCGACGTTGCCCACCGTGCTCGTCTTTGGCCTAGGCTCAGGCGTCGTTCCATTTGGCGCCATGCTATTCGTTACCGACGCCTGCGCGTCTGGCTCCCCTCGATGTGGTTTCCCACGAATTCAATCAATTAAAGCACCTATTTATGATTTAGAAAATGATGCATTCTTTCTATGCGTTGTTTCTAACGCATATTTTTTCATTGCAGACGGCTACAAAGCTGTGATCTTTGACACATGGCATACGCATCTTTAAGAGATTTCATCGACGAATTGGAGCGCGCGGGAGACCTCGTGCGCGTTGCAAAACCGATTTCCCCCGAACTGGAAATGACCGAAATTCAGACCCGTCTGATGGCCGAACAAGGCCCGGCGGTGCTGTTCGAAAATCCGGTCGATGGCGACGGCAAGCCCTATGGCAAGCCGGTTTTGGTCAATTTGTTCGGCACCGTCGAGCGGGTCGCGCGCGGCATGGGACGCAAGCCGGATGAGCTGAAAAGCGTTGGCGAGACCTTGGCCTTTTTGCGCCAGCCCGAACCGCCGGGCGGTTGGCGCGAAGCGCTGGAAATGGCGCCGCTGCTCAAAACCGTGATGTCGATGAAGCCCAAAACGGTCAAGTCCGCCCCCTGCCAAGAGGTGGTGATCGAAGGCGACGACGTAGACCTGTCTCAACTGCCGATTCAAACCTGTTGGCCGGGCGAACCGGCACCGCTGATCACGTGGCCGCTGGTTATCACCGCCGGTCCGGACCCCAAAAACGACAAGCGCGACGTGCCCAATTTGGGCATTTACCGCATGCAGGTGACGGGCAAGAACACCACCTTGATGCGCTGGTTGCATCACCGTGGCGGCGCGCAGCATTTCCTGCGTTGGAAAGACATGCGCTCTGATCCGATGCCGCTGGCGGTCGCCATCGGCGCGGATCCCGGCACCATCTTGGCTGCGGTGACGCCGGTGCCTGATACGTTGTCGGAATACCAGTTCGCCGGATTGCTGCGCGGCGCGAAAGTCGAACTGGTCGATTGCAAGACCGTGCCGTTGCAAGTTCCCGCCACGGCGGAAATCATCTTGGAAGGCCACGTCAGCCTGTCCGAAGTCGGCGATGAAGGCCCTTACGGCGATCATACCGGCTATTACAACAATGTCGAGCCGTTCCCGGTGTTCACCGTTTCGGCCATCACCCATCGCAAGAAGCCGATCTACCTGTCGACTTATACCGGACGCCCGCCCGACGAACCGAGCGTATTGGGCGAAGCGCTCAACGACGTGTTCGTGCCGCTGTTTACCCAACAGTTTCCCGAGGTGCGCGATTTCTGGCTGCCGCCCGAAGCGTGTTCGTACCGGGTTGCGGTGGTGAGCATGAAGAAGGCTTACCCTGGTCACGCCAAGCGCATCATGATGGGGGTGTGGTCGTATCTGCGCCAGTTCACTTACACCAAGTTTGTGATCATCGTCGATGACGACATAGACGCGCGCGATTGGAATGACGTGATGTGGGCGTTGTCGACCAACGTCGATCCGGCTCGCGACGTGACCATGGTGGAAAACACGCCCATCGATTATTTGGATTTCGCCTCGCCCGATTCCGGCCTGGGCTCGAAAATGGGCATCGACGCGACCACCAAGATCGGTCCGGAAACCAAACGCGAGTGGGGCCAAAAGATCCGCATGGATCAAGACGTGGTCGACAAGGTCAGCGCCATGTGGGACGAATTGGGCCTGCCGGGATCTGGCAAGCCGATCTGGAAGTAGCCCTGCCGCGTTAGCGTGGCGGCAAATTCCATAGCCTTTCGGCGTTGCCGTGGGCAAGGGCGTGGGCCACGTCCGGCTTCAACTCAGTCAGGGCTTTGCGCCACAGTGCCGCTTGGTCCAGATAAAATTTGCCCCAAAATTCCGGCCACACGTTGTCGAACGCGAGGATGAAGCGGTCCGGGTGCGCGCTCATAACACTGGCCCATTGGGGCGCCAGATTTTCCCCTTCGAATAAATTCACCCAGGGTTGGCTCGAGTTTTCGGCAAGGGTTATGGGGTTGCTGTGCGACATCATGAAATAGACATTGCCGTGCGCAGCGATCAGGCGGCTGACGTCGTCGGGGGGTAGCTGCCCCATGTGGATGAGGACGAAGGGGTGATCAGGGTGTGCCTTGGCGGTGGCCTCGAACGCGTCCATGTAGCCGGATTTGTCCCATCCCGCGGCGGCGAATTCGTAATGCGCGATGAACGGCCAGCCTTTCTTCACTGCGATGTCGAGCAGAAACTGAGCTTCCGGGCTGTCGATGGCGACATCGATCTTGGGCGCTTTTTTGCCTTTTTGCGCATGGAACAAAATGGTTTCGCCCATGGCGGAGTAGACGGGCTGCTTGACCTGCTGCTTGATGAATTTTTCAAATATGGGCGTGCCTTTATTGAACGCCTTGCCTTTGCTGCGCACCGCTGCGGTGATGCGGTCGGGATGGGTCGTCGCCAAGTCGGCGACGTCTTGCGGTTCGCGGTCGTTGCGTGCCGATAGAATCGTGCGCCACACCCCGGCCTGATCCATCAAGGGAATGATCGTGTCGCTGTCGAGGCCCGCAGGCATTTGGCTGTGGGCGTCGACGAAATAGAGATCGGGCATGCCCTCGGCCTTGGCGGTGGCGAACGAAAAGACCACCACCAGCAAGGTTGCGACGACGCTCAACGAATATTGTGAGACAGGCTTGATCATCGTTCGTTCCTCACAGCTGCAAAAACATGCTTATTTTTGTCTTTCCGGCAGTTCCCTTCGCCAAAATGTGTCCTATATCTAGGGTCCGTGCCAACATTCAACGAGATGATTTTAATGCCGTTTTCAGCCGTCCGGGAATTTTTAAAGCTTGAAGCCGCAGGTGGCATCGTTCTGATCATCGCCGCCGCACTGGCTCTCATCATTGCCAACTCGCCCATGAGCGGTCTGTACGCCGCGTCTTTGGATATTCCCGTAGCCGTGAAATTCGGCGCGCTGGAAATCGCCAAGCCCTTGATTCTCTGGATTAATGACGGCTTGATGGCGGTGTTTTTCTTCCTGGTCGGCTTGGAAATCAAGCGCGAGTTTCTCGAAGGCGAATTTTCCAGTCCTTCACAGATCGTTCTTCCCGCGATGGCGGCGTTCGGCGGCATGGCCGGACCGGCGTTGATTTATGTCGCGATCAACCAAGGCAACGCCATCAACATGGATGGTTGGGCGATCCCCACCGCCACCGACATCGCCTTCGCGCTGGGTATTTTGGCGCTGGTCGGCAGCCGTGCGCCGTTGTCTTTGAAAATTCTACTCACCGCGATCGCCATCATCGACGATTTGGGCGCGATCGTGATCATTGCGGTTTTTTATACCGAAAGCCTGTCCATTCCGTCCTTGATGCTGGCGGGTGGGTTCATCGTGGCTTTGGTGGCGATCAATCGTTTGGGGGTCGTGCGCCAAGCGGCTTACATTTTGCTCGGCATCGGTTTGTGGGTGTGCGTTTTGAAATCCGGCGTCCATGCGACGCTGGCTGGCGTGATTACGGCTTTCGCCATTCCCATGGGTCGTGGTGGCGAGGGCGAACCGTCCATGCTGAAAACCCTTGAGCACAAACTGCACCCCTGGGTCGCATACATGATCCTGCCTGTTTTTGCGTTTGCCAACGCGGGCGTGTCGTTTTCGGGCATTGGTCTGGACAGCTTTGTCGAGCCGGTCAAATTGGGCATTTCGGTCGGCTTGTTCGTGGGCAAGCAGGTCGGCGTGTTTCTGATGCTGTGGCTTGGCGTTAAGCTGGGACTGTCGGCCATGCCGCGCGACACCAATTGGGCGCAGCTCTATGGCGTGTCGCTGCTGTGCGGCGTCGGGTTCACGATGAGCTTGTTCATCGGCTCGCTGGCTTTCGAACACAGCTCGTTCGACGTGCCGATCAGGCTTGGCGTGTTGACTGGCTCCATCTTGTCGGCGGTTCTGGGCTATGCGCTGCTCAGAATGCAGCCGATGCCCCATCATGGACAAAGCCAAGGGTAACCAAGGCCTCATTCGCCCAGTGGTGAGGGCTGACCTTGAGGTCAGCCCTGCACCCAAGGCAATCCCGCGACTTTCCAGCCGTTGATGGTGCCGCGGTGCTTGTTCGCATCGGGGTCGCCTTCGAAGCCCGAGGCCACGTTGTAGCATTGGCTATAACCCATTTGCGTCAACGCGTGCGCGGCGTAGGCCGAACGCACGCCGGAGCGGCAAATCAGCAGCAGCGGCGTGTCCTCGTCTTGCGGTTTGACGGCTTCCAATACTTGCGGCACGAAATTTCGGTTTAGGTCCATGCGGGGATAAAACAGCCATGGCACGAAAATGGCGTTGCGCTTGATTTGGGTCATGTCCACAATGCCGACATAGGCCCATTCTTCTGGGGTGCGCACGTCGATAAGCGTAGCGCGAGGATCGTCAAGCAGGCGCTGCCAGGTTTCTTGGGGGGAAAGGTCGCCTGCGTAAATCAGTGGGGTGTTCGATGTCATCTGTGCATCCATTGGGTCGTTAAAAGGGCAATACGGGCTATTTTCCAAATCCCGTTTATGCTCTTTGTCCCACACACTATATAGTCAGACTGCGTCTGACTTTTATCCCCCAACAAAAGCAAATCAGACACTACGCCCTCAGCACGTGAATGCCAATAGGATAGCCTATATGAATTTACAGCTCGCCTTCGACCTGACCTTCGCGGACCTTTACGATGACCGGGCGCTGAGCCGCGTGGATGGGGCGTTCATGACGGTGCTGGCGGCGCTGGACGCCGATCTGCGCGACCGATTGGTGGCTGCGCGCACCGATCCCGTGGGCATGAGCAAAAAAGACGAGGCGGACTTGCTGTTGCAGGTGGCGCCGCACGTCGACGCGTTCATCGCCAAGCTGTTCGGTATCGAAGACGAGCTTGCCGCCTTGGCCGGGCGGCACACCGCTTTAGAACCGCTGTATGCCTGTAAGCGTTTGTTCGTGCAGCGCCGTGCGCTCAAAGGCAAAACGCTGGATGACGCGTTGACCATCGACGGTCCGGCTCTGGAAGTTCGGCTTGCACCGGTGCTGGGCGGGGAACTCACCCAGTTCAGTTTCGCCGAAACGGTGATGGGCTGGGTCGAAGACGAAATCGCCCATGAAGACGACGTTCGCGCAGCCCTGGACTATGCGGTGTGGGCGACGTTGACGGATGCGGGACGTGCCCGCCACCGGGGAGAGATCTTGTTCCGCCAGCCGTCCAAGTTGGACATGGCGCATCTGGTGCATACCGAAACGGTCGACGTCTCGGGCATCGCAGCCGCAGCGTTCGCGCCCGAGCGCCACATTCACCGCGACGGCTTCAAACTGACCGATCCGGGGTGTGATCTGGTTGGTGCGTTGGATCAAGCGCACTATTGCGTGCTGTGTCATGACCGCGGCAAGGACAGTTGTTCGCACGGCATCAAGGACAAAACCACCGGTGCGTTCGTGAAGAACGATCTGGGTGTCGAGTTGGCGGGCTGCCCGCTGGACGAAAAAATTTCCGAAATGCACAGCGCCAAATTGCACGGTCACGCAGTCGCCGCGCTGGCGCTGATCGCCATCGACAACCCGCTGTGCGCGGGCACCGGGCATCGCATCTGCAACGACTGCATGAAAGCCTGCATTTACCAAAAGCAAGACCCGGTGAATATTCCCGAGGTCGAAACCCGCGCTCTGAAAGACGTTTTGGAATTGCCGTGGGGCTTTGAGATCTACAGTTTGCTGACGCGCTGGAATCCGCTCAACCTCACCCGCCCGCTGCCCAAGGGGGAAAGCGGCTACAAGGTGCTGGTGGTGGGCATGGGCCCGGCGGGCGCGGCGCTCAGCCATCATCTGATGAACGAAGGTCATGCCGTGGTCGCCATCGACGGCGCAAAGATCGAACCGTTGGACCCGGCGTTGAGCGGAATATCGATCAGCGGCCAACGCGGCGAATTCGTCCCGGTGCGCGATATCAACGATTTGCGCGAAGACTTGGATGTGCGCTCGATGGCCGGGTTCGGCGGGGTCGCCGAATACGGCATCACGGTGCGTTGGGATAAAAATTTCCTCAAGGTGATCCGCCTGTTGATCGAACGTCGGGCGCAGTTTCGCATGTACGGCGGGGTGCGCTTCGGTGCGCAGATCACCAAAGACCAAGCCTACGCCATGGGCTTCGATCACATTGCGCTGTGCATGGGGGCGGGCAAGCCGACGGTTTTGGATATCCCCGGCAACCTGGCGCGCGGCGTGCGACAGGCTTCCGATTTCTTGATGGCGCTGCAACTGACCGGTGCGGCCAAACACGACAGCCTTGCTAACCTGCAATTACGTCTGCCCGCCGTGGTGGTTGGCGGTGGCCTGACCGCCATCGACACCGCGACCGAGGCCTTGGCCTATTATATCGAGCAGGTGGAAAAGTTTCTTGCCCGCTATGACGTGCTGGAAGCCGATCTCGGTCGTGACAAGCTGCGCGAACGTTGGACCGCGGAAGATCACGAAATCGCCGATGAGTTTTTGGAACACGGCCGCGCCGTGCGGTATGAGCGCGCGGCGGCCAAGGCCGAACACCGCGAACCCGAATTGGTGCGGCTGCTCAACGCCTGGGGCGGGGCGACCATTGCGTATCGCCGCCGCATGATCGATGCGCCGAGCTACCGACTCAATCACGAAGAAATCGAAAAGGCGATGGAACAAGGCATCCGCATCGCCGAATTGTTGTCACCCATTGCCGTCGAAGTCGACGAGCACGGGTGGGCGCAGGCCTTGAAACTGGAAGAGCAAGAATTTGGCGAAGACGGGCGTTTGCACGGCACCGGGCGCGAAACCAGCTTGCCCGCGCGTGCGGTGTTGATCGCCGCGGGCACCCAGCCCAATACGGTGCTGAGCCGCGAAAATCCCGATTTCGCGGCGCTGGACGGCAAATACTTCCAAGCGGTCGATGCGGACGGAAAACCGGTGCAGCCCGAATGGACCGACAAGCCCGGCACCGTGCAGATTTTGATGAATGCCGAGGCCGGACGCACCATGAGCTTCTTCGGTGATCAACATCCGAGCTTCGCCGGCAACGTGGTCAAGGCCATGGCCAGCGCCAAACAGGGTTATCCGCATGTCGATGCGGCGATGGAAAAGGCCCCGCCCAGTGCCGTTCGCTATGGCGATTTGGTCAGCCGATTGGACGACGGACTGCTCGCCACCGTGGTGCGCGTCGAACGCCTGACCCCGACCATCGTCGAGGTGATCGTCAAAGCACCGTTCGCCGCCAACGCGTTCAAGCCGGGTCAGTTTTTCCGCTTGCAGAATTTCGAGGCCTTGGCCGCGCTTAAAAATCACACCCGCATGGCGATGGAAGGCCTGGCGCTGACCGGTGCATGGGTTGATCGCGACCAGGGTTTGGTGTCGTTGATCGTTCTGGAAATGGGTGGGTCTTCGAGCTTGTGTCAGCGCTTGCACGATGGCGAGCCGGTGATTTTGATGGGCCCGACCGGTGCCCCGACCGAAACGCCGGGCGGCGAAACGGTGCTGCTGGCAGGCGGCGGGCTCGGCAACGCGGTGCTGTTTTCCATCGGCCAGGCGTTGCGCGCGGCGGGTTCCAAGGTGCTGTACTTCGCCGCTTACAAAGGCGTCAACGACCGTTACCACATCGAAAACATCGAACGCGCCGCCGACACCATCGTGTGGTGCTGCGACGAAGCGCCGGGGTTTGCGCCGGGGCGCGAAGGCGATTTCAGCTTCACCGGCAACATCGTGCAGGCCATGCAGGCCTATGCGGCGGGCGAATTGGGCACGGTTCCCACGCCGATGACGGACGTTGACCGTATCATCGCCATCGGTTCCGACATGATGATGAAGGCGGTCAAAGATGCCCGTCAGGGGGTGTTGAAAGATTTGCTCAAGCCAGGCCACGCCGGGTTCGGTTCCATCAACGCGCCGATGCAATGCATGATGAAGGAAATCTGCGCGCAGTGCCTGCAACGCCATGTCGACCCCGAAACGGGCAAGCAAAGCGTGGTGTTCAGTTGCTTCAACCAGGACCAACCGTTGGACCTGGTGGACTTCGCCAGCCTCAATTCCCGCCTGCGCCAAAACGCGGTCAGTGAAAAGCTCACCGCGAAATGGATTGCGCACTGCGAAAGGTCCAGTTGACGACCGCCTCAAGCGGACGTACCTTGCGGCCTCTTTTCAACATCAAACCGGTATAGAACCATGCCTTATCAACCCGACCTGCCCCGCGCCCACGCTCACGAACTGGCCCTGCATGCGAATGCCTGGCCTTTTGCCGAAGCTCGCGCACTGGAAAAACACCTGGGCGGGAAACTACCGGAAAAAGGCTACGTTTTGTTCGAAACCGGCTACGGCCCGTCGGGCTTGCCGCACATCGGCACCTTTGGCGAGGTGATGCGCACCACAATGGTGCGCCGTGCGTTCGAACTTCTGACCGGCATGCCGACCCGTCTGTTCGCCTATTCCGACGACATGGACGGCCTGCGCAAGGTGCCGACCAATGTGCCCAACCAGGACATGCTGCGTCCCCATTTGGGCAAACCGCTGACGCAAATTCCCGATCCGTTCGGCACCCACGAAAGCTTCGGCCATCACAACAACGCCCGTTTGTGCGCGTTCTTGGACAGCTTCGGTTTCGAATACGAATTCAAGTCTGCGACCGAAGAATACAAGGCCGGCCATTTGGACAAGACCTTGCTTAAGGTGTTGCAGCACTACGACAAGGTGATGGAAATCATGTTGCCGACCTTGGGCGAGGAGCGTCGCGCGACCTATTCGCCGTTCCTGCCGGTGTGTTCCGAAACCGGCGAAGTGTTGCAAGTTCCCATCGTCGAAACCAAGCCCGACGCGGGCACCATCGTCTACAAGCGCGACGACGGCCAATTGGTCGAGACCGAAGTGACGGGCGGCCAAGTGAAGCTGCAGTGGAAAGCCGATTGGGGTGGACGCTGGGACGCGCTGGACGTCGATTACGAAATGTCCGGTAAGGATTTGATCGACAGCGTCAAGCTGGCCAGCCGCATCTGCCGCACGCTGGGTGGCAAGCCGCCGTTGAACTTGACCTACGAGCTGTTCTTGGACGACCAAGGTCAGAAAATTTCCAAGTCCAAGGGCAATGGTTTGTCCATGGAAGAGTGGTTGCGCTACGCCACGCCGGAATCCCTGGCGCTGTTCATGTACCAAAAGCCCAAGACCGCCAAGCGTCTGTTTTTCGACGTCATTCCCAAGACGGTCGACGAGTACTTGGCGCACCTGGCAGCGTTCGACGGCCAGGAAGAAAAAGACCAGATCAACAATCCGGTTTGGCACATTCACGGCGGCAAACCGCCGGCACCGGAAGCCGAAGGCTTGAGCTTCAACATCTTGCTCAACCTCGCCAGCGTGTGCGGTTCCGACGACAAGGCGGTGCTGTGGAGCTTCATCAGCCGCTACCGCGCCGATGCCACGCCGGAAAACTCGCCGATCTTGGATCAGTTGGTGGGCTACGCGATCAACTACTACGAAGATTTCGTCAAGCCGCACAAAAGCTACCGTGTGCCCAGCGAGCAAGAGCGCGGCGCGCTGCAAGATCTCAAAACCAAGCTGGAAGGCATGGCGGGCGACGCCAGCGCCGAGGACATCCAGACCGAGGTCTACGAGGTCGGCAAGGCGCACGGGTTCGAGAATTTGCGCAACTGGTTTAAGGCCTGTTACGAAGTTCTGCTCGGCCAGGAACAAGGCCCGCGCATGGGCAGCTTCATCGCGCTTTACGGCGTTGCGGAAACCGTGACGCTGATCGACAAGGCGCTGGCGGGGGGAGACCTGTCGGCCTAAGCGGCATCAAAGGACATGGAGAAGGGGGCCTCGGCCCCCTTTTTCGTGCCCGCAGTTTGGCGTCTGCGTTTACTGCGCGGCCCAGATGATGCGGGCGATCCATTCGATATCGGACAGCTGAATTTCCCGGTCCGCATGGGCCGGGTTGAACGATCCGAGTTCGATCCGTTGCGCCGACTTGCGCTTTAAAACCTTGGCCATCACTTCGCCTTCGTGGGTTTTGACCACCACCCGGTCGCCCCGGCGCACACCGCTTTCGGGCGATACCACCACGATATCGCCGTCGCGAAACACCGGTTCCATGCTGTCGCCGGAAATTTCCAGCGCGAAGGCATGCGGGTCCGTGGAGCCGGGGAACGAGATTTCATCCCAGCCGCCGCCGGTCGGATAGCCGGCATCGTCGAAGAAACCTTGGGCACCGGCCTGGGCGAAGCCGATCAACGGCACATTGCGCGGCGCAGTCCGTTCGCCGTTTTCAATGTAGGCGATGAATTCCTGAAGTTCGGCGCCGGTGGCTTTGAGGATTTTCGCGATGCTTTCCGTCGACGGCCAGCGCAGTTTGCCTTCGCGGGTGACGCGTTTGGATTTGTTGAAGGTGGTCGGGTCGAGCCCCGCCTTGCGCGCAAGTCCCGACGCCGAAAGCCCGTAGGCCGCCGCCAACTTGTCTACAGCTCTCCAAACGTCACCATGTTTTAGCATGGGAAGATTGTCACATCACTGCGAAAAGATGTCATTAGGAAAAAATACATAATAAATATTGACATAGGAAAAAATCGAACATATCACAATTAAAGAGAGAAAAAACCTATTAAGGAGTGCTCATAGTGACAAAAATCCGATATGTGAGGCGTCCCATCCCTATCAAGCAGGTGATTGAATTCTTGGATGCCGAGGAGGCATGGTTTTGGTACGTCCGATCAGAACGTGCGCGGCGCGAAGGGGCGCGGTTGACGGAAACGGCGACATCCCATACGCGCCCGTGCGAGCCGGATGACATCTACCGTGCCGTGATGCGGCTGCATCGACGTCGCCTCATCGGCAATGAGCATCTGAAAACTTTGGCGGAATTCGGTTGGCGGGAATGCCCGCCCGATGCCCGGGTGCGTGACGAGGAACGCAGTGTCGCGCTGTGGGACGATGCGTTGGATCGTCTCACCACGGAACTGAAAAGCAAGGGGATTGTTCGTCATGATGAGCGTTGCGCAGACTGCGGCTGAAAACGCCACGCATGCGTCAGGGGCAGAATCTCTAAGCGCACAAACCGCCGAGCCGGATGGCTATTGCGGCCGTCGGGCATTGGTTGTGTTCGGCGGTGATGCGGACCTCAAATGGCTGCGCTTTCTCAGGCCCGGCTATCGGCATTGCTTCGCGCTGTTGGAAAGTGGTGATCGCTGGGTGATGTACAATCCTTTGTCCAACGGCACCGAGGTCGATGTGTGGCCGGGCGATCAGGAAGAAGCCATCCGCGCGTGGCTGGTGTCGAACGGGTATGAAGTCATGGATCAAATCATCCAGCCGCTGCGTCCGCAGCCGTATGCATGGGCCCCGTACAGCTGTGTCGAGGCGGTCAAAAGGGTGTTGGGACTACGTGCGCCTGGGGTTTTCACGCCGTGGCAGCTCTACCGGCACCTGGAAAAAACAAAAAATGGAAAAAATTCCTTGACTTTAAGGTGTGGTTGAGATAATAATCCTTTTAACGAACGGCACCAGTGTGTCCAGAGCAAACCCGGGGTTCAGCCTCGGGTTTTTTTATTCCCACAAAGGAGAAACAAATCATGGGTGGTTTAACCAGCTCGCCCCGAGCCCCTGTCGCGCCCGCCCCTGTCGTGGTGACGGATACGACGGCAGAAGATGAAACCAAGTTGCGCATGGAAGCCTTGGAGCGTCGTCGTCGCGGCCGTAGCGGAACGATCCTGACCTCGGATCGCGGTTTGGTCACGCCGAACGCAAACGCTGCTCAGAAAAAATCTCTGTTGGGGGAATGAGCATGACGGACCTGACCCCGCAATCGATCATCCAAAGCTATCAGCGCGCCAAGGATCGCCGCCGCACCTGGGAAGCGCATTGGAACGATTGTTATGATTTCACATTGCCTCAGCGCAATCCCAACACCCTGGCGGGCAGGAAGGCCGGCGACAAACTGTTCGACGGCACCGCTCCGGACGCGGTCGATCAGTTGGCGGCCAGCTTGCTGTCGAACCTGACGCCACCATGGGCGCGCTGGGTCGGCTTGATGCCGGGAACCGACGTCAACGATCATGATCGTGAGCTGTTGGCGCCGAAGCTGGAAAAGGTCGCCGGGATTTTGCAATCGCACATCGACCGCTCCAATTTCGCCATTGAAATTCACCAATGCTTTCTCGATCTGGTGACGGTCGGCACGGCGTGTTTGATGCTGGAAGAAAGCCCGCTTGGCGAGACCTCGGCGTTTCGCTTCACCGCCGTGCCGCTGTTCGATGTGGTGTTCGAAAACGATGCGGGTGGGCGTTTGGACGGAACCATGCGGCGCATGGAACTGACCCGGCGCGAGCTCAAACAACGCTACCCCGACGCCCCCGACATGGGCGAGGAGCAAGCCGCCTTGATCGGCGGGGAAGAAACCCGCATCCCGGTGATCGAGGCGGTGTTTCCCGATGACAAGGGCTATCGCTACATGGCGGTGGCCGAACCCGCGCCGGGATTGGTGAGCGACGCCACGGTGCTGTCGCAAGGGCGGTTCGAAAAATCGCCGTTCATCAATTTTCGCTGGCTCAAGGCCCCGGGTGAAATTTACGGACGCTCGCCGGTGATGAAGGCGCTGCCCGACATCAAGACCGCCAACAAGGTGGTCGAGCTGGTGTTGAAGAACGCTTCCATCGCGGTGACCGGCATCTGGCAAGCCGACGACGACGGCGTGCTCAACCCCGCCAACATCAAGTTGGTGCCGGGCGCGATCATCCCCAAGGCTGTGGGGTCGAGCGGCCTGACGCCGTTGGCCGCGCCGGGACGGTTCGACATTTCGGGTTTGGTTTTGGAAAGCCTGCGCGCCAGCATCCGTTCGGCGCTGCTGGCAGATAAGCTGGGCCAGGTCGCCGGACCGAAGATGAGCGCGACGGAAATCTTGGAACGGTCCACGGAAATGGCGCGCATTCTCGGCGCGACCTATGGGCGGCTGCAGTCGGAACTGCTCAGCCCGATGATCGATCGCGGTCTCGCCATCTTGCGCCGTCGTGGGGAAATTCCCGCCATCGCCATCGACGGGCGCACCGTCGATATCGATTACAAATCGCCGCTGGCGCGCCGTCAGGCGCAAGAAGACATCAGCGGCGCGGTGGCGTGGTTCCAGGCGGTGCAGCAACTCGGCGGCGGGGCGGTGGACATCATCAATGTGCCGCGCACCGCACGGTGGTTGGCGAAAGCCTTTCGCGTGCCGGAAGAGTTGCTGCACAGCGAGCAAGACCTCGCGCGCAATCTTGCACCGGAAAGCGCATCGAAAAGTCGACCCGCTCAAGGCGTCGACCTGGGGGCGTTGTCCAAGATCCTCAGCGGGCAATCGCCGTCTGAGCAAGCCGCCATCACACCCGCGCAAGCGGTGACGCCGCCGGCGTTCAACCGCGGCACCATCACGCCGTCCACGACCCCGCCATCGCCGGGCGCGCCGCTCAATCCGTTTAAGGGGATCTCGTCATGAGCGGGGCTCACAAAGGCTGGGCCTGGTTCGAACGCGATGGCGGCCAAGCGCGTGCGCGTGCCGACGGGGGCGGCGGCGGCGAGGACCTGCCCGATCCGGATCGCGCGTTGCGCCTGGCTTATGCCCGGTGCTTTGGCAGTGCCGACGGCGAAAAGGTTCTCGATCACCTGCGCGCCATCACCTTGGAACGCACCCTCGGCCCCAGCGCGTCGGCGGACATGTTGCGCCACATCGAAGGCCAGCGCCAATTGGTGAGCTACATCGCCGCCTTGGCGCGCCGCGGCCGCGACGGCGTTTAAACCATTTCGACCATCCATTCGTTCACAAACAGGAGAGACCACATGAACACCCCCAACAGCGATCAAAACGGCTGCCCGCCGTGGCTGCCGGCTAAATTCTGGGATGCGGACACCGGCGCCGTGCGCACCGAAGCCTTGGCGCGGTCCTATCAGGAACTGGAACGCCATCTCGGCAATTCGCAAACCGCCGCGATGGCGGACATGCCCGAACACCCCGGCGCTTACGACATCATGATCGACGACGACCTGCTCAGCGTCGACGACGAGGTCAACCAGCGTCTGTTCGAAAACGGCTTTTCGCAGGCCCAAGCCCAACTGGTCTACGACCTGGCGTCGGAACGCATGATGCCGATGGTCGCCCAGATCACGGCGAATTATGAAAACAAGCGCGAAGAAGATCGGCTGCTCCAGCACTTCGGTGGCGTGGAACGGTTCCAAGCGATCCGCCCGCAGCTCAGCGCCTGGGGCAAGGCCAATCTCACCCCGACGGTTTATGAAAACTTGGTGGCCTCGGCCGAAGGCGTCATCGCCATGTTCGAAATGATGAAGAACCGCGAACCGGCCCTGACGCGCGCCGCCGAACCGCGCTTCGCCAACTCCGAACAGGACATCAAACGCATGATGAAGGATCCGCGGTACTGGAAGGACCGCGACCCGACCTTCGTCGCGCAAGTCCGCGAAGGCTTTCGCAATCTCTATCCGGACGCCTAAACGGCGACGGCCGGGATCATCCCAAAGCAGGCTCGGCGCAGATTGGTTCCCTCCCTCTACCAAATGCGCCGATGGGCGGTGAGCGCGTTCGATCCGCAGCTCCCGCCGCACGGGCCGCGGACGACCGACAGCGGTCGTCCGCGGTCTATTTTTCAAACCACACGTTGTTGTTCATGGAGATCATTCATGCGTCCTCACCCCATGGTTAAATGTTCCAAGCCCTTGGCGTCCAACGCCAGCGCCGCGCCATTGGACGTGGTGAAGATGAAATCCGCGCTCGGCGCGCTGGGGCTGTACGAGGCCCCCGAATGGGGCGTGTCGCAATTTCCCGACGCGGCGCTGTTCGACGCCATTCGGGCGTTCCAAAAGGCCCAAGGCCTCAAGGTCGACGGCGCGATCAAACCGGGCGGCGAGACCGAGGCCGCGTTGAGCCAAGCGATGAACCCGCGTCGTAGCAAGGCCGCTTTGCAAGCGACCGCGCAAGCCCTGCAAAGCCTGGGCCGGGGCGGC
>NZ_DATCTF010000002.1 GCF_036568125.1 Magnetovibrio sp.
CTCGAAACCGAGCCCCCGTTTTTTTGTGGGTTGTTCTTATTCCGCAGCTTCCGCCTGTTCGACCGGCGGGGTCCACCGCAGCACCGGCTTGCGGGCCGCCGCCGTCTCGTCCAGACGGCGGCGCGGGGTCAGCACCGGGGCGTCCTTGAAGAACTGCGCATCGCCCGATTGGGCGCGAGCGTTGAGACCGCGCAAAGTCTCGATATACAGATCCAGAGTTTCCTTGGATTCCGATTCCGTGGGTTCCATCAACAACGCGCCGTGCACCACCAGCGGGAAGTACATGGTCATGGGATGGAAGCCCTCGTCGATCATCGCCTTGGCGAAGTCCAGCGTGGTCACGCCGGTGTCTTTCAAGAAATGATCGTCGAACAGAACCTCGTGCATGCACATGCCGTCGAACGACACGCTCATCACATCTTGCAACTTGGCGCGCAGATAGTTGGCGTTGAGTACCGCGTCGGTGGATGCTTGGCGCAAGCCGTCGGCGCCGTGGCTGATCATGAACGCCAACGCACGGATGAACACGCCCATCTGGCCGTGATAGCCCTTCAGACGGCCAAACGGCTTGGCGTCGGAATCGGCCTTGTGTTCGACCATCTTGAAGCCATCGCCGTCGTGGATGACATAGGGCACCGGGGCGAACGGAGCCAAAGCTTCGGACAGCACCACCGGACCGGCACCCGGACCACCGCCGCCATGCGGGGTGGAGAAGGTTTTGTGCAGGTTCAAGTGCATACAGTCGATGCCCAGATCACCGGGACGCACGCGCCCGACGATGGCGTTGAAGTTGGCGCCGTCGCAGTAGAAATAGCCGCCTGCTTCGTGAATGGCGTCGGCGATTTCGATGACGTCGTTTTCGAACAAGCCGCAGGTGTTGGGGTTGGTGAGCATGATGCCCGCAACGTCCGGACCCAGCTTAGCCTTGAACGCATCGATGTCGACGCGGCCACGCTCAGTGGCGGGAATGGAATCGACCGTGAAGCCGCACGCCGCCGCCGTCGCCGGGTTGGTGCCGTGGGCACTTTCAGGCACCAGCACGCGCTTGCGGGTTTCGCCTTCGCCGCGATCTTCCAGGGCGGCCTTGATGGCCATCATGCCGCACAGTTCGCCGTGCGCGCCGGCGGCGGGGCTCATCGCCACGGCCGGCATGCCGCACAAGGTCTTGATCCAATGCGCCAGGGTGTCGATCAGTTCCAGCGCGCCTTGCACGGTGCTGTCGGGTTGCATCGGGTGCAGGTCGCCAAGGCCCTTGAGGCGCGCGACCTTTTCGTTGATGCGCGGATTGTGCTTCATGGTGCACGAACCGAGCGGATAGAAGCCGCTGTCGATGCCGTAGTTCTTCTGGCTCAAGCGGGTGTAGTGGCGCACCACTTGCGGCTCGGACAGGCCGGGCAGGCCGACCGCGTCCTTGCGGCGCATGCCCCCCAGACGGTCGTTGGACACTTCGACGTCGGGCAGGTCGACGCCGGTGCGGCCTTCCTCACCCATTTCGAAGATCAGCGGTTCGGCAAAGTCGAGGCCTTTGGAGCCGCTGATGGTTTTTTGCGCCGGGGCTTGGCTGCCGCCGACGGGCACATTGGTGCGGCCTTGAGACATATCAGCCATTAGAGGATCTCCCCAAGCGCTTTGACCAGCGCGTCCATATCCGCGTCGGAATTGGTTTCGGTGACGGTGACCAGCAAGAAATTCGCCAGATCGTCGCGTTCCGGCAGCAAGCGGGTGATCGGCACGCCGCCCAAGATGCCGCGTTCGGCCAAGGCTTCGACCACCTGTTCGGCGGGCTTGGACAGCTTGACGGTGAATTCGTTGAAGAAGCTGTCGTTCATCAGTTCAACCCCGTTCACACCAGCCAGCATATCGGCCAGCTTGCAGGCGTTCGCGTGGTTGATGCGTGCCAGTCGCGCCAGTCCTTCTTCGCCCAGCAGCGACGCATGGATGGTGAACGCCAACGCGCATAGGCCCGCGTTGGTGCAGATGTTCGAGGTCGCCTTTTCGCGGCGGATGTGCTGCTCGCGGGTCGACAGCGTCAGCACCCAGCCGCGTTGTCCTTCGACGTCCTGGGTTTCGCCGGTGACGCGTCCGGGCATCTGGCGAACCAGTTTCGAGGTGGTGGCGAATAGACCGACGTAAGGACCGCCGTAGCTGAGCGCGTTGCCCAGCGACTGGCCTTCGGCGGCGACGATGTCGGCGCCTTGGTTGCCGGGCGCTTCCAACAGTCCCAGCGAAACGATTTCGGTCGTCACCGCGACCACCAGTGCGCCTTTGGCGTGGGCAGCTTCGGAGATGGGCTTAAGATCGATGATGCGGCCGAACACATCGGGGCTTTGCACCACCACGCACGAGGTCTGATCGTCGATCAAATTGATGACGCTGGCCGGATCTGCGGGACGGGTGGGGTCCGAATCGGGATGGACCAATTCGATGTCCAGCGAATGGGCGCTGGTCTTCGTGACATCGAAATAGTGCGGGTGAAGGCCACCCGCCAGCACGGCGCGATTGCGGCGCGTTGCACGCACAGCCATCATCACCGCTTCCGCCGTCGCCGTCGCGCCGTCGTACATGGACGCGTTGGCCACTTCCATGCCGGTCATCAGCGCGACCTGGGTCTGGAATTCGAACAAGTACTGAAGCGTGCCTTGTGAAACTTCCGGCTGATACGGGGTGTAAGCGGTGAGAAACTCGCCGCGTTGCACCAGGTAATCCACCGTTGCCGGGATGTGATGACGATATGCGCCCGCTCCCAAAAAGCTGGGTGCGGTTGAGGGCGAAAGGTTCTTCGCCGCCAGGGCGCTGAAGGTCCGTTCGACCTCCAACTCGCCGACAAATCCGGGCAGGTCCACAGGCTTGTCCAACAATGCCTGTGCAGGCACGTCGCAATACATATCCTCGACCGCGTTTGCGCCGATGGCGTCAAGCATGGCTTTGCGGTCTTCTTCGGTGTGAGGCAGATAACGCATCAGCACGAATTCCTTGTTCAAGAAGGCCCCAGGCGCAGGCCTGGGGCAGGGTCGGGTCTTAGTCGAGGCTGTCGACGTAAGCTTTGTAAGCGTCTTCGTCCATCAGGCCGTCCAGCTCGGATGCGTCGGACAGTTTAATTTTGAAGAACCAGCCGTTTGCCGACGGATCGCCGGAAACGGTCGCGGGGTCGTCGGCGATGGCGGCGTTGCCCTCGATCACTTCGCCCGAAACCGGTGCGTAGACTTCGGACGCGGCCTTCACCGATTCCACCACGGCGGCTTCGTCACCCTTGGACACGGTGCGGCCCGCTTCAGGCACTTCGACGAAAACCAAATCGCCCAGTTGCTCAAGGGCGTAATCGGTGACGCCAACCGTGGCGGTGTCGCCGTCGACGCTGATCCATTCGTGGTCGTTGGTGTATTTGATGCTCATGTTGCTCATCCCGTTTTCAGATCAATCAATAAAATGCGAGTTAGGTTTTGTAGCTTTTGGACGTAAACGGCATTTTGACGACTTTGGCCGCCAGCGGTTTGCCGCGCACGATCAGGTTCACCGGGGTGTCCTCGGCGGCAAACGCCGTTTTCACGTAACCCATGGCGATGGGGCCACCGACCGAAGGGCCGAAACCGCCGCTGGTCACGGTGCCGATGGTGTTACCGTCCAAATCTTGGATTTCGGTGCCTTCGCGGGCCGGGGCGCGGCCTTCGGGCAGGATGCCGACGCGCAAGCGTTCGGTGCCGTTTTCCAACTGCTTCAAGATCACGTCCGCGCCGGGAAAGCCGCCTTCTTCGCGGCGGCGTTTGTTGACCACCCATTTGATGTCGGCTTCGATCGGCGTGGTGGCGGTGGTGATGTCGTGACCGTACAGACACAGGCCCGCTTCCAGGCGCAGACTGTCGCGTGAGCCGAGCCCGGCGGGCTCGACATCGGGTTGGTCTAACAGCAATTTGGCGAACGCCTCGGCTTGATCGGACGGCACGGAAATTTCAAAGCCGTCTTCGCCGGTGTAGCCCGAGCGGGTGACGAAGCAATGAATGCCGCCGATTTCGACTTCGCGGAAGTTCATGAACTTCATCTCGGCCGTTTCCGGGGCCAGTTTGGCCAACACATCGCCGGCTTTGGGGCCCTGCAGAGCCAGCAACGCGCGATCGGTGAGGATTTGCAGCTCGGCCTTGCCCTTGGTGCCCGCTTCAATGTGGGCGAAGTCTTGGTCCTTGCACGCGGCATTGACCACCAGATATAGACCCCCGGCAATGCGCGTCGCCATCAGATCGTCCAAGATGCCGCCTTGATCGTTGAGCAGCACGGTGTAGCGGGTTTTGCCCTCGGCCATGGCTTGGTAGTCGCCGGGCACAAGGGTTTCGAATGCTTCGACGGCGTGCTCGCCCATTAAAAACGCCTGACCCATGTGCGAAACGTCGAACAGCGACGCCCCCGCGCGGGTATGCAGGTGTTCCTTGAGGATGCCCGCGGGATATTGCACCGGCATGGCGTAACCGGCGAACGGCACCATCTTCGCGCCGAGTTCGCGGTGCAGGCTATCCAGCGGCGTGGTGAGGAGGTCTTGCTCGTTGTGGTCGTTCATAACAGGTTCCCTAGCAGATTCTGGCAGTCACCGATCCACCGGGATCAGGTGCTGCCCCACTCTGTCTTGGAACCTGAAAGATTCCCCAAGCATGCCTTGGGTTACATCTTCGGTGAGGGGCCGGTTCTTCAGCCGCCTACTTTCCAGAGCCTCGTCGCCATCACGGTCCATTTGCCTGAGAGATTCCGGGGCGGTTGCTCCTTCGGCGCTGTCGTCACCAAATGCCTGGCGCGACAGTCTCTCCCGTGGCGGCTTCAGTCGAGGAAACCAGTTTTGAATTTCAAAGTTCTAAGCCCGATTTGATCGAGCCCAGTTCATTCTAAAGGCTACCCCGCTGAGGTCAATGGGGCGCTGACTACGTAAGGGAAGTCTTGCCGGGTTGCAAGGCCTTTCCGTGTCATGGGTCAGCGATTTTTACGCTGGTACTCCAACTCGACGCGGTTGAGCGCCAACGACAGGTAGATCAGATAATCCTCGCCGGTTTGCCCGGGCTTCAAGGGCAACACCAGCTCATGCGGTTCAGGCCTTTGCCACATGAGGTTGGGCACGTTTTCGGTGTACGTCAGCACCAGCGGATAACGCCCCTTGTACAAGATGTTCTTTTGCGCGTCGGTCGTGGCGATGATGTATTCGAAGTCTGCGTCGCCGGTCTGGTTGGCAGGGCCGCGTTTGGATACGATCGCCGGTGACAGCCAAACTGTCAGCTCGCCCGCGCCGGTTTCATCGGTGTCGTATTCGCACGAATGGGCGAAACCCGCGATCTCTTCTTCATGCAGGACATCGATGATGTCGCGACCCGGGCCAGGTTTGAAACGGGTCAGCTTGGCCCCGTCGGCGACGATCAGGATGTCCGGGCACGGCGGGGGGGTGGGCTTGTCGCCGGTGCAAGCACCCAAACCCAACCCTACCAACGCAACCAAGGCTGCGCTGAATAAGGTGTGCATGGGGCGTTGCAACAGCTTCATGGGTATGACCTTAGATGGTTTTGTGGGCGCCGTCGCACAGCGCGCCTTTTTTTGAGGCGCGACAGCCGCAGAAATAGATGTTGCCGGCTTTTTCGGCCGTGTGCGCGATGGGTGAAAAACCGCTGCCCTTGTGCTTGCCGTCGCAGAACGGTTGCTTTTCGCTCAGTCCACATGTGCAGTAGTAGTAGGTTTTGCCTTCTTCCGCTTCGACAACGTAAGGGGCTTTTTGGGTGCAGACGGCTTCGCTCATGTATTTTGCCTCGATAGAATTGGGTGGTGCGGTGAAGGCACTCTAATCAAGGCCGACGCCAGATACAAGGTGGGGATTAATTCTTCGGCTGCAGCGCGCTTTGTGTGGATTTATCCGCCAACGACGTCATGGTCGCCGCGACCTTGCTCAGCGCGCGAGCCCGCCCCCAGGGATTGGAGATGGTTTTCGCCTCGTCCAACGCCAAACCGAAAACCGACCATGCGGCATCCGTTTCCAAACGTTGGGAGCGCTCTTCGGCGATGTCGCACAGCATCCAAACGCGGGAAAACGGGCTCATGATGTCGTCTGTGGCCTTGGTCGCCTCGGCTTGTGCGATGGTGGCCCCGTCGATGTCGCCGCCGCGGCGGCGTTCGTCGGCGATGGTCCAAAAAATATGCGCCTTTAGGCGATCGTCCTTGATCAGGTGGGTGGTGTTGATGGCTTCGTCGCTGAGGTTCTGTTCGCCGCCGATACTGATGCTGACGTCGTTAAAGGCCAGGGCAATGCGCGAAAATGCGTAAGCCTTGGCAAAAGGAAACTCGATCTTCGCCGCGGCTTCCTTGGCTTTGTCGAGGGTTGTGCGGGCTTGGTCGAACTGACCGGCCCCGGCCTGATAGGATGCGATGCGCGCCAATACCAAGGCGCGGTAGCGCACGGCTTCGATGCTGTCGGCGGTGACCAGGGCAGCATCCGCTTGACCCGCTTGGGCGAGCCCGGTGGCCGCCGCGACCAGCACAGGGACATCGCTGGCACCGTTTTCGACGTCTTTCAGCACCGTTAACGCACGCTGGGCCATGCCGTTTTCGGCATAGGCGGCAGCGATGTGGCGGCGCGCTTTGTTGAGGATTTCCTTGTCCTTGATCAGGTCGAGTTGCCGTTCAGCTGCGGTGATATAGGCCAGAGCGTCGGCATCGAATCCGGCCTTGTGCAAGATTACGGAGATGCGGGTGCGAAAGGAAATCTGTGTCAGCACCGATTCGATCCGATCGAGGTACGGGGCCAAGTGTTCGACCGTTTGGGCGGCGTTGAAGGTGCTGTCGTTGAGGCTTTGGATTTCGGCGATGGCGACATAGGCTTCGACCTGCTGCACGGGGTCGGGAATGATGTCGACCGCCGCGAGCGCGTCTTCGATCTGGCCGATTTCGGCGCGCGCCTTGGCGATATCGCGTAGCGCCACCATGATCAGGCGCGGATCGTGAATACGCCGCGTGGTGATGGCGGCGTCTTGGGCCAATCCGGCGCGAGCCTGGGCGGTGAGAATTTCACCCAACGCCCAGTCGCGCATTTCCGGCTTGTCGATGTCGCGGGCACTGGCGGCGGCCTCGATCAACAAGCAGCGCGGTTCTGGATTCGCCATGCAGGCTTTCTTGTCGCGCGGCGCGCTTTGCGGGGCGCTGGAAACGCCTTCGATCAAATTGCGGGTGAGCGGATTGGCCCGCAAAGCCTCACGTGCGGCATCCGTCGATTGACGACGCGACTTTTCCAATCGTCCCAAAAGCTTGCTGACCTGGCCGCCGGTTTCCAGGTCTTTGGCCAATTCTTCGGTGGCCTTGCCGTCGATGCGCAGGTCGGCGCTTTTTTGATAGGCCTTGATCGCAGCCTCGGTCTGCGGGCCGTAGCGCCCATCCAGGGGACCGAGATAAAACCCCTGATCGGCAAGCCCCTTTTGAATCCTCTGCACAAGATTGGTCGCGGCTGTGGGGGCCGATTGCTCGATATCTTCGGGCCCGACACCGGCGGCGGTTTCAAATGTGGCGAGATGTTCCAAATAGCTTTCAGGCACGCCAGCACTGCTCGCCGCCCAGGTCGACGGGGCGGTGATGATAATCCCAAGAGCAGCAAGCACGATGAAAGGCCCTTGTGGGCGCATTTTGTTTCCTTAATCTTCGGGCCGCGCTGACATATTATCGCATTGAAACAGCCTGTCCACCAAGGCGTCCATGTGTTTTTATGGCGCCGAACGATTCGTGGGCAAACTGCTTGGATTTAAGGATCTCCCCGCCATGGCCGTCTATACGGACATCTCCGACGACGATCTCACCGCCTTTGTTGCCGGTTACGGCATCGGCGAGGTTTTGTCGTGCAAAGGTATCGCCGAAGGCGTTGAAAATTCGAATTTTTTGCTGGTGACGGAGCAGGGCTCGTTCATTCTGACGCTGTATGAAAAGCGCGTCGATGCAAACGATTTGCCGTTTTTCCTAGGCTTGACCGAGCACTTGTCGGCGCGTGGCATACCGTGTCCGACGCCGGTACATGCGCTCAATGGCGAGGTGTTGCGCGAACTCAGCGGGCGGCCCGCAGCGATCGTGACGTTCTTGACCGGCATGTGGCCCAAGCGAATCCAAAACCATCATTGCGCCGAACTGGGACGGGCCATGGCCGAAATGCATGTCACCGGCGCGGATTTTGAATTGAGCCGTCCCAATGCCTTGAGCGTGGAAAGTTGGCGTCCTTTGCTGGAGGCCTGCGAAGGGCGCGGTGATGACGTTCTTCCGGGCATCACCGCCGCGCTGAACGCCGAGTTGGATGTGTTGGAATCTGAATGGCCCCGCGACTTGCCGTCCGGGGTGATCCATGCCGACCTGTTTCCCGACAACGTGTTTTTTCGTGGCGAGCATCTGAGCGGTCTGATCGATTTCTATTTTGCGTGCAACGATCAGTTCGCCTACGACCTTGGCATCTGTCTCAACGCGTGGTGTTTTGAGCGCGACGGTTCGTTCAATGCGACCAAGGCACGTAAGATGTTGCGGGCGTACCGCAAGGTTCGTGAATTGTCTGACGCCGAGGTGCAGGCCTTACCGCTGTTGGCGCGCGGCGCGGCGATGCGGTTCTTGCTCACCCGGTTGTACGACTGGCTGAACACCCCCGAAAACGCCTTGGTAACACCTAAGAATCCTCTGGAATACTACGACAAGCTGCGCTTCCATCAGGCCGTCACAGGCCCCGGCGCATACGGATTGGACTGACGAAGATGAGCGACGATGTGGTGGATATCTATACCGATGGCGCGTGCAGCGGCAACCCCGGCCCCGGCGGGTGGGGTGTGGTGATGCGCTGGAAAGGGGTGGAAAAGGAATTTTCAGGCTCAGACCCTGAGACCACCAACAATCGTATGGAATTGATGGCGGCGATCATCGGATTGGAACAGCTCAAACGCGGTGTGAACAAGGTGCGCATCCACACGGACAGCACCTATGTCAAAGACGGCATCACCAAATGGATACACGGTTGGAAAAAGAACGGTTGGAAAACCGCCGCCAAAAAATCGGTGAAAAACCAAGATCTTTGGATGCGCCTCGATAGCGCGTTGTCGGATCACGATGTCGAATGGCACTGGGTCAAAGGCCATTCCGGCCACCCGGAAAACGAACGCTGCGACGAACTAGCGCGCTTGGCGATCAGCCAATATAAAGACAGCCAAGTGCTTTAGGGCCGCAGCGTTCGTTATGATTTAACGGTGTCCGCCACCACCGAATCCACCACCGGCGCCAGCGCCGTAGACGCTGCCAAAGCCGTTGCCAAAGCTGCGGCTGGGGCCGAAATTGTTACGCGACGGGTTGCCATTGTACCAGTCTTGGGTGCGGACACGTTCTTGCGTTTGTGTGCGCACTTTCACGCCTGCATCTGCGTTTTCATTGTAGCGGTTACGGTTTTGGATTTGTACCCGTTCCGCGGTTTCCGGCTTGCCCATGGCTGCCGTTGCTTGGGCGATGGCCGTTTGAGCCGCAACCGGCGCGGCGCTCAACATGACCGCCACAGTGGCGCTCGGAAGGAAGATCTTCATCGGGGGTATCCTGCTTATTGTTATTGCGGGGCGTTCTGAATATAAGCATGCCCTAATATTGAAAGGCAACGCTGTGATCGCCATCACCATGAAAAAGGCCCGCCAAATTGGCGGGCCTTAAACGTCATCGGGGAATGAAGCCTTACAGCTTGGACAATTGCGCTTCGGCGCTGGAAACTTCGAATGCACCGGGAGCTTCTTGGTCGATAGATTTGACTACGCCGTCTTCGACGATCATCGCAAAGCGATCGCAACGCAGGCCCAGGCCCTTGCCGGAGAGGTCCAGTTCCAGGCCCATTTTTTTGGTCAGTTCCGCGTCGCCGTCGGCAATCATGCGGACTTTTCCGGCGACGTTCCGGTCTTTGCCCCAGGCACCCATGACGAACGCGTCGTTGACGGCGAAGCAGACGATCTCGTCGACGCCCTTGGCTTTGAGCTGGTCGGCCATCTTGACGAAGCCGGGCAGGTGCTGAGCGGAACACGTCGGCGTGAAGGCGCCGGGCAGACCGAACAGGACGACAGTCTTGCCGCTGAACAGGTCATCGGTGCTGACGCCGCCGGGGCCGTCCGGGCCCATTTCGTAAAGGGTTGCGGCAGGAATTTTGTCGCCGGGCTGAATGGTCATTGTAAGTGCTCCCAATTGGAATGATTCAATAAAACCTATTGATCCCTAAATTGGGCATAAGGCGTACAGATTACAACGGCGAAATCGTTAAATTTTATCGTTCGCGCGCAATCGCCATGGCGCCGCCGCCGGCATCGTCGAGGGCTTTCAAAACCGCCGATTGACTGAGCAGCTCCGGCAAAGCGATGCCGTCCGGCGCGCCGGGACCGTAGACCGCGTTGAACGGGATGCCATAGCGCCCGAACGACGCCAAGTATTGCGAGATCACCGGGTCGGGCCGGGTCCAATCGGCCTGCATGGCGACGGTGTCGGTGCCGCCCAGGCGTTCAAAGACCTCACCCTTGCCGATTACCACGGCTTTGTTGACCTGGCAGGTGATGCACCATTCAGCGGTCACATCGACGAACACCACTTTGCCGTCCTTCACCAGCTTGCGGATTTCCTGCTGATCAAAGGTTTGCCACAGACCGTCCAGTTTGGCTTGGTCGGCTTGGGCTTCCGGCCCGTTGGCGAGCCTGTCGGGCACCGCGAAGGCCAAAACCGCTAAAATCGCAACGACAGCCCAATCCATGCGCCCATATTTTCTGTGCAGGCGTTTGTGGACGTAGAGCGTCACCGCGATGACCGCGATGATGGCGGCGATCAACGCGGCGGCCAGTTCGCTGACCTGAATCGCCAGAATGCTCACCAGCCACACGGCGGTGGCGGCCAGGGCGAAGCCGAGGATGCGGCGCAAGATGATCATCCAGCGTCCGGGCTTGGGCATTTTGGTGGCGAACTTGGGAAACAGCGCCACCAGCAGATACGGCAGCGCCAAGCCAATGCCGAGCGCCGCAAAGATCGCTGCGATTTCAAGCGCACCGCGCGCCAAGGCAAAGCCCACCGCGGTGCCGAGAAACGGTGCGGAACACGGTGTGGCCAACAGCGTCGCCAACGCGCCGGTCATGAAATGGCCGCCCAGACCATGGGTGTGGGTTGTGCTTTCGCCGATTTCATTGACGGCTTGAGGCAAATGGACTTCGAAAAATCCCCACAGGTTGCAGGCGAACAAAGTGATGATCAATGCCATGGCGACGAGGAACCAGGGGTGTTGGAACTGGATGCCCCAGCCGATCGCCAGGCCGGCGCCTTTCAAAGCGATCAGTCCCGCCGCGAGGACCAAAAACGACGTGATGATACCCGCCGCGCTGGCCAGGAAGCTCAAGCGCACGGTGCGGGTGTTGCCGCCACCGTGACCGACAACGCCCAACAGCTTGATCGACAGCACCGGCAACACGCACGGCATTAAGTTCAAGATCATCCCGCCGAGAACCGCCAGCGCCAGCATCACGATCATCGACGGACCGGCCGCTATGGGCAGCGCTTGGGCATCGGCCATGGCCAGGGTGTCGGCTGTGGCGGGGGTCGGGGTCGCTTTGAACTCAGCCCCGCGCGGTGCATCGGCCAACGTGATGGTCAGTTCGGTCTGATCGAACGGTGCTTTGATGGCCTTGAGGCCTTCGAAGCCAACCTCGATTAACGCCATCGCACCGTCGCCGCTGAGCGACACCTTGGGTTTGGCGAAGGCCAAGCCCTCGGGCCCCTCAATATACGCATCGGCGTTTTGGAAAGGGGTGCTCGAACGGGCGCTCAGATACAACGTGCCGCGATCGTCGTCGGTGCCGGGGGTGGTGCGGAACTGGGCGGTTTCGATCTTCAGGCCCAGGGCATCCGCGCCTTGAGTGCCGGTGCGCGGCACCAAGGTTTGGAATTTGTTGATCAGGTGGGCGTGTTCGGACGGCGTGGCGGTTCCGGCGGGCAGGGAAAACTGGATGGTGGTGTCATAGGGCACGCAAATTTCGGCGCAGGCCAGGTAGCTGATCTCGGCGCTCAGCGCCAGGGCGTCGCCGGGTTGTGCCAGCTTAACGGTGAACGGCAGCACCACTTCGTCGGTGTAGCCCAAGGTTTCGAAGCCAAGGATCGAAAAGCGTTCCGGCAACGGCCACTGAATTTGCAGGTCCTTGATGTTGTACGAACCGTTCCAGTCCACGGACGGCGGGAAACCCGCATCACCGGGCGTGCGCCAATAGATTTTCCAGTGATCCTGAAGCTTGAAGTGAAGCCCCAAAGTCACGCTGTCGCCGTCGCCCGTTGCGTCGGTCTGGCTGATGATGCGCAACGCTGTTGTGTCGGTTTCAACCCAGGGGCTGGACGCCGCGTTTGCGGGGGCGGCGAACGTTCCCAACGTGGAAACCAGGACACTCAGGACGGTCAGGATGCGGAGCATGTTTTTCATGGCCTCGGAGTGTATCTGGATTTTCAAAAAGGTTAAGTGCTGATCGTGGCCGCTTTGAGGCAATTCACATCATTTTGACTGAATTTTTCACTCATAGAGGGGGTGGTTTTGTGGATCGATGCACATATGTCATACTGATCAATGTGCGCAACGGCGGATACAACAACGCCGACGAAACGGGTGGGTGAAGCGATGACCATTCAAACCTCGAACAGTCCTTATCTTGTCGGCCACCTACTCGTTGCCATGCCGGGCATGCCCGATCCTCGATTTGCAAAATCAGTGATTTATATCTGTGCGCACAACGACGAAGGCGCGATGGGCCTGGTCATCAATCAGCCGATGAAAGACATTTCATTCCCGGATCTGCTCGATCAACTCAATCTGGTGCAGACCGACCCCGGCGCGGCCGTGTCCATTCAGTTTGGCGGACCGGTGGAACAGGGACGCGGGTTCGTGCTGCACAGCCCTGATTACATCCACGAGGCCACGTTGTTGGTTGACGGCAAGGTCGCGCTGACCGGCACGGTGGACATTTTACAGGCCATCGCCGAAGGTCACGGCCCCAAGGAACGCATTTTGGCGTTGGGGTACGCGGGTTGGGGCGCGGGGCAGTTGGACAGCGAAATTCTCGCCAACGGTTGGCTGACGGTCGAGGCCGACCCCGAGATCGTGTTCAACGTCGATCTCGACAAAAAATGGAACACCGCTCTGGCCAAACTGGGCATCGACCTGAGCCTGCTGTCAGAAGAAGCCGGCCACGCCTAAGGGGCCGGACTTAATTCAAGCGCGCTTCGATCTTGTCGAAATCCTCGACGTGAGAAATCGGTCCCAGGGCCGCCACCGTCGGCGTGCCTTGGAAAATGCGCGCACACACGCGTTTGATGGCCTCGGCATCGACGTTTTCGATGCGCGCGACGGCTTCGTCGGTGGGAATCGGACGGCCGAAGATCATCAATTGGCGGGCCATTTGCTCGGCGCGAGACGAGGTGCTTTCCAGGCTCATCAAGATCGAGGCCTTGAGCTGCGCCTTGGCGCGGTTGAGTTCCTCGGCGTTGACGTTTTGATCCAGTTTGCCGATTTCGTCGCAGATCACCGGAATCAGTTCCTTGACGTCGTTTTCCCCGGTTCCGGCGTAGATGCCGAACACGCCGGTATCGGCATAGGCGGAAACGAAGGAATAGACCGAATAGACCAAGCCGCGCTTTTCGCGCACTTCCTGGAACAGGCGCGACGACATGCCGCCGCCGAACAACATCGACATCACCGACGCGGCATAAAAATCGTCGTCGTGATAGCTGAAGCCCTCGAACCCCATCAACAATTGGACCTGCTCGGTGTCGCGGCTTTCACGGATATCGCCGCCGACATATTGCGCCGGACCTTGGGTGTCGCCGATGCTTTTGGCCGGACCGTGGGCGAAATGCTGGTTGGCGAGATCGACCAGTTGATCGTGCTTAAAGTTGCCCGCAGCGGACAGCACCATGTCGCCGGTGCGATAATGATCGTTCATATAGCCCAAAATGTCGGCACGCGGCATCTGACCGACGCCGTCGAGGGTGCCCAGCACCGGGCGGCCCAGCGCTTGGTCGGGAAAGCAGGCTTCTTGAAACAGATCGAAGACCACGTCGTCGGGGGTGTCTTGGGCTTGATTGATTTCTTGCAAGATCACGCCGCGTTCGCGTTCCAGCTCATCTTCGTCCAGCGTCGCGTTCTGCACCAGGTCGGCAACCATGTCGACGGCGAGACCCAGGTCGTCTTTGAGCACTTTGGCGTAATACGCCGTGTTCTCGCGCGAGGTGTAGGCGTTGATGTGCCCGCCGACGTCTTCGATTTCTTCGGCGATAGCCAGGGCGGAGCGTTTGCGCGTGCCCTTGAACGTCATGTGTTCCAGCATATGGGACACGCCGTTCACTTTTTGCGCTTCGAAACGCGCCCCGGCATCGATCCAAACGCCTGCGGATGCGGTTTCAACGGTGGGCATCTCGTCGGAGATGATGCGTAGTCCGTTGTCCAGGGTCGTGATGCGCAAAGTTTCGCTCACAGTTTGCCGCGCTCCTTCAAAGTCGTTTCGATATAATCTTTAATGGTCTCGAAGCTGTCGGGCAGCTCCGTGTATTTCTCTTCCCGTTCATATAGGTCGGAAAGATGCGATGGCAACTCGGGATGTACGCCGGACGCCGCTTTCACCGCGTCGGGGAACTTCGCCGGGTGCGCGGTGGCCAAGATCACCATCGGCACGGCTTTGTCCCAACGCCGCGCGCGTGCCGCGCCGACGCCGATGGCCGAGTGCGTATCCAGCAGGTAGCCCGTTTCCTTGTGAACGTCGCCAATCAGCTTCGCCGTGCCCGCATCGTCGAAGCGTGCGCCGTCCATGATGGCTTTGAGACGGACCATGAACGTATCCGTGACGGAAAAATGTCCGGTTTCTTTGAATTCCTGCATGGCGTCGTTGAGCGCGCTGCTGTCGCGGTCCAACAATTCGAACATGAAGCGTTCGAAGTTGGATGAAATCTGAATGTCCATCGACGGGCTGGTGGTCTCGAAAACGCCCTTGGATTCCATGCGTCCGGTTTCGATGAAACGGATCAAAATATCGTTGGCGTTGGATCCGATGACGAACTGGCTGATGGGCAGGCCCATCTGTTTCGCCACGTAGCCTGCAAACACATTCCCGAAGTTGCCGGTCGGCACGGCAAAGGCCACCGAGGTATCGGGCGCGCCAGCGCGCAACCCGGCCCAGAAATAATAGACCACCTGGGCCATGATGCGCGCCCAGTTGATGGAGTTAACCGCAGACAAATTGACATCGTCGCGGAACTTTTCGTCGGCGAACAGCGCCTTGACGGTGTTCTGGCAGTCGTCGAAATTGCCCTTCAGCGCAATGTTGTGCACGTTGTCGCTGAGCACGGTGCTCATCTGACGGCGCTGCACTTCGGACACCTTGCCGCTGGGGTGGAGGATGAAGATCTCGATGTTGTCGCGGTCACGGCATGCCTCGATGGCGGCTGAGCCGGTGTCGCCAGAAGTCGCGCCGACGATGGTCAGCTTCGCGCCGCGCTTGGTCAACACGTGGTCGAACATGCGTCCCAAAAATTGCAGGGCGTAGTCTTTGAACGCCAAGGTGGGGCCGTGAAACAGTTCCAGCACATATTCGTTGTCGCCAAGCTTCACCAGCGGGGCAACATCGTCGCAATCGAACGAACCGTAGGTGTCGGTGACGATCTGGGTCAGCTCTTCGCGGCTGACGACATCTTCGACAAACGGCAGCATCACTTTGACGGCGAGATCGACGTAGGACATGTCCTTCATCTCGGCCAAATCGGCGGCGCTGAACTGCGGCCAGGATTCGGGCAGATAGAGGCCCCCATCGCGGGCCAGGCCCGTCAGCAGGACGTCGTCAAAGGCGAGTTTGGGGGCGTTGCCCCGGGTGCTGATGTACTTCACGGCTCATTTCCGTCGAAATTTCCAAAAAACGCTCCCTTTCTTAGAGACCACGGACCAAAATAGCAATCCAGAAGCACGTTGGATCCCAGGATTCACGTAGGTTTCATATGGGGGAAACATGACGCTTGGCTTCATTACATTGTTGTTGGTCTTCCAATTGGTCGGGGAGGTCATATCGAAAGGCCTCGATTTGCCGCTGCCCGGTCCGGTGGTGGGGATGGCTTTGCTGTTCCTCGCGCTGGTCATCAAAGGCGATGTGCCGAACGGTCTGAAAGACACGGCGGGCGGCTTGCTCAAGCATCTGTCGTTGCTGTTTGTGCCCGCAGGTGTCGGGGTGATGCTGCATTTGCACATGATCCGCGACGAATGGTTGCCCATCAGCGTCGCCTTGGTGGTCAGCACGGTGGCGACCATCGCGGTGACGGCGTTGGTGATGAAGGGCTGTTGCCGGTTCGTCGACGAGGACCGTGGGCAGGAGCCGAACGATGGATGATGGGCTTTATCAGATCTGGGTTTATCTTTCGACCACCCCGCTGTTGGGGCTGACGGTGACGCTGGTCGCCTATCAGGCGGGGATGTGGATCTATACCCGCGCCGGATTGCATCCGCTGCTCAACCCGGTGCTCATCGCGGTGGTGTTGCTGGTGGGTTTGTTGATGGTCACAGGAACCGAATACCGCACCTATTTCGACGGCGCGCAGTTCGTGCACTTCATGCTCGGCCCGGCGACGGTGGCGCTGGCGGTGCCTTTGTACCGGCAATTTCAAAAGGTCCGTCGCTCATTTGTCTTGATCTTGGTGGCGATCTTGTCGGGTTCCGCCACCGCTGCGCTCAGCGCCATCGGCGTTGCGTGGGCGTTGGGGGCGTCGCGCGAAACGTTGCTGTCGCTGGCGCCCAAATCCGTCACCGCGCCGATTGCCATGGGCATCGCCGAAGCCACCGGCGGCGTGCCGTCATTGACGGCGGTGTTGGTGATTTTGACCGGTATTCTGGGCGCGGTGCTCGGCACGTGGACCCTGAATGCGCTGCGCATCACCGATTGGCGGGCGCGCGGGCTTGCCATGGGCACTGCCAGTCACGGCATCGGCACGGCGCGGGCCTTGCAGGTCAACGACGTCGCCGGGGCGTTCGCCAGCCTCGCCATGGGGCTGAACGGTTTGGCCACGGCGGTGCTGTTGCCGTTGATCTTGGGGCTGATTTTTTAGATCCTGCTTCGTGGGCTTAGTGGCGGACTTGGTTGCGCCCTTCCAGCTTGGCGACGTAGAGCTTTTTGTCGGCATGATCGAGCAACGCTACTTCGCTTTCGGTCGGCTGGTCGGGATAGACCGCAACGCCGGCGCTGATGTTGACGTTGATGCGTTGGTCGCCATCTTCGACAGAGGTTTCCTCGACCACGCGGCGGATGCGTTCGGCAATGTCGAGCGCGTTTTGAAGCGTCGCGCCGGGCAGGATGGCGCAGAATTCCTCGCCACCGTACCGCACCAAAACGTCGTCGCCGCGTAAAATACGCTGACCGGCATCGCACACCGCGACGATGACGCGGTCGCCGACCAGATGGCCGTAGGTGTCGTTGACCTTTTTGAAATGGTCGATGTCGAACATGATGAGCGCCAAGTTGCTGTTGTTGCGCACGGCGCGGCTGTATTCCTCGCGCAGGCGTTTCATGCCGAAGCGCCGGTTGTAAGCACCGGACAAAGGATCCAAGGCCGCGACCCGCTGCAGTTGGCGGTGCGCCAAGGCGTTTTGAATGGCCAGACCCAGACCCTGGCGAAACAGACGCGCAAGACGCAGCGCGCCGCGTTTGAAACCGGTCGACGAGATCAGCACCATCGCGGCGATGGGCACGTCATTGAAGGAGACGGGAATGGTGCAAATTTCGCGCGGCTTGAAGTCGGCAACGATGCCGTCGATGCGCAAATCGTCGGGCACCGTAAAGCGGATTTCCTTGCCGTCGCGGAACATGTGGCGAATTTGATCGCTTTCCAAAATTGTCGCGGGCTCCTTGATGGCGCGCGCGGCGGCGATTTCCAGTTCGCCCGACGCTTCAATCACCAACGCACCGGCTTGAGCATTGGTGTGGGCGAGGATTTGCGCCAAGGCATCTTCGGCCAGTTCTTCGATGTTCAGGGTGCTCGACAAGGAATGGGTGAAGTTGACGACGGCCTGTTCGACGTGGCGCGATTCCGAAAAGGCATCGAGCAGACTGTTGAAGGCCAGCGCGCACCCGCCGATTTCGTCTTCCGATTCAACTTTCACCGCGCATTTTTCGGGGCTGCAGCTTGTCCAATCGCCGGTGTAGGTGGCCTGTTGAATTTGCGTGCCGATGTCGCCCATCTTTTGCGACAGATAGCGCAGGCGCGGTCGGATCACCCAGTGGGCGATGAGATAATTCAAACCGCCGACGGTGATGCCAGCGCACAGCGTGGCGGCGAAAAACATCGGGCTGAGGGCTAGGGCTTCAGAAACCCCCATAAACACGACGAAAAACGGAAACACCACTCCCGCCAGAATACCGAACATCACCATCCAAATGGCCAGATCGGTCAGAATTTTCTTTGTGATACGCACGTGAGCTCCCCACTCTGACTGCGTCAAGTATCGAGTAACGTGTTGAATTTTATGTATAAATCACTCGATCGAACGCAGGGGGAAACCACGTGACCGTTTTGAGGTCGTTTTTTAGGCCGTGGCAGCGTTCGTTTGTAAAAGTTTTTCCACCATAAAGGGTCGCCCTTTGGAATCAAACAAAATATTCACGCTTAGTACGAAATTTCCACATGTGCCGACGCGTGCGTTTATGAATCCAAGTAGCGGGTCTTCAGGTGGGCTTTGAAGTGATCCGCGTTCAAGGGTTCGCCCGTCGCTGTGGCGATCAGGTTGCGGGTGGATAGGCTACAGCCCTTGGCGTGCACGCGTTCACGCAGCCAGCCCAGCAGCGGCGCGAAATCGCCGCGTGCGATGGACGGTAAGATGTCCGGTCGGTCAGACTTGGCCTTGGCGAACAATTGCGCCGCCGTCATGGCGCCCAGCGTGTAGGTCGGGAAGTATCCCCAAGCTCCATCGTACCAATGGATATCTTGCAAGCAGCCTTCGCGATCCGTCGGCGGGGTGATGCCGAGGATTTTTTGCAGGCCTTCGTTCCACGCGCCCGGCAGGTCCGCCATCTGCAGGTCGCCGGCAATGGCCGCGCGTTCCAATTGAAAACGCAAGATCACGTGGGCGGGGTAGGTCACCTCATCGGCATCGACACGGATGAAGCCTTTTTCGACCTTGGTGTAGAGGCGGGTGAGGTTGTCCACCTCCCACGCCGCGCCGGAACCGCCAAAGGTGTCGCGCAGCAATGGGGCGGCATATTCGAGGAATTCACGCGAGCGACAGGCTTGCATCTCGATCAACAAAGACTGGCTTTCGTGGATGCTCATGCCCCGATCCGAACCCACCGGCTGGCCGCGCCACGCCTTGGGCAGGCCTTGGTCGTAGAGTGCATGGCCGGTTTCGTGCAGTACGCCCATCAGCGCCGAGGTGAAGTCGGCCTCGTCGTAACGCGTGGTTAGGCGCACGTCGTCATAGGTGCCACCACAAAAGGGGTGATGGCTTTCGTCCAGCCGACCATGGTCGAAATCGAAGCCCAACGCCGTCATGAAGGTCTGGCCCAACGCTTTTTGCTTGGCTGCCGGGAAGGGTCCTTGAAGAGGCAGGATTGCCGTTCCACAGGCCTGCTTGGCCAGCACGTCGTCGAGGAAACCGGGCAGAAAATCGCCCAGATGGGCGAATACCTCGTCGATATCGGCGGCGCGGCCACCTGGTTCGTACTGGTCCAGCAATGCGTCATAGGGCGATACGCCCAGCTTGTCGGCCTTGGCTTCGGCTTCTTGGCGGGTGAGGTTGAGGACCTCTTCCAAGCTCGGCAGAACCGCCTTGAAATCAGATTCGGCGCGGGCCGTGCGCCAGATGGTTTCGCATTTGGACGCGGCGCGGCTCAATGCTTCGACCAAATCGGCGTCCACGGCGGCGCTGTGCACCCACTGGCGGCGCATTTCGGCGACGTTGGCCTGTTGCCAGGGATCGAGGTGTTGATCGGCCTCGGCCCCGTCCAGCAGGTCGGGCAGCGCCGGGTCGGTGATCATCGCATGGCGAATGGAGGTCAACACCGCCAGTTGTTCGCTGCGGCTGTCGACGCCGCCCGACGGCATCATCGCCGACATGTCCCAGTGCAGCATGGACAGCGCGCCACCGACGGCGTCCAAACGGCGAAAGCGGTCTTCGAGGTCTTGGTAGGGCGTTTTGATCATTGGCGAACGAGACCTTAGAAGGTGATCGGCATCGGCAGCCACGCCACCCGGTCGATCAGCAAAAAGGCGAAGATCAAGAACAGGTAAAGGATCGAGAACAGGAACGTCGGCCGCGCGTGGGCATCGTCTTTGTCTTTGAGCAGCTTCCAGCAGTGATGCAGAAACAGCGCCCCCAGCGCGCCCGCGCCAGCGGTGTACAGCAGACCCGACATGCCAATGAAACCGGGGATCAACGTTACCGGAACCAGCAGCAAGGTGTAGATGAGCATCTGCACTTTGGTGGAGTGGCTGCCCACCACCACCGGCATCATCGGCACGCCGACACGCTCGTAATCGCCATGGCGGAACAACGCCAACGCCCAGGTATGCGGCGGAGTCCACAAGAAGATGATGAGGAACAGGATGCCCGATTCAAAGCTGAAATCGCCCGTTACCGAAACCCAGCCGATCATCGGTGGAAACGCGCCGCTGGCCCCGCCGATGACGATGTTTTGCGGGGTCGAACGCTTCAGCCACATGGTGTAGAGGAATACGTAATAGAGAATGGTGAACAGCAACAGGCCAGACGCTTCGCTGTTGACGGCGAAATACATCACCACAACCGACAGGGCGGCCAGCACCACGCCGAACACCAGCGCCTGGGTGGGTTCGACCTTGCCTGCGGGGATGGGGCGTTTTTGCGTACGCGCCATGAACTGGTCGATGTCGCGGTCGTACCACATGTTGATGGCACCCGACGCGCCCGCGCCAATGGCTATGCACAGGATGGAAACGACCGCTTGCCACAAGGAAATCGAACCCGGCGCCAGCACCATTCCGGTGATGGCGGTGAACACCACCAACATCATCACCCGCGGTTTCAACAGGTTGGCGTAATCGGCGACGCGGAAGCGATAGGTGTCGCCGCCGTTTGGCTCGATCACGGTTTCAGCCGCTTCGCTGGCGGTTTGTGATTTGTCTTGGATTGTATCAGCCAAGTTTGACGTGCCCCTCAAAAAGTCCCCATGACGAATGTACAGACAATGATCCGACTTTCGTATGTTTTTTCATGCGCGGCGCGTATTAAGCGTCGCTTTTTTTGCCGATCAGCGCACTTGCGCACACCCACACGAACAACGCGCCGCCGATGATCGCCAGCAATCCCGCGCCACCGTTCAGCCCCATGCCCAGTTTGGCGGTAAAGGCGGTGAGGCCCTGTTCCGCGCCGGCAACCTTGCGCGCCGCGCCGTGCCCGCCGGCGATGAACAGCCCGCTGCTGGCCAACGCCTGGCCGACCCCGAACAGCCACACCGACGTCAAGCTCAAGCGCGGCCAGGTGATGGGGCGTTTGAGCAGCGGCAAAATAACGGTGTAAAACAGCGCCATGAAGGCCAGCGTCACACCCGCGATCATGCCGTGGTAATGCGCTGGGGTGCGGGTGTCTTGGCCGTCGACGAACAGCCCCATGACGCCGCCGATGCCGAACACAACCGGGCTGAGGATCAGCGCCACGTAGCCGGGGTTTTTCCATGGCTTATCAGATGCGCCCAGTACCGCCTTGATCAGCGGCAGCGCCACGATCAGGCCCACCGGGGCGAAAACGTATTGCATGTTGGTGAACGCCAGCAGCCAGCTTGCGGAAAAGACCTCGTAGACGGTAAAGAAAATCGGGGTGATGTACGCCGACACGGTGACGATAACGATTGAGGCGACCGCTGTCATGGGGTTGAACGGCGCGCGGCCCAAGACCGCGCTGGCGACCGCGTACCAGGCTCCGACCAGCAATGTGACGTTGAGAAACTGCAACACGTGGCCGCCGGCCCAAAACAGTTCTTCGTTGAACTGGTGGCTGATCGGTTGGCCTTCGACCAGTTGCGGGTCCAACAAAGCCCAAGCGTAAAGAAAGTAGGCGAACGCCAGCAGATAGATCAGCGACGCCGCGATACCGGCAAGACTGACCATGTCGATGCCGAAGCTGTGCGTGTCGAGGTCGCGTTGCGGGCGATTGAACAAGCACGACAACACCAAGATCGCCATCAACGCCATGGCGCCGGCCAGCACCACCAAGGATAGGTAGAACAGCGGGCTGGTGAGCACCGGCACGTAGTTGCTCATGATCGGCTCGCCTTCGGGCATCAGGAAAACCGGAATGAACATGCCTGCGATCGCCACCACGGTGGCGCGAAAAGCGATGTATTCCAGCACCAAGAAGCGTGGCTGGCCGTTGGACAGGCGGTATGCGCTGATGTGTGCGACGATGGCGAAAATCGTGAGGAAAAACACCACGAAACTGTAATCGACATGGACCACCAAGAAACGATGGAAATTGGCTACGAACCACGGGAAATAATCGCTCACCCCAGGGGCGCGGCCGAACGCCAACGGCAGTGCAAACAATCCCGCCGTGCCAAGAACGATCAAGGCCACCACCGACCAGCGGGTCAGCCAGGGCCGTGCCGATGGTTCCGCCATGGCGACGTCGAGGCGTTCCATCAGGGGCGGGACTTGGGCGGTGCTTTTGCTCATGATTTCGGCCTTAGACTGGAGGCGGCATATGCAAGGATCGACGGTGGCTCTTAGCGTCCCGGCAAGCTGAGGCCGGAGGCTAGGCAGGCGCCTGTGCACGGCCACAACTGCAGCGCCATGACGTAGACCACCACCCCGGAAAAGGCGACGTAAAACCAGATCGGCCACGTCCACTTGACCAAACGCTTGTGAGCCTCACGGTTGCCTTTGACGGCTTGATAGACCGCCATCGGCACCAACGGCGTAATAATCACGGCGCCGATCACGTGGGCAATCAAGATGGTGAAGTAAATCGGGCGGATGATGCCTTCGCCGCCGAATTTGGCGAGGCCGGAATTAAAATGGTAGACCAGATAGAAACCCAAAAACACCAGCGAAACGGCCAACGCCGCAATCATGGTCTTCTTATGCGCGTTGACGTTGCCGGCCTTGACGTGGCTGCGTGCCAACCACAACAGGACGACGGTCGCAGCATTCAAGACCGCATTGATGTGCGGGATGGTGGTGATTTCGATCATGATCTGATGTCCGGGTCAGTTGGTTAATTCGGCGCCGGGTTTGATCGGCTGATCGGCACCGAGACCGACGTATCCGTAATTCTGGATGCGGTACATGGTTCCGGCATACATACCGATGGCGGCGATCAGGAATAGACCGCCGATCACCCAAATTTTCGTGCGCGGGATTTGAGGCCGTGCCGGGCTTTGAGCGGCATTGGTTTGTGGCGTCTCGCTCATGTGTATTTTCTCCCCATTTATGTGTTCTGGAAGGTATAGCCCTCCGGGCGGTTTTTCGCAAGGAGAGAGCGGCTCTTGGCGCAGAAATGTGCGCTTTTTCGGGGATTTTGTTTGATCCGAAAGTCCGAGTGGAAATCGCAAAAAAAAGCGGGGGCCAGAAGGCCCCCGCTTTGTCTTGAGAGTGTCGAGCAACTTACTTGTTGTACTCGTACGGGCTCCAGTTTTCGTCGACCACCACATCGGTGTCGCCGAAGTTACCCGGTCCCGGAGGGCTCACGGTGTGGGTCCATTCCAAGGACTTCGAGTTCCACGGATTGGTCGGAGCAGGCTTGCCCGCGAACGCCGCGTAGACGAAGTTGATGGTCTGCAACAACATGCCCAAGGCAATGGTGAATGCGCCGATGGTCGCCACTTTGTGGTAGTCCTCAAAGTAGAAGCCCATCACCTGAACGTCCTTGAACATTTCATAGTCCCAGTAACGACGCGGCATGCCTTCTTTACCGATGATGAACAGCGGCCAGAAGGTCACGTTCACACCGATGAAGTTGAGCCAGAAGCTGGCGGTGGCCAGCGGGCCGTCTGCATAACGACCGGTCATTTTGGGGAACCAGTAGTAAATGCCAGCGAACAGAGCGAACGCCGAGAACAGAGCCATGATGAAGTGGAAGTGCGCATGCACGTAAGAGGTTTCCGACAGGTGCAGCGTCATCGACGGGATCGCCAGCGGAATACCAGTCAGACCACCGAGCAAGATGAGATACAGGCAAGATGCCGCATACATCATGGCGGTGTTATAGGTGATTGCGCCTTTGTAGAGCGTGCCCCACAGCGACAGGGTCAAAATACCGACCGGAACCGAGATCAGAAGCGTCGTGACCATGTGGCCGAGACGGATCCAATCGGGCATGCCTGAGATGTACAGGTGGTGAACCCACACGATACCGGCGATACCAACGGTGCCCCAGATGCCGACGTAAACCGCAGCCTTGTAGTTGAACACCCGGTTCTTCGCCATGGTAGCCATGATATCGTACAAGATACCCACGGCCGGCAGGAAGATAACGTACACAGCCGGGTGCGAATAGAACCAGAACAAGTTCTGATACAGCAGCACGTCGCCGCCCGCGGATGGATCGTAGAAGTGCGTGCCCAGGTATTTATCGAACAGCAGCAGCGTCACGGCGGCGGCAAGCACCGGAATGAACACCAGCTGCAGGACGAACGCTGCAACCGTGGTCCACACGAACATGTTCAGCTGGTTCCAGCCCATGCCCGGTGCGCGCATGTAAATCACGGTCACCAGGAAGTTCACGGCACCCAAGATCGACGAGAAGCCGAGCAGGTGAACGGTGAACACGTACATGGAGGTGTTGGCCGACGTGGTCACGGAATACGGCGGATAGCCGGTCCACATGATATCGGGTGCATCGGGAACGACGAAGCTCAACAACGCCAAGACAATGGCGAAGTAGAACAGCCAGACGCTAAATGCGTTGATGCGCGGGAACGCAACGTCGCGTGCGCCGATCATCAGCGGCAGGAAGTAGTTGGCCGCGAAACCGGTCAAACCCGGGATCAAGAAGGCCAAAATCATGGCGGCGCCGTGGAAGTACAAAAAGCCGTTGTACTGGGTGCCGGAGGTAACGATTTGCATGCCCAATTGCATCTGCTCTGCGCGGATGATCAGGGCCATCAGGCCAGCGACGCCGAAAGCGGCCATGGAACCGACCAGATACAGAACACCGATGCGTTTGTGATCGGTGGTCAGGATCCACTCTTTCCAGGCTGGGACAGCGGCGTGTCCTGCGGTGGTTGTAGGTGTGCTCATAAGTATTCTCTCCCTCTAGGCCTCGGCCTTAGCCTTCAGCAGCGAGTTCGGCGAGCCAAGCGTCAAACTCGGCCTGCGGGACGGCGTGGATCGGGTTGGCCATTTGCGAGTGGCTGTCACCGCAGAATTCTGCACACTGAAGGACGGCTTCAGTTTGCTCTTTGTCCGGATTGATCCAGATGTAGGTGATACGGCCCGGCATCACGTCTTCTTTGACGCGGTAGTAGGGCAGACCGAACGAGTGGATCACGTCTTCCGACGTCATGCGAAACACCGTCGGCTGACCGGCGGGAACCTTAATGGCACTGAAATCGCTGCCATCGGCTACGGTGCCGTCGGGGTATTCGAATTCGAAGTACCACTGATACGCCGTGACTTTGACTTCCATGGCGTTTTCCGGAACGCGACGATAGGCGTTCCAAACGGTCCAGCCGTTGGCGGCCAGATAGAAGTCATCGGCCATGAAGATCGAAGCCGGGATCAAAGCAAACGAAATCGACTGAACGGTGGTCAATTTCTTTGCGGTGCCAACCTGTTCGGGGCTTGTCGCGCGGTACTTAACCAACATCACAATGGCTGCAACAGACATGATGACGCCGATCACGGTGATATCCATGATCACCTCGTTCCACAGGTGTTCCCACTCCGCGGCCGGATTGCGGATTTCCTGTGCAAAAGCCTGGGTCGACAGCAATGCGCCGCCAGCCAAGCCCGTCATTGCTGACAGTAATTTCCTCATTAACTTAACCTCCCTCTCCTCCGCCTGCGAAAAAACAGGACGGAAACTGCAAATGATGAGACGCCTAAGGACAATGCGCCGACACCAACAAACAACGGAATGCTGACCGTGTACTTCCCCTCAGCATAGTTGTAACTGTAACAAAGACTTACGGCGAAATCGATGATCTCACCCGGCTTGAATTCACCGGCTTTGGCATCGAAAACGGCCAGCTTTATATCCTGCGGCGCGGAGTTGAGTGCGTACAACACCCGCGCCAGACGCCCTTCCGGGGTCAGGAACATGAAGGCGCCCGGATGGAAAAAGGTCCGATCCTGGGGCGACCAGAAATAATGAAATCCGATGGATTCCGCGAACGGCTTGATCTGGTCTTTGTTCTTGAAGGTCGCGAATGACCAGGACCCGTTCATGTTTTCGGTCATTTTCAAATGCTGCTTGAAAACGCCGACGCTGTTCAGATCATCGTGTTCGTCGAACGAGATGGTCAGAACGTTGAAATCTTCCCCCGGCTTAATGCCGCTGATATCGGCCAACTGGGCGTTGAGATCTTGGTTGATGACGGAACAACTGCCATCACACGTGTAATAGGACAAAACCAATATGAGAGGTTTTCCGAGCTTGTCGGCCAGGGTGAATTCCTGCCCTTGCTCGTCGATCAGCTGAATATCGCCGCTGACCTTGGTGCCGAGATACTTCGTTTCGTCGATTTGGAAGATGGATGGGTCGATGTCCGACACAGGCACGGCACCGCCGTACTGTGCCTTGGCTGGAAATGCAGCCAAAGCACAGCCCAGCAGGGCGCTTGCCATAAGAGTACGGGTGCCAAACATCGACCGGATATCCGTCAGTTTCGCGGCTTACCAGAAATAAATCTGGGAAGCGACGAAGAACCAAACGATGTCCACAAAGTGCCAGTAAACCGACACGCAGTTGACGAACGTTTTGTTCGTGCGACCACCCAAAGCCGGGATCAAAACCGCGACGAATGCAGCCAAACCGACCAGCACGTGCGAAGCGTGGAAGCCGGTGATGGTGTAAAATGCGGACGAATAGGCGTTGGTGCCCGGAATGAAGTCCATATGAATCAGGTGGTTCCATTCATAGATGGTGCAACCCAAGAACAGGGTTCCCAACAAGATGGTGTAGACCCACCATTTGTTGAAGCCGGACAGATCCGCGTGATCGAGCTTTTCTTCAGCCACGTGACAGGTAATCGACGACGACACCAGGATCACGGTCATGATCACCGGAAGCAGTTTGTCGATTTCAGGCGTGCCTTCGGGCGGCCAGGATTCAATGCCCAGACGCATCATCCAGTAGCTGGAAAACAGCGACAGGAAGATGAAGATTTCCGAAAGGATGAAGATCGGCAGGCCGATATTGGCCACACCAGCGAGAAGCGGGGTTTGCGTGAGGCCTTCGTTGACCCACATGGAAACGCCGGCGAGCAAAATAACGGTGCCCAGGCCAGCGAAAACCGCCGTCATCATCAGGTTGTCGTATGCGAAGTAGAACCCGAAAGCGATCGGCAGCAGCAAAAACGTGCCGGCTACCACCAAAAGCGGCGCCCAGCTCCATTCCCAGTGGTGCTCATGCACGTGGGCGGTATCTGCATCAGAAGTCATAGTCCCTCCCCAAAGTCGGACGTAGTAGTTACAAATTATTCTTTTCACACAGGACGGCATGTAAAAAGGTTCAAAAATCAATAAGCCCCCATACGTTAGATGAGGAATTGCCCGAACTTCGTAATATGCGAATTGACCACTGTCAATTGATTGTCCTTTTGCAGTGCACAATAATTTTCTGCGTTTTCAGCCTTTTGACGAGGTCATGTGATAATTGAGCCCATGATTTCCGCGTTACATAAGTAAGTGCTGTTGGAAAAACACCGTGTGAAGGAAAAATACGTAAATTGGCTTATTCAGCTGATGGTCGGGGAATCTTACACACAAAAGATGCTGCGCTGCCGATTGCGAGTCCCTAATATAAGGTAGGGTATGGGGGAAAAGTCGTGAACAATCAGCTAGAACTTTTGGTCGAAATGGGGCGGCATTTTGCTGCAACCCAGGATATCGAAGTGACCATGAGCCGGGCGCTGGCGCGCATCGCAGAGCTGATGGAGGCTGAGGGCGGCGCGCTGTTTCTGTTGGATGAGCACGACAACGAGCCGCGTTTGGTCTGTCATGCCAGTTTTGGTCCGGTCGACATCAAGGGGCTGACGATACCCGCCGACAGAGGAATCGTTGGCCGTTCGGTGGCCGAAAACCGTTCCGAGATGGTGCGCGACGCGCAGAACGACCCCAACTTCGACACGTCCATGGATGCGCAGAGCGGCTTTACCACCCGATCCGTCCTGTGTGCGCCCTTGTCGGTCAAGGACGAACGCATCGGTGCTATCGAAATGGTCAATAAGACCGCCGGTGCGCACGGTGCGGGCGACGGCTTGTTCGCGCCCGAAGACCTGACATTGCTGGAGGCTTTGGCGGCATCGGCGGCATTGGCCATTTCCAACGCTCGCATGGCCGGTGAATTGGCGGAGAAGGAGGTCATGCGCCGCGAGTTGGAACTGGCCGGGGAAATCCAACGCGGACTTCTGCCGCCGCCAAGCGCGGACGAGAGCTTTCCTGTGTGCGGCGTCAACCGTCCTGCACGCGTCGTATCGGGCGATTTCTTCGACTTCTTTATAATGTATGACGGGCGTATCGCCTTCACCCTCGCCGACGTGTCGGGCAAAGGCATGAACGCGGCGCTGTTGATGGCCAAGACCGCGAGCCTGTTTCGCTGCTTGGGCAAAGAGGACATGCGTCCGGGGCGCTTGCTTCAACGTATCAACGCTGAAGTCTGCGAGACCTCTCTGCGCGGGATGTTCGTGACCATGGTCGCGGGTATTTACGATCCCGCGTCCGGCCGCGTGGTGCTGGCGAACGCCGGGCATGAGCCGCCGCTTTTGCATTCCACCGATGATCGGTTCACGTCTTTGGAGGCAACCGCACCGCCGGTGGGCATTCCGCCAGAACTCACCGGCGGCGGGCCGGTACCCGAAGAGGTCCTGCATTTGAACGGGGGCTCTCTTTATATATTTACCGACGGCGCCACCGAAGGCTACGTCGCGCCGGGTGAAGAACTGGGCGCAGACGGTTTTCAGGACATGATCCGCACCGGCGTGGCGGAGGGGCAATCTGCGCAGGCGCGCATCGACGCGGTGGCGAACCGTCTTGGCCGTTCGGGTGAAGCGTTGCGCGACGACGTCACGGTTTTGGTCATCGACGATGCCAAGCCCTTGCAAAAGCGTCAAAGTCGTGACGACAATGCGATCGTGAACGACGCAATGAAAAAACAAATTGAAAGCACATCGATAGATGAGGGTGCCATTGGGCCACGCGAAGGATCGTTGTGCGCGCTCACGGTGCCGGCGCGGGCCAGCAGTTTGAAGCTGGTGCGTCGCGCGGTGGGCGAAACCTCGGCAGCGTGCGGCTTTTCCCATGAACAATGCCAGGATTTGATGCTGGCGGTCGACGAAGCCTGCCAGAACGTGGTGCGTCACGCCTACGCAGAAACGGATGTCGGCGATATGGTCGTCGACCTGCGCCGCGAAGGTGAAAATTATGTGGTCTTGATCCGCGATTTTGCGCCACCGGTAGATGTGGCGAAGATCGTGCCGCGCGATTTGGACGATATTCGACCCGGCGGATTGGGCGTGCATTTCATGCGCGAAGTCATGGATGACGTTGAGCACTTGCCCCCGCCCGATGGACAGGGCAATTTGTTGAGGATGAAAAAAGCCATATAAGGCTTGAGGGAACAAAAATATGGATATCGGCATTACGGAACAAAGCGGCCTGAATGTTGTGGCCTTGACGGGGGAAGTGGATCTCAGCACTTCGCCCAAAGTGCGCGAAGCCTTGTTGGGGTGCATTACGGGCGGTAAGGGCGTGATCGTGGATCTGTCGGGCGTCGCGTATATCGACAGCTCCGGTGTGGCGTCGTTGGTCGAGGCCTTTCAGTCCGCAAAATCCAAGGCGCTGGGCTTTGCCTTGGCGCAAGTCAGCGACACGCCGATGCGGGTGTTGAAATTGGCGCGTCTCGATAAGGTGTTCGTGATTTACGACAACCTCGACGACGCCATCGCCGCCATGGCCTAATCGCTGAAATGCCTCTATGTTTTGAGGCAGGCAATATTCGGGCATAGGCGCAAAAGGGGGAGATACGCACCGCATGGCTGAGAGTTCACATCAAAACGTTGCTGCCCGGTTCTTCGATCGGGTTGGTCGGTCATCCGTCTCGGCGTTCGAAGAGATGGGCCGTCATGGCGTTTTGGTGGCCGAAAGCCTGTATTGGCTGCTGGTCGGGCCGCGTATGAACCAACCGGTGCGCTTGGGCGCGGTGTTTGCCGAAATGATGGAAATCGGCGTGCGCGCCATCGGCATCATCGGCATCATGGCCGCCGCCATCGGGGCGATGTTGGCCATCCAAGGTATCTATAGTCTGAAGGTGTTCGGCGCCGAAGGTCACGTCGTGTTCGGGGTGGCATTTTCCATGGTGCGCGAATTCGCCCCCTTGATCACCGGCATTTTGGTGGCCGGGCGTTCGGGCTCGGCGTTGTCGGCGCGGCTGGGCACCATGAAAATCAATCAAGAACTCGATGCCCTTGAGGTCATGGGCATCAACCCGGTGCGGTTTTTGGTGGTGCCGTCTTTGTTGGCGTCGCTGATCATGGTGCCGGTGTTGACCTTTATGTCGATGGCGCTGGGTCTGTACGCGGCGGCGTTGTACGTCAACGCCTCGCTGGGCATTTCATTGGCGGCGTTTTTCGATCAGACCATCGACGTGTTGTCGGTCGACGATTTGATGCACGGCATCGGCAAGGCGGCCATCTTCGGTGTGCTGATTGCATTGATTGGCGTGCTCAACGGTTTTTTGGTCAAGGGCGGCGCGGAAGGTGTCGGCAAAGCCACCACGCGTTCGGTGGTGCAGTGCATTTCCGCCATCGTCATCACCGACATGCTGTTCGCCTTGGTGGCGACGTTTTAAGGGGCGGCGGATGAGCGATAGCGAAAAATCCCCGCAAACCGTGATCGAGGTCCGCGACCTGGTCACCCACTACGGCACCCGGCAAATTCTCAACGGCGTCAGCCTCGACATCGTCGAAGGCGAGATCATGATCATCATGGGCGGGTCCGGTTCGGGCAAGTCCACATTCCTGCGCCACTTGATGGCTTTGCAGCGGCCGACCTCGGGGACCATCAAGATCCTTGGAAAAGACGTGTGGAAGCTGCCGCAGAAGCAACTGTTTGAACTACGCAAGAAGCTCGGCGTCGCGTTTCAGGGCGGGGCGTTGTTCAGCTCCATGACGGTGGGCGAAAACATCATGTTGCCGCTTTACGAGCATACCAAGCTCGACCGACTGACCATGGAGATCATGGCGCGCATGAAACTCGAAGTCGTCGATCTGGCGGGCTTCGAAGATCTCATGCCGTCGGAACTGTCGGGCGGCATGATCAAGCGCGCGGCGGTGGCGCGTGCGGTCATCATGGATCCGCGCATTCTGTTTTTCGACGAGCCGAGCGCCGGCCTCGATCCGGTGGTGTCGTCGCAACTGGACGATTTGATTTTGCGTCTGCGCGACGCCATGGGCATGACCATCTGCGTCGTTACCCACGAACTGGAAAGCGCGTTCAAGATCGCGGACCGCATCACCGTGTTGGATCAGGGCAATATTCTATTCGTCGGCACGGTTGAAGAGTTGCGCAATCATCCCAGCGAACGCATTCAGAATTTGCTCAATCGCCGCTCGGAAGAAGCGGAAATCGATGCCGATGAGTACCTGCGCCGTTTGACCGGCGACAAAGAGGAAGCTGAGGGAATGCCAAGATGAACACGGCGAAAATCAATTACATTGCGGTCGGCTTGTTTGTGACCGCCGCCCTGATCGGGATGGTGGTGTCGATCGCGATGTTGACGGGGCGCACCGGGGCGACGGATACCTATTATGCCGTCTACAAGAACATCACCGGCGTCAAGTTCGGCACCCAAGTGCTTTACGAAGGCTATCCCATCGGCCAAGTCGAAACGGTTACGCCGGTGGCGGACGGCGGCACGATGCTGTTTCGGGTCGATTTCGAAATTACCGAGGGTTGGCAGATTCCCGACGACAGCGTGGCGCGCATCGGGGCATCGGGTTTGTTGTCGGCCATCACCATCAACATCGACGCGGGCACCAGTCCCATCGCGCATAAACCCGGTTCCGAGGTCGGCGCGCAGGAAGCGTCCGATTTGTTCAAGGTCATGTCCGGCGTTGCTGGCGAAATTTCCAACTTGGCGGAAAACGATCTGCGGCCTTTGCTGGCGACCATGAACACCGCCGTGGGCAATTTCGCCGTCACGGTGGAAACGGTCGGCGATTTGTTGGATGAGGACGGTCAGCGTATGATCAAGCAATTCGCTGCGGTGGCCGACGACTTGTCGGGCCTGGTTTTGGATTTGAACGACCGCATTCCGCGCATCGCCAAGAACGTCGACACCTCGACCGCCAATTTCGCGGATTTGTCCAAGGACCTGTCGGCAACGCGGGGCAAGCTCGATAAGCTGCTGGTCACGGCGGATCAATTGATGGAGAACTCCAACGCCATGGTCGGGGAAAATCGCGACGAAGTGCGCAAGTCCATCGAAGATTTGAAACACGTCACCGATTCTTTGGCGCGGCACATCGATTCCGTAAATCAGAACGTCGAAGGCACGGCGCGCAACATGTATGAGTTCTCGCGCGAAATTCGTCAAAACCCGGGGCTGCTGCTGTCCGGCACCGCGCCCCAGGAAAAAGGCAAGAAGTAAGGTAGGGAAGCCACGTCATGAAACAGACTTTGAAATCCAAGTTTCCCGCCGTGTTGGCTTTGGGACTGATGGCAGGCGTTCTCGGCGCTTGCGCGGTGCCGCCACCCGCGCCCGAAGACGCGTTTTATCGCTTGAGCCCGCGTGCCGCCGCGCCCGTGGCATCGACGCCGGTGTTGACGGGCGTGGTCGAGGTGGACCGCTTCGCCGCCGCCGGGTCGTTGGCCAATCGGCCGTTGCTGTTTTCCGAACCCGGTTCCAGCGCCGTCAGCGAATATCATTATCACTTCTGGATCGAAGCCCCGCCCATCTTGCTGCAGAACGCACTGGTCTCTTATCTGCGCTCGACCGAAGTGGCTGAGCGCGTGGTCACGCCGGAAATGCGGGTGCGCCCCGACTACACCATTCGTGGCCGGGTGATGCGTCTGGAAACGGTCAAGGGTGAAAGCGCCATCGGCATCGCCGAATTCGAATTGAGCCTGCGCCGTGAAAGCGACGGCGAATTGCTGGTGTTGGGCGAATATCGGGCGGAAGTTCCGTCCGGTCCCAATGGCGTAAAGACCGATGTGACGGCGCTGGAAAAGGCGGTCGACAAAGCTTTCCAAGATTTCGTCGCGGACATTCAAAAGCAATGACCCGAGGGCCGAAACAGGGGCAGCGCGGCCGCGGGTCGTCTCCGGGGCAACAGCGTGGGCGCCGCAAACGGCCGGTGGCGAAGGTTCCGCAGCAAACCGTCGAGGTCGTCGTCGACAAGCTCGGCGCGCACGGTGACGGCGTGGCCAGCGCCGACATTCTTGGTCGTCGGCAGAACTTGTTCATTGCCGGCGCGCTGCCCGGTGAGCGGGTGGTGGCCGAAACGGTCGCCAAGCGCGGTGACGGCTTGGTGGCGAATTTGGTGGACATATTGCAGTCCAGTGCGGACCGCGCCGAACCCGGCTGCCGCTTGTTCGAAACATGCGGCGGTTGCGCGCTTCAACACCTCGGCACCCAAGCTTACGCAATGTGGAAGCGGGAGCGTGTGGCTCAAGCCCTGCGCCAGCGTGGCTTCGACGCGCCGCCGGTATTGGAGCCGGTTCTGATCGGCGAAGGCACCCGCCGTCGGGTGACGTTCACCGCCCTGAAACGTGCCAAGCATGTCACCTTGGGCTTTAATGCTCGTTCCAGCCATGACATCGTCGCGGTGGACCACTGTCCTTTGCTCGATGATGCCCTGAATGCCTTGATCGCACCGTTGAGCGAGGCCTTGCACGGTATTTTGGACGACGGCGCGCGGGCGCGCATCAACGTTACGGCATGTGAAAACGGCGCCGACGTGCTCATCGAAGGGAACGCTTCGCCGGATTTAAAAGCGCGCGAGGCTTTGGCGGTGTTCGTGCAAAACACCCCCAGCGTGCGGGTGGCGTGGAAAGAGGAAGGCCTTGCGGCCGAGCCGATCGCGCAAGTCGCCGTCCCGTTGGTTTATCTATCCGGCGTGCCGGTGGAATTGCCCTCGGGCACGTTCCTGCAAGCCAGCGTCGAGGGCGAGCATGCGATCCGCGACGCCGTTTTGGCCGGGGTCGGTGCGGATGCGGCGCGGGTCGCCGATCTGTTTTGCGGCCTGGGCAGTTTTTCCATTCCGCTGGCCCAACAGGCCATCGTCACCGCTGCCGATGCCGTGGAGGCCCCGGTCAGGGCCCTGGAACGCGCCGCGGGGCGCGCCGGGCTCGGTGGGCGGGTGGTGGCTCAGGTCCGCGATCTCAGCCGTCAACCGTTCGACGAGGCCGAATTGTCGAAATTCGACGCGGTGGTGTTCGACCCGCCGCGCGCCGGGGCCGCGGATCAAGTGCGCTATCTGGCCGAGTCCCGTGTACCGCGGGTGGTCGCGGTGTCTTGCAATCCGGCGACCTTCGCACGGGATGCCCGAACATTGGTCGATGGCGGCTATAGGCTGCTTGCGGTGCAGCCCATCGACCAGTTCACCTACAGCGCCCATATCGAGTTGGTGGCGCATTTCACGCGCTAAATTGACGGTTTTTCACGTCATAAATTTACAAACGCGCGCGGCTATATTACAAAGCGCTCAAATATGACTCATGGCCTCCCCTCCATAGCCGACACGTTCGGCCTGCTAGAGTTGAATTGAGAGACACCATGGTGCCGTCTGCCCTTGATGCTGTGACACCTGACGCCTTGAACGGCGCGGAAAAGAAAATTTTGCCGACAGCGTGCGAACTGCGCAACGAACTGGCAGATAAGTTGATTCAGTTTCAGCGCGAAGCCCGCGAAAATCACCTGCAATCGCCAACCCGGCGCATGGCGCTGCACGTGTCGTGCTTGGCCCAGCAAGGCGACGTATCGGTCGGCGATCTGTCGGATCTGGTCCGGCTGCTGACCATCAACGCGTTTAAATATCGCTCGCAGCGTTTGCGGTCCTATGTGGGCGAAATGGATGTGGCGAAAAACGAAGGCAACTTGCGCACCCTGTTTGCGGGCTTGGCGCGAAACGGCGACCAAACCGTGGCCTTTGAAATTTTCAAACAGCGCGTCGAACGCGAAGTGTTCGGCATCGTGATCACCGCGCACCCGACTTTTACCGTGTCGGAAGAATTGACCACCGTGCAAGCCACCTTGGCGGTGCAGCGCAATCAAGACGGCACGCCGCTGAGCAAAAGCGACCTCGACGCCTTGGTCAAAACCATCGCCGAACGCCCGCACGGCACGCCTGCGCAAATCGGCCTGGACGACGAACAGCAGTTCGCCTTGATGGCGATCGGCAACATTCACAAAGCGTTGCGCCGGGTCTACGCCGTGGTGTTCGCGGTCGCCCGCGATCTGTATCCCGACCAATGGCAGACCCTCACGCCGCGGTTGCTGACGGTGGCCAGTTGGGTGGGCTATGACCTCGACGGGCGCGCCGACATCCGCTGGTCGGATACCTTGTCCATGCGCATGGGTGTGGAACGCTTGGCGCTGCAGGACTACTTGAGCAACCTCGATGCCATCGGCGGGGCTGACGTGGCCGAAGCACAAGCGTTGTTGCGCACGGCCCTGGACGAACTCGACGGTGATATCGAGCGCCTCAATCTCGACCCCGACGATGCCGACGAAGTCGGCGCGTTCAGCCGCCACCTGTCCGGTGGGCTGGAAAACCGTTTGGTCAGCGTCGCCAAGATCACCGACATCTTGACCCACGCCATCGACGGCGGGGCCGAGAAAATCGCCGAACTGGCCGTGTTGCGCGCCGAGATGGCGAATTTCGGCTTGGCCTTCGCGCATACCCACATGCGTATCAACGCCACCCAGTTGACCAATGCCATTCGTCACGACATCGACATGACCTCTTCGCCGGAAGATCCGGCCAACCGGCGGCGTTATCTGGTGGAAATCGCCCATTTGTTGGAACGCGTCAAGCCGGTGACGGTCAACTTCGGCACCATCATGAACGAACGCGCCACCGCCAAGCGGGTGTTCATGCTGGTGGCCAAGTTCTTGAAGTACGTGGATGCCAACGAACCGGTGCGCTTTCTCATCGCCGAATGCAACACGCCGTTCACGGTGCTGACCGCGCTCTATTTCGCCAAGCTGTTCGGCGTCGCCGACAAGATCGATATCTCGCCGTTGTTCGAAACCGGCATGGCGCTGGATCAAGGCCACGAGATCATCACCGAGTTGCTGAAAAACCCGACCTACGTCAAATACGTCGAAGGCCGTGGGCGCATTTGCATGCAGACCGGATTTTCCGACGCCGGGCGCTACATCGGGCAGGTTCCGGCTTCGTTGGCGATCGAACGCATCCGCATCAAACTTGCCAAGCGCATCAAGCAAAGCGGGGTCAAGGATGTCGATCTGTTGATCTTCGACACCCACGGCGAGTCCATCGGCCGTGGTGCGCATCCGTTGAGCTTCGCCGATCGCCTCGACTATACTTATCCGCCCCACGCGCGCGCGCGTTTCAAGGCGGCGGGCATTCACGTCAAACAGGAAGTCAGCTTCCAGGGCGGTGACGGCTACGTCTATTTCTCCCACCCCGATCTGGCGTTCGCCACGGTGTGCCGTTTGGTCGAACACGCGCTGACCGACACCCCTTCGAGCGGCTCGCTGGACGTGTTCTACGAAGACACCGATTATTCGCTGGATTACTTCATGACCGTGAAGGGCTTCAACGAACGGCTGATGGAAAACCCCAACTACGCCGCGACCTTGAACCTATTCGGCACCAACTTGCTGTACCCCACCGGCTCGCGAAAGGTGAAGCGCCAGCACGAAGGCGGCGCCCAGGTGGACCTGGAACACCCCAGCCAGGTGCGCGCCATTCCGCACAACGCGATCTTGCAGCAGCTGGGCTATTTCTCCAACACCATCAGCGGTCACGGCAAGGCGATGTCCAAGGACCTGGACCGCTTCACCGAAGTGTTCCAGCTCTCGGATCGCTGCCGCCGGTTCACCGCCATGGTTGCCTATGCGCGGCACCTGTCGAACCTGGATGCGTTGCACGGGTATGTGTCGCTGTACGATCCGGCCATCTGGTTGCGTCGTGCGGCGATCGAGCCGAACGCCCAGCGCGCCGAGCAGATGCAGACCCTGGCGGGCATGCTGCGCCATTCCAGCCGCCACGAAAAGGTCAACCGCATCTATCGGATCTTTTTGAACGATACGCTTTATCTCGACAAAGGCCTGCAAGCCGTCGGCGCGGATCAGATGCTACCGGAAATGGTCGACGAGTGTTATCCCGACCTGTTGCTGTTGCACGCGGTACGCATCGCGTTGATCCACGAAATGTTCCTGATCGTCGCGCGGTTGCCGAAATATTCCGACCGTCACGACACCTCGTCGAGCGACCTGATCAACGAGATGCTCAACCTCGACGTCGAGCACGCGCTGAGCGTTTTGCGCCGTGCCTTCCCGGTTTCCGGCGCGCCCACGGACGCCAAATCGTTCGGTGAGGAATCGACCTATCGCACCGACGCCGAGCACGGCTATGAGAAGGAACACCGTGACTTGTTCGACCCGCTCGAACAGCTCTACGATCTCACCCGGCGGATCTCCATCGCCGTCGCGCATATGAGCGGCGCGATCGGATAACGCTCTATCTTTTCAGCTTTTTTGCCCATATCAGGGGCAGTGCGGACGGCGCGAACAGGCGCGGACGCCCCGCCCTTTTTTTTGATTGTTATGCCATTGTGCAGTGCGGTATATGAAAGTTTCAATATATATGGAAAAAGTGAAATAAAGCCCTATTATGGTGCCCCAGGGAAAAGCAATAACAAGGAAGAGGTACCACCCATGAAAGTTGAGATGATCCTTCAGCGCAAAGGCAACGAAGTGATTTCACTGCGCCCCGAAGACACCGTGCAGACGGCTTCGGCGATTTTGGCGGTGAACAAAATCGGCGCCTTGCCGGTGAAGAATGCAAACGATGAAGTGATCGGCATTTTGTCCGAGCGCGACATCGTTCGCGGCCTGTACAAAAGCGGCGTATCGTGCCTCGATCTGTTGGTCAAAGATCTGATGACCACCGACGTCGCCACCTGCACCGTGAACGACAAAGTCAAAGACGTACAGAACATCATGCACACCCGTCGCTTCCGTCACCTGCCGGTGGTCAAGGACGGCAAGCTGCACGGCGTGGTCAGCCAAGGCGACGTGATGCACATGTGCATCGAACAAGCCCAAACCGAAGCCAACGTGATGCGCGAATTGGCGATCGCACGCGGCTGATAAACGACGACGACAAGACGCTCGGCGCAGAACTCATGAGTTCTGCGCCGTTTTATTTTGGGTGATTGTCGGTTGGTACATTCAGCGGGTTCTCAGTGCTCCGGATCGCACTTGTTTCCGCCCCTTCAAACCATCCCCAATAAAACCTCCATCGCTGCGTCCGCGCCGTCGGCGATTTGGCTGATGGTGCTGTCGAGCATGTAACACGGTGCCGTCACCAGCTTGTAGTTGGGATCGATCACCACGCCCTTGTGTTCGGTGGGGGTGTGGTGTGCACCCATGGCTTCGATGGCTTTGGCGGTGCCGGGGTCCTGGCCGATGGTGACGTCGGCGCCTTTGAGGACTTTGGCGACCACGGCGGGCGTGATGCACAGCGCGGCGATGGGCTTGCCGGCCGCGACCATGTCTTTCAGGGCGCGTTCGACATCTGGGTCGACGGTGCAGTCCGCGCCGTCGAAGGCGAAGGTGGAGAGGTTCTTGGCCGCGCCGAACCCGCCGGGAAAGGCGAGGGCGTCGAAGTCTTGAGCGTTGAATTGCGATAACGGCTTGATTGCGCCCCGCGCGATGCGCGCGCTTTCGACCAGCACGTTGCGGCTTTCACCGTCCGCGATTTGGTGGGTGAGGTGGTTGACCACGTGGGCTTGGTCGATGTCGGGGGCGAAGCACTGGTAGCGCGCGCCGCGTCGATCCAACGCCAACAGCGTGAACACGCTTTCGTGGATTTCCGCGCCGTCGAAGACGCCGCAACCGGAGAGCACGACAGCGACGTTTGCAGAGTTGCTCATAATGACCTCCCATTGTCGTTATGGGAGTATAGCAAATTTACATGCCGAGCGCGCGCTTGTAGACGTCGAGCAGGTCTTCGAGTTCCTGGCGTTCCGAGACGTCCATTTTGCGCAGACGCACGATCTGGCGCAGGATTTTGACGTCGAACCCGGTGCCCTTGGCTTCGGAGTAAACCTCGCGGATGTCCGCGGCCAGGGCTGCTTTTTCTTCTTCCAGGCGTTCGATCCGTTCCACGAAAGAGCGCAGGCGGTCGCCCGCGATGCCACCAACGTCGGTCATGGTGAAGTCCTTCTAAAAATCAGGTTGCGTTGGCTGGACATTAACCGTGTGGATGAACGCCGTCCATGTGGAAAAACGGGGGATAACTTTGCTGCGCGGGGGCGGGGGACTATAGGTCCTCGACCGTAGTGGCGATCAGCCAATCGACCACAGCTTGCAGCGCTTCGTCGTTGGAGGCGCCGATGCCTTTGGCGGCCTCGAACACCGCGCATTGTTCGTGGGCGCTGGTCTTGGTTTCCAATATGGTCGGCACGTGGGCGAGTTCGTTGGTGCAGCCGAGCGCGTCGGCGTCTTCGGCCAGCATGTCCAGGAGTTCGGCGATCAGTTCGTGAAACGGCACCATGTCGCACCGGCCGAAATCGATCATGCCCTCGTCGATGCCATAGCGTTGCGCCCGCCAACGGTTTTCGTTGATCAACATGTTGGCGTAGTTGCGCCAGCGCTGATTGCTGCGGCGCAGACGGTAGAGCATGCGCATGATGCACTGAAACAGCGCGGCGATGGCGGCGGCGTCGTTCAGTCGGGTGCACACGTCGGTGATGCGCATTTCCAAGGTCGGGAACTTGGCCGATGGCCGCAAGTCCCACCACAGCATCGAGGCGTCGGGGATCACGCCGACCTTGACCAAAATGTCGACGTGACGCTGGTATTCGGTGAAGGTGTCGAAATGGCCGGGCAGCCCGGTGCGCGGCAGTTCGTCGAACACGCTGAGGCGATACGATTTCAACCCGGTGTTGTCGCCGCGCCAAAACGGCGACGAGGTCGACAGCGCCAACAGATGCGGCAGGAAATAGCTGGCCTGGTTCAACAGATCGATGCGCAGGTCGTCATCGTCGATGCCGATATGCACGTGCATGCCGCAGATCAGCAACCGCCGGGCGACACCCTGCATGGCGTCGGCGAGTTCGTTGTAGCGTTGCTTGTCGGTATGAACCTGGTGGGTCCATTCGGAAAACGGATGGGTCGACGCGGCGATGGGGGCGAGGCCGAATTCGCCCGCGACGTCGGCGACGGTTTTGCGCAGATGCGCCAGCTGGGCGTGGGCCTCGCCAACGTTGGCGCACACGGTGGTGCCGATTTCGATTTGCGCCTTGAGAAATTCGGGGCGGACCAAGTCCTTGATGCGATGTTCGATCGCTTCCAGCACCCCCGGCGGCGGCTCGCTAGCCAGGGCGCGGGTATCGCGGTCGACGAGCAGATATTCTTCTTCGACGCCGATGGTGAAGCTGGGTGTGCTGACCGTCATGTTGATCCTCCCACTCAGCTATTTGACGCCGTGCACGCTTTCAAGTCAAACGGAACTCAGAAGGATTTGACCTCATGCAGTCCCGGTAGGGCGAGAATCGGCCGCAGAGCGTCGGCCAAGATGTCGGCCCAGTGACTGGCTTCCTCCGCCGTGGCGCAATGGTCTTGACGGATTTCCACCGCGCAATTGGCCAAACCGCCCGCCGCGCCGTGGGTGTCGATGGTGTAGGCGAGGCTGCGGCCCGAATACGGCTCGTTGTCGCCGACGTGCAATCCATCCCATTGGCGGAGGTGTTCGATCAGCGGCACCGCCAAGCGCGGGTCGCGGTTCCACAGCACGCCGATGTCCCAGACCCTGTCTTGGCCGTTCATGGTCGGGGTGAAGCTGTGAATGGAAAACAGTGCCGGCGGCTTGTCGTCGCGACGCCACACGGCTGCGATCTCGCGGTTGATGGCTTCGTGGTAGGGGGTGTGCAGGGTTTCGATCCGGCACGCGACCTGATCCTCGCTGAGGGATTGGTTGGCGGGCACGGTGACGCCGTCGCTGATTTCGGGGATGCTGCCGGGGTCGCCCGGCTGGCGGTTGAGGTCGATGACCAGGCGCGAATAGGTGCCCATCACCGCGCGCGCATCCAGCCGGTCGGCGAGACGGCGCGTGATCATGTCCGCGCCGATGTCGTAGGCGATGTGCTTGTCGAATTGCTGCGCGCTCAGCCCCAAGTCGTTCAACGCCTGGGGGACGCGGCGGCTGGCGTGATCACTGACGATGACAAAAGGGGCGTGGCCGCCGGGATTGTAAATCTCGAACGGTCCCGGTTCGTCGTCCCTCAGCAGGGGCGCCGAACATTCTTGTGGGAAAGTGGTGGCTGTGGTGCTCATATCGCAAGTATAGAGGGTTCGCGCCCGCGTGGGGACAGGGGATCGGCGATTGGCGGCAGAAAAAATATTAAAAGACAAAGCTCGTGTCGAGCGGCTTGCGTTCGTGATGCTGATCTTGGGCGCGACCGCCATCGCCTTTGCACCGATCTTCGTGCGGGTGTCCGAGGTCGGACCCGTGGCGACGGCCTTTTACCGGATGACGTTGGCGGTGCCGGCATTGGGATTGTGGCTGTACTGGGGCAAGTCCGGGCGCGATGAACCAGCGCTGTCACGCCGCGAGTATCTGCGCTTGGCCTTGGCGGGGTTCTTTTTCGCCGGCGACATGTCGCTGTGGCATTTTTCCATCCACTACACCACCGTCGCCAATGCGACGCTTCTGGCCAACCTGGCACCGATTTTCGTCACCTTGTTCGGCTATGTGCTGTTTCAGACCCGCTTTACCGGCCTGTTTCTGGGCGGCATGGCGCTGGCGATCTTGGGGGCGGTGACGTTGATGGGCGACAGTTTACAGCTGTCGCGCCAAAGCTTCATCGGCGATCTGCTGGGCGTGGCGACGGCGGTGTTTTACGCCAGCTATATTATGGCGGTGGGGCGCTTGCGCTCGCGTTTGGCGACCCGCGTGATCATGTTTTGGAGCACGCTGTTTTGCGCCGCGTTCTTGCTGCCGCTGACGTGGATGTCGGGCGAGGCCTGGACCCCTGAAACGCTCAACGGCTGGTGGGTATTGATTGGTTTGGCCTTGACCGCCCAAGTGTTCGGCCAGGGGCTGATTGCCTATGCCTTGGCGCATCTTCCGGTGGCGTTTTCGTCAGTGAGTTTGTTGTTTCAGCCGGTGATCGCCGCCTTGGCGGCGTGGCTGTTGTTTGGCGAGGCGTTGGGGCCTTTGCAAGGCGTTGGCGCGTTGGTGGTGTTGATGGGTGTCGCCTTGGCGCGGGTGGGATCGATTAAAAAGCCTGACGCTTAAAGCAAAGGGCCTTCAGCCACGGCCATGTCGACCAGATCCAACTGATCGTCGTCCAGCACTTCATCGCCATCCTGTCCACCATTTTTCGCCAACTCGAGACTTGCGCGCTGGAACGCCTCGTCCTCGGCGGCGGGGATGATGGACTTGGCGATGATTTCAGCATTGGGATTGTTTAAACGGCGATCGATGGCGTCGAGTTCGGCCATCATCGAGTTGGTCGAACAAATGGCTTCACCGTTTAAGGCGCGCGTCATGGCGCAATCTCTGTTGGCCACGGCCGACAGTGCATGATCGGTCATGGATTTGCCGGTGGCGGCATAGCTCAGTCCGTCCAAAGCAAAGGATGCGGCTTGGAGAGCCGGTGGCATGGCGACGATGCAACCCGACAGGATGTTTACAGCAATGATGACAGATATAACCCGCATAGATGATTTAATATATTGATTTGGAATGCCCATTTTAATGTACCCCCGTACATATACTTTAATTCCGCCGCAATATATTTAAGTCATGTGCGCCGTATATTATTTATCTCACCTATTCATGATTAATGGTGTGATGAAAAACACAGTTAACAAAAAATATATACTTACATTTTTGATAAAATTTTATCCTCGACAGGTGAGGCATGGAGTTGCTTGTGGAGACAACGTTTGCAATGTCTCTTTCATCCCGCTCGGAACAAAAAAACGCACGCCTTATATAAGGCGTGCGTTTTCGAAGGTGTGTTGCTAACGCTCAGAGCTTACTGAGCGGGCGCCGGAACTTGACCCGGGGCGGCAGGTGCCGCGTAAGGCGCAGGGCCGGGGCCGTAGGGCGCATAGCCGTAAGGCGCATAGCCATAGGGTGCGTACCCGTTGTAGCCATTGTAGCCGTTATAGCCATTATAGTTGTTGTAGCCGTTGCCATAGGCCTGGGTGTTGGCGCGACCTGCGAAGTTCATGCCGAAATCTGCGTCGGCGGAACCTTGACCGTAGCCGTTGCCATAACCGTTACCTTGGTTGAAGAACCGGTTTCCGGTGTAGCTGTACGGGCCGTAAGGGGGCGGCAAAGGTGCTCCACCTTGAACGGCACCCTGTTCGGTGGCGTCGGTCGGCTCGGTGCTGTCACCAGCCGCGGCTGCAGGCGCGCCGCCAAATGCCGGGTGGCCGTAGGGCATGTTGTGCGGCGGCATGTTGCCATAGGGGGGCATGCCCTGGCCCATACCTTGGCCCATGCCGGGGTTCATGTAGCCGGGCATATCATGGTTCATGCCCGAACCCATGTTTTGCATCATGGCGGGGTGGTTGAAACCGTTCGGCGCGCTCGCGGCGGCGGGGGCGTTGACGTTCGCCGGTGCGCTCGTACCTGATGCCGTGCCGGTTTCGCCGGAGGTGCCGGCCGTGGCGGGCGCAGTGGGGGCGGTGGTCATCGCCGCGGTGCTTGTGGAAGACTCCGTGGAGCTCGAATAGCCCAGATATTCCTGGATGCTCGGCTGTTGGGCGAAGCCGTAAACAGCCAAAACCAACAGGACGCCAGCGGCGATATAACCGGGTTCCTTGAAGATGCTCGGGGTGTTGGCATTTGCGGGCGCAGCCATAGAAAGCTCAGCAGGCTTCGCTGCGGGTTTGGCAGCTTCAACCTTTGGGGTTTCTACCTTTTCTGCTTTTACTGGTTCTGCTTTAGCCGGTTCCGCTTTCGCAGTCGGTTTCGCTGCAGGTTTTGCAGCAGGCTTCGCGGCAGGCTTCGCGGCAGGCTTCGCAGCGGCTTTGGCTGCGGGCTTCTTCGCGGCGGCCTTTTTCACCGGCGCTTTTTTCGCGGTGGCTTTGGCTTCGGTTTTGGGTGCTTCGGTTTTCGGCGCTTCAGCCTTCGCGGCTTCGGCGGGGGTGTTTTGATCTTCGGTCTTGTCGTCCGTCATGTCGATAACCTCCGGTTTGGCTGGCAAAATGGCGGGTGCAACGATGTCGTCATCGTCACCGGCCAAGAGTTTCGCTGCGTCAATGGTTCGTCGGGCGCGTTCGCCTTCGAACCCAGAAACTTGGCTGAGTTTTTGAGGATCTGCGCCGGCAATGTCGTCGATGCGGGTGTATCCCGCTTCGCTCAGGCGTTCGGCGGCGGCTTTTCCAACGCCTGCGATATCTGTCAGGGTGGGCTTTTCCATCGGTGCTTCGTCAATATCTCAAAATTAAAAGCATCAAAGGCCGACAACTACGTCGGCTCACACACTCAGTTTTGCAGATATAAGCGATGACCGCACCTAGCTGTTTAAAACAGCAGGGTGCGGTCTAATCAGCTTATTTGCCTGCGGCGGGCGCCGGGGCTTGTCCCGGAGCCGTGAAGGCCTGCGAACCGTACGGGCCGTAAGGCGGATACGGTGCATAACCCGGTGCAGGGGCGTACTGCTGCTGTTGCGGCGCCGCGAACTGCGGAGCCACCGGCTGGCCGTAAGGCGCGCCATAACCCTGCGGAGCGTAACCGTAAGGCGCATAGCCATAAGGACCGTAGCCGTTGTAGCCATTGTAGCCGTTGCTACCGTTCCAGCCATTGCTGCCGTTGCCGTTGCCGCTGCCGCGACCGTTCATGGAAAAGCCGAACGAACCGTCGCCGCCGCCGTTACCATTGCCGTAGCCGTTGCCGTTGTTGTTGCCGTTGCCCCAGCCGTTGCCGTTGTCCCAGCCCCAGAAAGCCTGGGCGGAAGTGGCGGACAGGGCGGCGATGCCGATGATGCCGGCGAACGCGATGGTTTTAATGGTTTTCATTACGTGATCCTCAATGTTTGCAGTATTGATCCCTCTTGGCTGCCCAACATGGGCTGCCAAGTACGTGTATTATTTTCTGGGGAAGAATTGTTTTTATGGGGCTCTTTGCGGCCGGGCGCTATATCTATTAGCTAATCCTTATTTAAGCTAAAGCTAATACACGCGTCAACATAAATATCTGATATTCCTGCAACCATTTCGATTATGTGGCCTGAGTTTTGAGCCAAGTCACTGCAATTGCCCGTTGAATCACGCGCCAAAAGATTTTCGAGCAACGGGAAAAAATGTCGCTGCGGCGTTCAATTTTCGGTAGCAATGGGGCCGTGGGTCGCATCGATCATGGTGATATCGTGTTGCGCACAAACCTGTCGGAGCTTTTCGGAGACGATTTCGTCGGTGAAGAAGGTGCTGATTTGGGAAATATGGGCGATGCGCACCGGTGCCGTGCGTTCCAACTTCATCTTGTCGGCAACCAGATAGGTGTGGCGGGCGTTTTTGATGATCGCCTGGGCAACGCGCACTTCTCGGTAATCGTAATCCAGCAGCGCACCGTCTTCGTCGATGGCCGATGCGCCTATAACGGCGTAATCGACCTTGAATTGATTGATGAAATCAGCGGTGACTTCGCCGATCACTCCGCCGTCTGAGCGTCGCAGCACGCCCCCCGCGATGATCACTTCACACGAGGGATTCTGAATTAAAATGTTCGCGACGTTGAGGTTGTTGGTGATCACCAAAAGATCGCGGTGGTGCATCAACGCGCGGGCGACGGCTTCGGTGGTGGTGCCGATGTTGATGAACAGCGACGCGTTATTGGGAATCGCCGCCGCACACAATTCGCCGATCAGGTGTTTTTCATCGGTGGCGATGGCGCGGCGCTGCTCGTAGCCCACGTTGGCGACTCCCGACGCCAGAACCGCCCCGCCATGGACCCGCGACAAAGCTTTGGCGTCGCACAATTCGTTTAGATCCTTGCGGATGGTTTGCGCGGTGACGTCGAACCGGGCCACCAGCTCGTCCACCGTGACGCGGCTTTGCTCGCGAGCGATTTCGAGAATTTCTTGCTGGCGAAGCGAAAAAGACATGCGGCGTATCCTGTGTAAAACGAAAACTGGGGAAACAATACGCGCGTTTGTGACGAAAATTCAAGCGAGATCATGTTCAAACGTATGTAAAGCGAAAGTTAATGTTGACAAAACGAACCTAAAACGAAAAAATGTAGGTGAAATTGGAAGGCGGGCATGCATTGTGCTTCGTTTTCCGGCAGTCAACTCATTTGCGGTGCCGCCCCATGTCCCAAGAACGAATTTATGATTTGGCCGTCATCGGTGGCGGCGTGAATGGTTGCGGCATCGCACGCGATGGCGCGGGGCGCGGTCTTGATGTTGTGTTGTGCGAACAAGGCGACTTGGCGCAAGGCACCTCGTCGGCCAGCACCAAGCTGATCCACGGCGGGCTGCGCTATCTGGAATATTATGAGTTCGCGTTGGTGCGCAAAGCGCTGATCGAACGCGAAGTTCTGTTGCAGGCCGCGCCGCACATCATTCACCCGTTGCGCTTCGTGCTGCCCCACCACAAGGCCTTGCGCCCGGCGTGGCTGCTGCGTTTGGGATTGTTTCTATACGACCATCTCGGCGGGCGCAAAATCCTGCCCGGTACCGAAGTCTTGGACCTGACCCACGGGGCCATCGGCGAGCCGTTGCAGAACACGTTCCGCAAGGGCTTTGAGTATTCCGACTGTTGGGTCGACGACGCCCGGTTGGTGGTGCTGAACGCCGTTGATGCGGCTGCGCGCGGCGCCGATATATTGGTGCGCAACAAATGCGTTTCGGCGCATCGCGAAGCCAATTTGTGGAGCATCATGGTCGAGAATACGGACAGTGGCCAACGCCGCGAAATTCTCGCCAGGGTGCTGGTCAATGCCGCCGGCCCCTGGGTCGAGGACGTGATCGAAACCATGCCCGACGTGCACCGTGAACGCAAGCACATCCGTCTGGTGCGCGGCAGCCATATCGTGGTGCCACGCTTGTTCGAACACGATCGCGCCTACATCTTCCAAAACGAAGATGGGCGGATTTTCTTCGCCATCCCTTACGAGCGCGCCTTCACTTTGATCGGCACCACCGACGAGGACCATCAAGGATCTCTCGACACCGTTTCCATCACCGATGAAGAAGTGAAGTATCTGTGCACGGCCGCCCAACGTTATTTTCAAGTAGCCCCCAAGGTCGAAGATGTGGTGTGGAGTTATTCCGGCGTGCGTCCATTGTTCGACGACGGGACAAGTGCGGCCCACCAGGCGACCCGCGATTACGTTTTGAAGATCGATGGCGATGCGGCGCTGCATCAAGCTCCGCTGTTGAACGTCTTCGGCGGTAAAATCACCACCTATCGGAAATTGGCGGAAGCGGCCTTGGCGAAACTGGGCCCCTGGCTGGGCAAGGTCGGGCAGGAATGGACCCAAAAGGCACCGTTACCCGGCGGCGATTTTTCGGTCGATGGCGTGAACGAATTGTCTTTGGCGGTGCAGCACAAGTATCCCTTCATCGAAGCGGGATGGGCAAACCGCATGGTGCGGGCCTACGGCACCCGCGTATGGCAGGTCTTCGGCGCGGCGCACAGTCTCGACGATTTGGGTGAGATGTTCGGCGAGACCCTGACGGAAGCGGAAGTCGTTTATCTGATCGAACACGAATGGGCGCGCACCGCCGACGACATTTTGTGGCGCCGCACCAAGTTGGGTTTGCGGCTGGATACCTATGAAAGATCCCGTTTGGGCGCGTGGATGCGGACGTACCACATGCGTCAGCAACACACTGCTGTGTAAACGTTCTCTTTGAATTTTCCCCTTCTTATGTGTCGGACTCAAAAAACTTGTCGAATTGCGTTTTGTCGCAACGTCCATCGACAATGAGGGGCAAGACGCGATCTGTTGGAACCGTTAACGATCTCCCAAAGGCGCCTTCGGTTTTGTTCGTCACTTCTTGTATGAGAACCGTGCGTTGGTGCGGTGTGTTGGTGCGCTGTTCGTTCAGATGCGGGATTTCGATCCTTGGGTTTTTGTGTATGTGATCGAATAGAGAAACGTCCTGATCGTTCAAACTTAGAATTTCATCTTTAAATTCATCGCCTGGCAGAAGATATTCTTTTTCCGTTTTGTTGAGGTGATCGCAAAGAACATTGGGAAGTTTGTTCAATTTGAGAATTTGCGATGTGATGTCGGTAATGTGCGCGGTGGTGCCAAATAGCACAAAGTTGTTGTGCAGGTTGGTTATGGATGTCTCTGCATCGGCGTCACCTGAACGGTCATGGACATTCCGCCCAGACAACAACTTGGACATGACATTTCTATTGGTTTCGTCGCCAAAGAAATCTTTAAAGCCTTGAGGCGTTGGTTTTTCTCCGGACCTCATGCACCCGTACGTATATGCCGAATAAACGCGGCGGTAGGGTTCGCGAACGACGGTGATCAACTTTGTAAAAGGTTTCTCAAATCGCTGATGAAAGCCGAATGGGTGGTGAGACGCGATGAGCGCAAATTGTTCTCTGATACGGCCAACGCTCAGATCTTCCGGGGCGTCCAGTCGACCGCTGCGCAGAGCCGTGAAGTTCGGCACACCTTCAGCAATCATTTGAAACTGAGCGTCAAAAGCCCCCTTAAGGGCGGTGAACAACGTCGTGGTGCCGGTTTTGGGAAGATGCTGAATGTAAACGGGATGCAGTTCCAGGTTGCCAGGGGCGAGTATTTCGCCGCAAAACCAGTATGGATCTAAAACGCGCGCCATTCGTATCCCCTTTTACGACACACGCTATCAGCCCGCCTATCTTATGGCAACGCTGTGGACGAAGTTGCAGTCACGGCACGTCGAAATTTCACGTCACCGTGAAGTCGTTCGCGTCGAGGTCGGCGAGGCTGACGCCGGTGAGGGTGATTTCCATGTCCACGGTGGCGTCGCCGTTGGTGTCGATTTGCAGCAGATCGGTGCCGTCGTCGAAGCGCGCTTCGGTGTTGTTGCCGCTGGTGCTGCCGGTGAACGCGCCCGCGCCCAGCCAGTTGAAGATGCCCGTGAGCATGCCTTGCAGATAGATGTCTTCA
>NZ_DATCTF010000003.1 GCF_036568125.1 Magnetovibrio sp.
GCCGCCCCGGCCCAGGCTTTGCAGGGCTTGCGCGGTCGCTTGCAAAGCGGCCTTGCTACGACGCGGGTTCATCGCTTGGCTCAACGCGGCCTCGGTCTCGCCGCCCGGTTTGATCGCGCCGTCGACCTTGAGGCCTTGGGCTTTTTGAAACGCCCGGATGGCGTCGAACAGCGCCGCATCGGGAAATTGCGACACGCCCCATGCGGGGGCTTCGTACAGCCCCAGCGCGCCGAGCGCGGATTTGATCTTCCCCACGTCCAACGGCGCGGCGCTGGCGTTGGACGCCAAGGGTTTCGAACACGTCACGATGGGATGGGGGCGCATGAGCCTCTCCTATACATAAGAAATGCGGGTGAAAGGGGACGCCGAAACGCCCCCTCCCCTTGGCAACCGATCAGTCGGTGTCGACCGCGCCCACGGCGGTCATGTCGGCGACATCGACCACGCCGGCGGCGTTGGCGTTGACCAGGTAGAACCCGGACGACGGGGTGCCGTCGGTGTCGGTGTTGGCGACGATGATGTCACCGACGCGCAACATGTCCGACGCGGCGTTGAAATAGCCCGCGGTGTCCACGTCTGCGGCCAGGTCGATGGTGGTGTAGTGCCACAGCGTGAAGCCGTTGGCGTAAGCGAGAACGCTCAGGTCTTTGGATGCATATGCCATTCGGTCGGCTCCTTAAACTTCGAGGCAGCGCATGGACACGACACCGGAAGTGTCGATCAGGCCCGCGCCCTGGCTCATGGAATTGTTGACGAAATGCGCGGCGCGATCGCCGTGCCAGGTGATGTCGGTCTTCACGTCCGCGCCGACGCCGTGGCCGATGGCGGATTTGTGATACCAGTAGCAATAGCGGATGTTGGCCCCGTCCTTGGTCAGGCCCGAGTGCGGCATCCACAATGCGCCCAGCCAACGTTTGGCCTGGGTGCCTTTCCACGGCAGTTCGCCGTCGCCGATGTATTGGCTGTCGGCGAATTCCTGAATGTTCAACAGCTCCGACCACTGCTTCCAACCGACCACCGCGAACCGGTCGCCGTCGTCAGGCACGTCGGCCTCGCCGAGCATTTCAAACGCAGACAGAACCTTCGCCTTGGTCAAGCCGTCCGCGCCGGTGCCGGCGTAGTTGGTGGACTTGTCCATTTCCGAAATGATCAGCTCGTCGGTCTTGCGGCCCAAGGCGTAGGCCCCGGCGCGCGCCACCACTTGCTGTTCGTTGATGTTGGTTTTCAGTTCGTCCAGCTGATCGACCCAATCGCCGGCGTAGTAATCATACAAGCTGATTTCCACCGGGGTGTGGTCGACGTTCATCACCGGAACCTTGCCGTGACGCGCCTTGGTGGACGCGGTGCCCTTGCCGACTTTCTGGAAGGTGGTGGTGGACCCGACGATGTTGTCCTTGGTGCGCACGGTGTTGCGCAATTTGGACCCCATCTGTTGGTATTGCAAATGGACTTCCGCCTGGAAATGGCGGACGAACGACTGTTCGACGGTTGTCGACATGTCTGTCTCCTTAAAAGTTGAAATGGGTGTAAGCGCGCCTTTCGCGGGTTATGGCGGGCCGCCCGGGGAAAAGAATTCCAGGCCCGCCGCCCGCGAAGCTGCGAGAATCCCCACCAGGCCGCGCACCAAAAAGTCGGGCTCTCTTCACAAAGAACCCGACCCAAGGCCTGCGCGGTTATCCGGCGTGGGACGAAGGGGGGGTGGTTTGAAAATCACCTAATGAACAGAAGCCCCCGACACTTGCACCGCCGGGGCAACGCATATACGCTCGCGTTATGATAGACAGGATCCGAACCCTCAGCGCCGCTCTTCTGCTCGCCCTGCTCCTGAGCCCCGCCGCGATGGCGGATGACGCTCAGGACCGACAAGTCGAGGTCGGCGTCAAAGCCTACGACGACGGCGACTACCAGCGCGCCAAGGACATCTTGCTGCCGCTGGCCGAAGCCGGGCATCCCAAGGCCATGAACATGGTGGGGTTGATGCATTATGACACACCGGTGTTTCCGAATGATCCTATTGTGGAATGCGACTGGTATGAGCGCTCAGCTAAAGCTGGGTTTGCATCTGGAATGTATAACCTTAGCATCTGTCACAGCCAAGGCAGCGGTCGCATAAAGGATCATGCGCAAATGCTCTATTGGAGAACCATGGCCGCAAATAACGGCTCCACCAATGCCATGATTAACTTAGCCTCACTGGATAAAAGTGAAGGGAAAGTCTTTCGTCAGTGGATGCGCAAAGCTGCTGAGAATGGCAGTACATATGCCAAGGTTGATTTGTGGTTACAAGGATACAAAGAGGATGTTCCAAACGTCACATTCAGGGACATACTCTGTGTTTCGTGGCGAATTCTAATTCTGAATGGAAGCTTTAAGGCTTGCGACTAGTTTTCTCACGCTCCTCATTTGTACGGTTTTCATCAGCTTTCTCCGCCAACAAATCGATACCCACCCCCATCAGAGCACTCGCCCCAGCCTCAAGAGCGCCAAAGGCATTGTCCAAAAGGTTCGTCGATTTTGTCAGGCCCTTACCCATCCGCGTTGCCGCCGTTCCGATTTTTGCCAACCGGTCAACCGTTGCGCCCAACGCATATTGACCAAGCCCTGCGCGTGCTTGAGCCGCACGGGATTTGCCTTGCCGCACAGCCGCTGCGGCCTTTTGTCCTGCATCGACAGAAGCCCCGCCAAACAATCCAAGCTCAGCGACCGAGGAAACCACACTGCCAATCCCGGAGCCGATTTTGGCCTCGGTTTTTTGCGCGTCTTCTACGCTCACCAAGCCATCGACATAGGATTTGTAACGATCATAATCGCCCCAATTGACGCCAATTCCGAAAGGTGCGCCCACCGTTGCTGTGATACCTGCTGCACCATCAAGCATCGTGTTCGAGAGCGTTTGAGCGAACGCATCCCAACCCAGCCCCCAATCCGTTTGATCCGTTTGAGGAGGGCCCTTAAATACACCGCGCCCACGTTTGTGAGGCTTTTTGGTTTTCGGCCCATTTGGTTTCTGCGCTTCCTTACTCACCTCAGGGGTGGTGGGTGCCGTTTGCGATGCCATCGGCTGCTCACCCACGTCGGCGGCCTTTTGGTCTTGGGTTCGGCCCAGCTGGCCGCCTTTGGTTGTGGGCGTCGCAGACGCCCTGCCGCCGATCAGGTCGTTGGCCCAGTTGTCGGTGAACGTCACGCCGTTCTTGGAAAAGTAGCCGGACTTCGGTGCTTGCTTGGCTTGTTGTTGGCGTTGCTGACTGTCCGCCCAAATCACCTAATTCTATTAGACAGTTTTTTTCGACTCCGGGAAATTGGGGTGAAAATCTGTCGTTTCTATTATTGCTTCAGCCCCATATGAACCTATTTTTTTCAGTTCATCATACGAAAATACCGGTTCTATGTTCCCACTTGCAGCCCAACACGTGATATGCAGTTTCACCTCGGCTGAGTTTGACGCGATAAACCCTCGCCATTCTGGTGTAGGCGGGCCGAGACGTTCGTAGAGCTTCGCTATATGCTCAAATGGATCGGAACTCGAACAAAAGTCCTGAGTATCTATTATCCACGCATTTACATTTCCGTGGCGCGTTACATTTCCCGGCGTGAGAAATGGTTCGCCAACACGGATCGCTTTGCTGGCTTGGCCCCAAAACGCAGAAACCCGGTCAGGGTCTGGGCCGTAAACACAAAACGACACATGTACCGCTTCTCCTTCATGGTTGCCCTGATCCCAACATGCTTCGATAGAAAGTTTTACGCCGCGCAAGTCGAGCAGTCCAAGGTCGCTAGAAGCTACTTGCGGCGTTTGCGCACCATGCTTACCCGTCCATAACAGCCTCACGGTCACTGCCGCCCCCTCCGAAATAAGGCGGCGCAGAACCGGGACCACATCCTGGATCACGCTGTTCAAGACAGATACGTGGTCGGGCCAATGTTTCCCGTAATAATAGTCAGTTGATTCGAGATGGTATTCATCATGGCCCAAGTTGATGCAGGACCATGATGATAAATGATCAAGTAACTCTTGTGGTGTCGTTACGGACGGCACAACCTTTATGCCAACTTGGACAGATAGTGTCCCATCATCATTTTCAAACATGCGATCAATTGATCCAGTTTTCTAAATTATCGATATAACGCCCACCCTTTTTTTCACGAACATCAAGGGTATTCCGATCAATGTGGACAGACTTACCACCGTATCCATAATAATCTTTTAGGTCGTGTAAAGCGTCGCTCAATTTAGCTCTATCTATGTCATGATGATCGGCTAGATAGTCGACCTTTTCAAGGTCATCTTTTCTGGCATCTACGATCTGAGGCTTATTCAACTCCTCACTTTGATCTGGATAGCCTTCAAAATTCGGGGTGAGTGGTGTACCGGGAACGGAAGGCGGCGTGGACCTTAATATATCCGGGCTTGCTTGCGGATAGGTTTCAACCCAGCCTTCCGGTTGTGCTGGAGGCCCATATCCTGGAGCAGGGTCACGTAAGGGATCATCTTCCGCGAGCAATCTTCTCTCAGCATCCCGTTTTGCTTTAAGGCCTAAAACACCTGCCAAAGCCAAAGCTTCTAAAAGGGCTGCTGTCGCATATGGTGTCGCTGTAATTGCGGGTGCAAAAGCGACTTGCACACCCGGCACTTTCGCTTGGGGCGCCAAGGAATCTGGCCCAATGAGTTTCGTCAACTCATTGAGGTCCATCAACAGGCCGTTGCGCACATTTTCTTGCGGTGCGCTGCCGCGTGCTACAGGCTCCGCCCCCAACGGCGCATACCCCGACGTGATGCCATAAGAACGTTGATAGTCTTTGGCAAACTGCTGCGGTGACTTTTGCAGCGCCCTGGGCTTGTCCAGTTCCCTCTGCCATGCCGCAGCGTATTTAGTGCGCTGACGAGCCTTGGCGGCATCGGCCATGCGTTGGCGGTGTTCTTTTTCGGCGGCTTGGGCGTCCGCGTCGAAAACGGTGTTGAGTTCCGTATCGACAACCACGCCTTCAGGATTCACGTTTTTTCGCGTCAGCGCGCCGAGGTTGTTTGTGTCTTTTGTGCCGGGCCCCGAACCGAGGGAGGTATTTCCAAAGGTCGAGTCCGCGATATCGGGATTTGCCGCGTTCCACCGCGCACGACGTTCGGCATAATTGACCGGGCCTGTTGTCGGCTCGCCTTCATAGGGGCCGTATAGGCCGCCTTTCAGGAAATCGTTATAGCCAATGCTGCGCCCACGAATCAGGTCTTGACCGCTTGGCCGTGCGAAGGGGTCTTTTTGTTTTGCCGCGGTGGAAGCTGGGGTCGGATTGTTCAGGTATCCGTACTTCGTACCATACACGAACCGATCCCAGCCTGTTTTTGTCGCCAAATTCTTATTGTATTCCTCCGGTGTCGGCACACCGCCCTTCGTCTTTGGCGCGGGGGCGGGTTTGTCGTTCTTCACCGCGTCAGGATCGACTGCGGGCGTTGCCTTGGGGGCGGACGTTTCCTCACCCAACAAGCCGGAATTCCAGTCCTGGGCGTCTTCGTCTTCCGGCGCGTTGG
>NZ_DATCTF010000004.1 GCF_036568125.1 Magnetovibrio sp.
GGGCTGCACCCCTGGTAAGGGGCAGCCCGTTTTTAGATAAAGAAAAGCCCCAGCCACCCGGGGCCTTTCAGCATTATGGCGGAGAGAGAGGGATTCGAACCCTCGATACGGTTTCCCGCATACACGCTTTCCAAGCGTGCGCCTTCAGCCACTCGGCCACCTCTCCATAAGGTCCGGCGCAACCTAGCGAAGGGCGCTGCAAAATACAAGCGCTACTCGCGCAAAACATTGCGCTTTTTTATATGTTTTTTTTATCACACTGTGCGCTTTGTCAATGACCGCCCAATCCGGCGCTCTTAAGATATCCGTATGAAGCGAATCGTGTTCCTGTTCGGCATCGTTCTTTTGGCGCTGGCGTTTCTCGTCACCGGCGCGGAATTGGCAGCACGCACCATCCTCGGCACGCATAACACCGATGTCGTGATGTCTACGCGCGTGGTGTGGCGAACCGTTGCACCGCACAGTTTTTTGTTGTTGCACAAGAGTGCGCTATGGCCCTTTGCCCAACACCTGTTGATTTTTCCGGGATGGCTTCTGTTCGGCGCGCCCGGTCTGGCTTTGGCCATCAGTTTTCGACCGCAGGATGCCGATGACGCCACCGCTCAACAAAACAAGGACCACGAAGAGTCTTTGTACCTATACGACGAGCTGGCCTTGGCGGCGCAAAAGGAAGGCTATGACGGCCTTCAAGATGATCGCTACCCCAGCAATCCTGCCGATATCATCCCTGCCGAAGACCATTATGCCGAAGACCTTGTTGAAGACGAACTGGCGTCGGAGCACGACTTCCTGCTCGGGCCTACAAAACCGTCCCAACAATCAGACTGATTTCTATATGTGCGGTACCCATCCGGTGCATTTTGCATTTCGAAAATGCATATTATTGCATGCTGCTTCGGCGCGCCGCATTGATGGCTGTATAGAATCTAATTAAATCAATTGGTTAATGTTTGTCATTTCAGCCGTTGCCCTGGCACACGATCTGCATCGGGCGGGTAGGCCTCAAATGCCAAGAGGCCCCCTTTAACGAAATGGATCGAGACGTGTCATGAACTGGGAAAACACGACTTCTCCGCTACATCGGAGCGCGCACCATTTAAAAACCCATCACAACGATCCACGCATCCTGGTGGCAATCGAATATCCGGTTGAAGCTTTGGCGCTTGAAAGCCTGCTGCGCGGGGAAAGCTATCAAAATGTGCGCGTCACCACGGATATCCGCGAAATCGCCCCCATGTTCGCCCGCTGGCCGTTTCAGCTATTGATCCTAGACATGCACAGCAAACTCATGGATCCCGCCACCGTGATGCTAAACTTGGCACGACCGATCAGTGAAGCTGAGCTTTCCGTTTTGGCGCTGATCAATCCGGACGCAGATAAAGAGCGTCTCGCTGCAAAGGCGGCCGGCGCAGTCGAAACCATGTCACGCCCGCTCAGCTACGAGAACGCGTTACCCCTTATCAAAAGCGCACTGGCCACGGGGCCAATCAAGGTCTCTTCTTTCTGATCAGATCAGATGTGAGACGCTGACAGCGCTCAGTCGTCGCTCATTTTAAGGGCATTGATAAAGGCGCTTTGGGGGATTTCCACCTTACCGAACTGGCGCATCTTCTTTTTGCCCTTCTTTTGCTTATCCAACAGCTTACGTTTACGCGAAATGTCGCCGCCGTAGCACTTGGCGGTCACGTCTTTGCGCATTGCAGCGATGGTTTCACGGGCAATAACCTTGCCGCCGATGGCCGCCTGGATGGGAATTTTGAACAGCTGACGCGGGATGAGATCTTTAAGGCGTTCGCACACCTGACGGCCGCGGTTCTCGGACTGGCTGCGGTGAGCGATGAAGGCCAATGCGTCCACCGGCTCGGCATTGACCAGAATCTGAATTTTCACCAAATCGTTTTCGGCGTAACCGTCGATTTCATAGTCGAACGATGCATAACCGCGCGAGATGGATTTGAGCCGGTCATAAAAATCGAACACCACTTCGTTGAGCGGCAGACGGTACACCGCCATGGCGCGATTGCCGATATAGGTCAGCTCAACCTGCTCGCCGCGCCGTTCGGTGCACAAACCCAAGATCGCGCCTAAGTATTCGTCGGGCACCAAGATGGTGGCTTTGATCCATGGCTCTTCGATGGCCTTGATCTGAGTCGGATCGGGCATATCGGCAGGGTTGTGCAAATCCAAAACCCGACCGTCGATCATTTTCAACTTGTAGGCCACGCTGGGCGCGGTGGTGATGAGGTCGAGATCGAACTCGCGCTCCAGACGCTCTTGAATGATTTCCAGGTGCAGCAGGCCGAGGAAACCGCAACGAAAGCCTTGGCCCAAAGCTGCCGAGGTTTCGGGTTCGTATTCGAAACTGGCGTCGTTCAGACGCAGCTTGCCCATGGAATCGCGCAGATCGTCATAATCCGCCGCATCGACGGGAAACAGCGAGCAAAACACCACAGGCACGCTGGGTTGGAACCCCGGCAGCGGTTCGGCGGCGGGGTTTCTGTCATCGGTGATGGTGTCGCCAACGTTGGTGTCCGCGACCGTCTTGATCGACGCGGTGAAATACCCCATCTCACCGGGTCCCAATTCGTTGAGCTTGGTGATCTTCGGCGTGAAGATGCCGACTTGATCGACCTGATGGGCGGAACCCGCTGCCATCATGCGAATTTTTTGGCCTTTCTTGATCACACCATCGACCACGCGCACCAAAATCATCACGCCCAGATACGGGTCGTACCAGCTGTCCACCAACAACGCCTTCAACGGGGCGTCGCGATCACCGACCGGTGCCGGCAAACGGGTGACGATGGCTTCCAGCGTTTCTTCGATGCCGATGCCGGATTTGGCCGAGGCCAGCACCGCGTCAGATGCATCCAGGCCGATCACGTCTTCGATCTGTTCGCGCACACGCTCGGGCTCGGCGGCAGGTAGATCGATCTTGTTCAGAACCGGAATGATTTCCAGATCGTTGTCGATCGCCAGATAGACGTTGGCCAAGGTTTGCGCCTCAACCCCTTGGGAGGCGTCGACCACCAGCAATGCGCCCTCGCACGCCGCCAAAGAGCGTGACACTTCATAGGCAAAGTCAACGTGACCGGGCGTGTCCATCAGGTTGATCTGATAGGTCTCGCCGTCTTTGGCTTTGTAGATCAACCGCACGGCCTGGGCCTTGATGGTGATGCCGCGCTCGCGCTCGATGTCCATGGAATCGAGCACCTGCTCCTGCATCTCGCGATCGGTGAGGCCGCCGCAGAACTGAATCAAGCGATCCGCCAACGTCGACTTGCCATGGTCGATGTGCGCGATGATGGAAAAGTTGCGAATGTGAGAAAGGTCTGTCATGCGCGGCTTTTACCACCGTTCGCGAGCCTTGAGAAGATGGGGAATCAGCGTTTGAGACGCTTCTTTACATCCCCAATCAGCGAAACCAAGAAAAACGGTGCCAACAGCACTCCAGATGTCACAACCAGCCACTGCGGTAGCGTTTCGTTGGCCGCCGCCATTTGTACGTGAATATCGATGTTTGCGGCGCTCAATACAGCGTCCAGCGCCAATCCGGATGCAATGGCGCTGATGGAAATGCCGAGCAAGTATCCCACCAAGGCACGGACGCCGAGATCTTTGCCGACCACGCCCAAGGTGGCGATGTTGGTGGCAGGCCCGGCGAGCAAGAACACCAACGCCGCACCGGGCGACACTCCCACCGCAATCAGCCCCGCCGCGATGGGTGTGCTGGCCGTGGCGCAAACGTAGATCGGTACGCCCACCACCAACATCACCACCATTGCGCCGATGCCATGGCCGTATGCGCTCAGGGCTTGAGGTTCAACCAATGCCGACATCACACCCGCCACGACCAAACCAATGGCCAACCACAGCGCGATGTCGTCGAGGATGTCGGTGAAGCCATAGCGAACGCCGCCCCACGTGCGCGCGGTGAGCCCGCCTGAACCGACTGGCGGTTCCACGGAGCAATGATCCCCGCAGCATGATGTGCATGTCGAGGCTTCGGTCTTCATGGGTGCCGACTGGGTTTCTCCCGCAACGAACAGATTGGCCAATAGTCCGCTGAAGATAGCGCTTAGGATCGCGGCAATGGGCCGGGCGACAGCCATAATCGGGCCCAACAGGGCGTAGCTGATGGCGACGCTGTCCGGACCGGTTTCCGGCGTGGCGATGAGAAACGATACCGTCGCACCCTTGGACGCACCCTCTTTACGCAAACTCACGGCGGCGGGCAGCACTCCGCATGAACAGAGCGGCAGCGGCGCACCGAGAAGCGCAGCCTTGACCACCGACCAAGTGCCATTGCCGCCCAACCACTTACCCAGAAGGCCATCGGGCATCAATGCATGTACCAGCCCCGCAGCAACAATACCGACGATCAGCCATGGCGCGGCGTCGAGATACATATCCAAAATCGCCATAAATATAGCTTGCACTTCATTAATCATCCATGCACCCCTCGCCCATATGCGCTGTCATGTTCTTCAACATCTCGCGCACATGATCGTCGGCGGCGATGTAACGTACGAACTTGCCGTCGCGTTCACCCCGCACCAACCGCGCCGCGCGCAACAACCTCAAATGATGGCTGACCAATGATTGGCTGAGGCCTAAATCGTCGGCCAGCACGCCGACACCAACCGGAACATCCAAACAGCGCAACACGATCGACAGACGATTCGCATCGCCCAGCAAGCGAAACGTTTCCGCCAATTCGGTGGTATGATCTTGGGTCATGACTCAATGTTCATATGAAAATATGTTCACATGAACATATCATAATTTTTTCTGCTTGAAAGTCTAACCTTTAAAACTCAGGCCTATTTTTATCATACACCTGCACAGCCGCTTTTACAGAAGCATCGGGCGTTCTTGATCGACCATGCCGTTGATGCGTTCGATAATGATTTCATTGAGAAACCTCTCGGGATTTGCAATCTCACCCCCATTAGGGACGAGTTCGATACGAATGTCCGCATCTTCGTAAAGATGGAATGGCAAATCGCGGTAATGATTCGTGATCACGGAAATGGGCCCGTTAAACGTGGTCAGAATTTTATCCCCCGCTGTAATTTGATAAATCAGGTTGAGGGACGGCAATTCCATATTGGTTTTGGTTTTCAATGTGGCGACGTAGCGCCCGGCTGGATGGCGCAAGTACGATGTAACCCAACGCCCATCGGGTTGAAGCGTCAGCTCGGTCGTTTCGCTCTTAGCGACCAATTCACGAACGGGGCTGTGAGCATAGGCCAAATGACTGGGGATTTTGCCGGTATTTAGGCACAGCACATTGCGGATGATGGCATGGCCCATATCATCAAAGCCCGCCCCATCTTTAACTTCGTGATAATTGTTCAAATCGATAATCCGGTCATAACCGATATCATCCAAGACCCCGAGCAGTTCATTATCGTCCGAACTCATTTCGACGATAATCGGGGGATGTTTTTTTAGTATTTCCTTGGCACCGCGTATGGCGTTTTTCTCAACGCCTTCAACATCGAACTTAAGAACATCCGGGACCAGATCGAACGTTGCGCAGAATTTGTCGAGCGTGAGGGTCTTGGGCGTGTCGATGATTTCTCCGCTACGCTCAAAAATGATGCTATCGCCACCATGCCCTTCGGCATACAACGGAACAGTTAGGCCAGCTTCATCAAAAATTGCGGCGTGTACCAGATATACGTTCGGGCAGGCGTAATCGCGGATCACCTGGCGAGTCATCTCAAGCGTCACCTTATTTGCTTCAAACGCGCATACTTGGCCTTTTGGACCAACGAGACGCGATGCAATGGCCGAAAGGTGTCCATGGTGAGAGCCAACATCAAAAAAGTGTTGCCGGGCTTGCACAGATCAATGATGGCCAATGAAACGGCTGGTTCGGGCAGAAGACCATTGATCCAAGTCCACACGTTGTATTCTCCTGGGTTCGTTGGCGTATTTGCAGAACGCATATGCAAGGCAGTGCGTAGCATATTCAAGAAACAAATGAACTTTATACGAAAAATTTTCATTGTGAATAACCATGGGTGTCAGGATCTGATACTTCATAAAACAAAAGTGGCGACGTTCATTGTTCAAAATGGCAGGGGAGAAACCCCGATAACGTATTCGTGGCTCAACAAAATCGTGCCATATAGCACCACCGCGCCGACAACCCGCAGCCATCCGATGCCTTTGAGATCCAGCCGCGTGCGGCCACGCAGCACAGCCCACATCGGGAACGAAGACGTTGGCGCGGTGAGGCGTCGCCACTTCTCTTCACCCATGTCACGGCGTTTTTTGGCATCCAGGCTCCACAGCCCGACGAACGCCAGCACGGCAAACAAGCCAAACAGCAACACACTCGCCGTGTCGCCGTTCGGCGCCAAGTGGGCCACCGCCCACAATCCCAAAGCCCAGATCAGCGGATGACGGGTCACCGATACGATGCCTGGATGGTCCGGGTCGAAACGATCCGCCTTGACGCCGACCGAAAACGGATTGGGTTCCGATAAGGTACTCACCAACAACAGGCACACGAACGGCATGGTGAAAATGGGCATCCAGCGGGTCCACGGCCATTGCGGCCAGAGAATATCTGTGTCCGCGTTGGCATAGGCTAAACCGATCAGCACCAGTAGACCCACAGAAACGGCGGAATAAAGGCCAACGTACATCTTGATGCCCAGCGCCCTCACCAGCATGCGTCGCACCGGACCAAAGGCGGGAATAAGATGAAAAGCGATGAACACGCCAATGATCAGCAGCAGATCCGCCATCATCTAACCTAAATTCAATCGGTAAAAACGCGTATCGACATCCATGCGTGGGAAGCTTTCGGGCAGTTCTGCCACATCGATCAACTCGAAACCATTTTTTTCGTAAAAGCGGTGCGCGGCGAGAAATTGTGCGGTGGTGCCAAGGAATATCGTGCGAAAGCCGACCATGCGAGCGTGCCCGATCAGCGTGTTCAGGAGCTCTTTGGCGACGCCTTTGTCAGATCCGCGATGGCTGGTAGCCACGAACATTTTGCGCAATGCCGCTTGTTGAGCGCCGATGTCTTTAAGCGCGACGGTGCCGACCACCTGGGTTCCATCCACGGCGACCCAGAAATTGCCGGCGCCATTTTGGTAAAATGCCGCAATGTCTTTCAAATCGGGCTGATCGTCGTAGGCGATGTCGATGCCGTACTCATCGCGCTGTATCGGCACAATCAGATCGGCGATGCCCTTGGAAAAGACCGGGATGAAACTCAAGACTTCCATACCCGGACTCCGCTTTAGGCCTCGGGCTCGGCGACGCCAAGGCTGCGGCAGCATGCCGTGACGGTATTGGCGAGCAGCACCGCAATGGTCATCGGCCCGACCCCGCCGGGCACCGGGGTGATCGAACCGGCGACCTGTTCGGCGCCGGCGAAATCCACGTCGCCGACCAAGCGAGTCTTACCCTCGCCCTTTTCCGGGGCGGGGATACGGTTGATGCCGACATCGATGACGCATGCGCCGGGTTTGATCCAATCGCCCTTGATCATTTCCGGACGCCCCACGGCGGCGACCAGAATGTCCGCGCGTCGGCATTCACCGGGCAGGTCCTGAGTGCGCGAATGCGCAATCGTCACGGTGCAGTTGGCGTCCAGCAACAGCTGCGCCATCGGCTTGCCGACAATGTTGGAACGACCCACCACGATGGCGCGCTTTCCGCTGAGGTCCTCGCCCAAGGTGTCTTTGATCAACATCAGACAGCCCAGCGGCGTGCACGGCACCATTGCTTCCTGGCCGGTCATCAAACGCCCGGAATTGATGACGTGAAAACCATCGACGTCCTTGTCGGGCGTGATGGCGTTGATGACCTTGGCTTCGTCGATATGATCGGGAAGCGGCAACTGCACCAAAATACCGTGCACAGCATCATCCGCATTGAGCTTTTCGACCACCGCCAGGAGATCTGCTTCAGACGTCGAAGCGTCGAGCTTGTGCTCGAACGAATGCATGCCGCATTCCACCGTCTGTTTGCCTTTGTTGCGCACGTAAACCTGCGACGCCGGATCTTCGCCCACCAGCACCACCGCCAAACCGGGAGTTACGCCGTGCGCATCTTGCAGTTTCGCAACTTTGGCGGCGACACGCCCCCGCAAGTTTTCCGCAAAAGCCTTACCGTCAATCAGTTTTGCTTGAGTCATGTACGAATTCTCCTTTAGGCGAGGCCTTTATCTTGCGCCCAAGCGGCGATGATGTTGTGCATGGCAGCCGCCTCGCCTGAAATCATCAAAACCTTGTTGCGGCTGGTTTGACCTTGAACGACGGTGATGGCGGATTTCGCCACCTTCCACTCCTTGGCCAACATCTTGATCAGGGCCTGATTGGCCTTGCCGCCTTCGGGCACTGTGGTGACGCTGGCCTTCAACATGCGCTGGCCGTCCGCGTCCTCCATCACGCCGTCGATTCCATCGCGCCGCCCGGACGGCGTCAGACGGATACGCAGACGCAACCCTTGGGGGGTGATGTCACAGAAAAGAGGCGATCCTCCGTCAGACAAGGCTCATGATCAATCGGTTGACGAAACTTTGCAGGAACATGATGGCGAGGATCAGCACGATCGGAGACAGATCCACTGCGCCGAAATCGGGCAAGACCTTGCGGATCGGCCGCAACACCGGCTCGGTCACGCGGTAGATGAAATCGCCGACCATGTAGACGGCCTTGTTGTGGGTGTTGACCACGCCGAACGCCGTCAACCAGCTGAGCACCACGCCCGCGACCACGATCCACACATAGAGATCGAGTACCACGTTAAACACTTGAGCGAAGGGAATGAGCACAACGTCCATGAACGGCCACCAAGTTGATTGTCGAAACGCACCAAACTTAGGCCCACCGGCGCGGCTGCGCAAGCGTTGCACACAATTCGCGGCGATAAATCTCGCCCGGATCGAGGCTTGACAGAACCCAGCCCACAAAGCATATATCGCTCACGTACGCTGCCACTTTGCTGGCGGGCCGTACCATAAGGGGCCGTAGCTCAGTTGGGAGAGCGCGTCGTTCGCAATGACGAGGTCGTCGGTTCGATCCCGATCGGCTCCACCAATTAAAAAACGCCGCCGTCTGGTCCTGACGGCGGCGTTTGCTTTTGCGTACAAAACTCGATCCGCAAGTTAAAGCGATGCCGCTTCAGGCCCCGCAAGAACTTGCCCACACGCCCCACCAGATTAAATTCGGTGGGCCGGTTGAAGTACCACAACAACTGTGCAAGTATTTCATCAACGCGTGCGGAGTTTGACGTATGAGTGACAAATAAATCAGATACATTTCGCGTCAAGTTCCCGTGTGACCCCAGGCTGCATTCCTTCATTGTTGAATGCTTTGTGATCTGCGTTTTTGTTTTATGAACAACGCTGATGCACCGTTTCCTGGGTTTTATTGAACCTAATCTTTGGGTTCGAGTGCGCATTGCACATTTACACATCACACTGGAGAGTTTGCTATGAAACATCTTTTATCTGGCGCCATGCTCTTAGCGGGCGTGCTGATGACCAGCCAGGCGAGTGCAGCGTGCGGCAAGGTCACCATTTCCGACATGAATTGGCCTTCCGCCAGCCTCATGGCAAATGTCGATAAACTGATTTTGCATCACGGGTTCGGCTGCGACGCTGAATTGGTGCCCGGCGACACCATGCCGACCGGAACATCGATGATCGAAAAAGGTGAGCCCGATATTGCTCCGGAACTGTGGAGCAATTCCTTTGCCGACGCCTTGAACAAAGGCGTGGCTGAGAAGCGTTTACGCGTGGCCGGTGCGTCCTTGTCCGACGGTGGCGAAGAAGGCTTTTGGGTTCCCGAGTATCTGGTCAAGAAAGACCCCTCGCTTGCGACCATCGCAGGGATCAAGAAAAACGCCAAGATGTTCAAGCATCCCGAAGACCCCGATAAATCGGCATTCATCGGTTGCCCTGCGGGTTGGAACTGCCAAATCACCAGCGGGCATCTGTTTAAGGCGCTCAAGCTGGCGGACGCCGGCTTTGAATTGGTCGATCCGGGTTCGGCAGCTGGGCTCGATGGGTCCATTGCCAAAGCCTACGAGCGCCAACAGCCGTGGTTTGGTTATTACTGGGCACCGACCGCGATCTTGGGCAAGTACAAAATGGTGAAAGTCGATTTTGGGGTCGGCGTCGACCTCAAGCATTGGCAAGATTGCATCAGTCAGGCTGAGTGCGCTGATCCGAAACCAAGCATGTATCCATCGTCGCCCGTCAACACCGTCACGACGGAGAGCTTTGCGGAAAAATCACCCGAAGCCTACGCGTTTCTTACCAAGCGTGCGTTTACCAACGCAGCCATGAACGAACTGTTGGTGTGGGTGGAAGACAATCAGGCCGATGGCGAAACGTCGGCTGTGTATTTTTTGAAGAACCACCCTGCCCAGTGGACACCGTGGGTTTCCAAAGCCGTCGCCGCTAAAGTCAAAGCAGCCGTTTCCAACATGTAAATGACGAGCCCCCGATTTCGCTCAGGCGAGTTGGGGGCTTTTTTCTTTTCTTGGAAAAGGTCGATGTCGTGGCAGAACAAACTTGGTTTTCTAAATTTCCGGAAATGGATCGCGCGGACCTGGTCGCTATACGCAAGACGATGGACGGCGCATATCGAGAATTTTCCAGATCGTACGGCGACGTCATCGAATCGTTATTCGATCCTCTGTTAACGATCTTGGTGTCGTTCGAGAAACTGTTGCTCGCCACGCCATGGTTCGTGGTCCTGGGTGTTTTGGTCGCCCTGACCTTTGGTGCGACCCGGTCCTACAAACATGCCGGCGGGGTTTTGGTGGCTTTTTTGCTGATCGGGTACTTCGGCATGTGGGACAACACCATGCGCACGCTGTCCATCATCACGGTGGCTACAATTCTGTCGATTTCGGTCGGCATTCCCATCGGCATCGCCATGGCGCGGTCCGATCGCATGCAAGCCGTCGTCACGCCGATCTTGGACGTCATGCAAACGATGCCGGCCTTCGTGTACCTGGTCCCCGTGGTGATGCTGTTGGGTATCGGCAAAGTACCCGGCATTATTGCCGTGGTGATTTACGCCATCCCCCCCATCATTCGCCTGACCAATCTCGGCATCCGCTTGGTCGACCGAGAAGTCCTTGAGGCCGCGACCGCTTTTGGCGCCAACGAAACCCAACGGCTGTTCAACGTCCAGCTTCCGCTGGCGATGCCCAACATCATGGCCGGTGTCAACCAGACCATTATGATGGCGCTGGCGATGGTCGTTATCGCCTCGATGATCGGCGTTAAAGGCTTGGGTCAACCGGTCTTGAAATCCATCACCAATCAATACTTCACCATGGGATTGCTCAACGGTCTGGCGATTGTCGTCATCGCCATCATGTTCGATCGCGTATCCCAAGCCTATGCCAAGCGCACCCAAAGACACCTCGGAGGTATGCACGGTGAGTGACCCAATCGTTCGCATTGAAAATCTCTATAAGGTTTTTGGCGCCAATCCCAAAGACGTCATGCCGATGGTGCGTGAAGGCCGGTCGAAAGACGACATCTTGGCTGAGACGGGCCACACTGTCGGCTTGAAAAATATCAACCTTGATATCGAAAAGGGCTCGATCTTCGTCATCATGGGGCTTTCAGGTTCAGGTAAATCGACGCTGATCCGTCACTTCAACCGCCTCATCGATCCGACAGAAGGGTCGATCTTCGTCGATGGCATCGATGTGATGAGCCTGTCGCAAAAAGAGTTGGAAAATTTCCGCCGTCACAAGATGTCGATGGTTTTTCAGCGCTTCGGGCTGTTGCCCCATCGCACCGTTTTGGAAAACGTTGCGTTCGGTTTAGCCATCCAAAACGTTTCCAAGGCCGAACGCAACGACAAGGCGCGCGAATGGCTGTCGACCGTCGGCCTAGAAGGTTATGAAGACCAATATCCCGCCCAATTATCAGGGGGCCAGCAGCAGCGCGTCGGCTTGGCGCGCGCCTTGTGCACCGATCCTGAAATCCTTCTGATGGACGAAGCGTTTTCGGCGCTTGACCCTTTGATCCGTTCGGGTATGCAGGATCAGCTGATCGAGTTGCAGGATAAACTGCGCAAAACCATCATTTTTATCACCCACGATCTGGACGAAGCGTTGCGCCTGGGCGACCGTATCGCGATCTTGAAAGATGGCGTGCTGTCGCAAGTTGGCCGTCCGGAAGAGATACTCCTGGAACCTGCAGACGATTACGTGGAAGCGTTCGTGCGCGACGTCAACCGCGCCCGCGTTTTATCCGTCGATGTGGTGATGCAGCCTCCCGTCAACCGCTTGACCACCGCAAACATCGACGAAGCGCTCAAGAAGATGCGCGGCTGGGATGACGATTACGCCTATGTCTTTCATGGCGACGAGTACAAAGGCGTGGTCACGCAAGAAGCACTGGAAGAGGCTTGTGGGCTGCCGGGTACGAACCCCTCGCTCCACGATATGGCTCAAGAGGGGCCTTCGCTTCAACCCGACACCGTATTGCAAGACGCCCTTCCCGCCACGCTAACTTCGGATTACCCCGTACCGATTGTCAGCGAGGACGGGGAATACCAAGGCACGTTGTCGAAAAATGACATGATCGACGTGCTGGCCAATAGCAATGAAACTTCTCCAGATGGGAACAGTTCCACTGCGGCCTGATCCTGCCTGGCTAAGTTGATCTGCAAGCCTATGATTTTTCGTCCGCAGCGTTCCTACGCGTTCGCGCTAAACAGCAATTCGATGTAATTGCGATAGTGGCCAAGTTGCTGCATGATGATCGCCGGGTCTTTCCATGTTTGCGACAAGATGAACGCGCCTTCGAATATACCCAGAAGCATATCCGTGAGTTCATCGGCACTGACCGGATATCGTGGCGGATGTGCGTCTATAATCGCCGTAAATTTGGGTTCGAGACGTTCACGCCAGTACGCGAATGCGCCAGTTATATGGCCAAGGGTTTCATCGTCAAACAATCCCGCTTCGTAGCAAAAAGACGCGTATAGGCAGCCGGGAAACGGTTCCGTCAAACCCGCCATTTCTTCCCTGAATAGTCCGACCAAAATCAAAATTTGCTGCAACGGGTCGCGCGACAATCCTTCGGCCCGTGCCAGGTCGCCATCCAGATGCTCCGCGTCCAGTCGTGCGTAACGCGCGACCAATGCGGAGGCCAATTCTGATTTTGCTTTAAAGTGATAAAAAAACGTGCCTTTGGTGATGCCTGCGCCTTCGATGACGCTGTCGACCGATGTAGCGGAAAACCCTTGCTGTAAAATCAGCGCCTGGGCGGCGTTCATGATGTTTTCACGTGTTTGGTTGCCGTTGCGGGCCATGGGCACTCTCCGTCTGATCGATCTTTCATACTACACTAATTAGTACATAACAAACTTGGCCGCAACGTCTGTGGCCGAATGTTGCGCAGCAATTGTTATAATTCAATACGCTAGATATTTACATTTCGCCATATCGTTACGCGATAAGGACTATTGACGCATTAAATGACTATCCTTATTTATACCAACTGGTCAGTATAAATAAGGAGATCGTTATGTGCCTCGACCACACCATATCCATTGCCTCCGCACAGGATGCGAACGACTTTGAAACCCGTTTTGTCGCTACGCTGAACAGCGGGGCAATGTGTTTGATGACGTCCATCGGACACCGTGCCGGACTGTTCGACGCCATGGCCGAAACCGGCCCGGCCACCAGCGACACCATTGCAACGACGGCAGGCCTGCAGGAACGCTATGTGCGTGAATGGTTGGGCGCCATGGTCACTGGACGGTTTGTTGCGTTTGACGCCCAAACACGCACCTATCATCTGCCTGCTGAGCACGCTGCATGCCTGACGCGCGCCAGTACGCCCGGCAATCTGGCGACCTATGCTCAGTACATCCCGTTGTTGGGACAAGTTGAAGACGAGTTGCTCGGCTGTTTCGCCAATGGCGGTGGCGTACCCTACGCACGATATCCACGCTTTCACGAAGTGATGGCCGAAGACAGTGGTCAAACCGTGTTGCCCGCACTCATCGATGACATTTTGCCCCTGGCGCCGGGCTTAGTTGAGCGCTTAGAAAACGGTATCGAGGTTCTTGATGTTGGGTGCGGTCGCGGGCGAGCGATCAATCTATTGGCCAAGCGTTTTGCCAACAGCTCATTCCTCGGCATTGATCTCAGCACCGAAGCCGTTCGCTATGCGCAATACGAAGCAGATGCCCAAGGGTTGACCAACGCACGCTTTCTCGCCCGCGATTTGAGCTCTTTCGATCACGACGCTGAAGTCGAGCGCTTCGATCTGGTACTGACCTTCGACGCCATTCATGACCAGGCCGATCCGGCGCGGGTGCTCAGGGGCATTCACAGGACCTTAAAAAAGGACGGGGTGTATCTTGCCCAAGACATCAAGGGCTCAAGTCAGGTCGAGGGCAACGTCGAGCATCCAATCGGTCCCTTGCTCTACACCATGTCGACCATGCATTGCATGACCGTTTCCTTGGCCCAAGGCGGTGCTGGACTTGGCGCTATGTGGGGGCGTGAACTGGCGGAAAGCATGTTCAAAGATGCCGGCTTCCGTACAGTCGCAGTGCATGAATTGGATCACGACATCCAAAACAACTACTATGTCTGCCTGGTGTAAAACCGATCTGCGGACTGATTACCCCCTTCAAGCGGCGTAGCTTTAAGGCGCGGCTTGAGGGGGGGGGGAGATCCCCGTCATGACACCAGCGGCTTATGGACACAAACCCGGTTACGGCCCTTTTGCTTAGCGTCATAGAGCGCACTGTCCGCATATCCGATCAAACGCTTGATGTCTTCGGTGCGGCCCAACTGGGCGACGCCAAAGCTGGCGGTGATGGTCCCGACCTCGCTAAGATGCAGTTGTTCCAACTGCTGACGCAAATTTTCCGCCAAGCTTTCGGCGCCTTTCAGATCGGTTTCCGGACAAAGGATCAAGAACTCCTCTCCGCCCCATCGGCCGAGCACATCGTGCTTGCGAATACTCGCTTGAACCAACGCACTGGCGGCGACCAGCACTCGATCGCCGGTTTGATGGCCATGCATGTCGTTGACCTGTTTGAAATTATCCAAGTCGAACATCACCACTGACAAATCACGGCCATACCGCCTTGAGCGTTCAAACTCCTGATCCAGCAAAGCATCCGTTTTCAGGCGGTTGTACACCCCGGTCAAAGGATCGGTTTGCGACAGATATTCAAGTTCGATGTTTTTCGCTTTTAGTTGTTTATTGAATCGTCTTTGCAGCATGTATCGATAGAGCAGGAAAACAAACAACACCCCTGCGCCACCGAGAACACTCCACAACATGCGCCAATTGGTGCCGTGTTCAAACCGTACCGTGAACCAGCGCTGAAAGATTTCGTTGCGCTCCACCGGGCTCACCGCGTCGAGGGCTTTTTGTAACACGAACAGCAATTGCGGATCATCGTTGCGAACACCGACACGCAACTTGTGAACGAACTCGGTTTGACCGGCGATCTTCAAATTGCTCAAGCCCAGCGCCTGCATGTGATGGGTGACAATCAGCAGAGAATCCACCGTGGCAAACAACTCGCCGTTCGACACCCGCCTTAAGGCCTCGTCAAGATTGTCCACATAGACCAGACGCACATTGGGATAATTGGTGCGAATGTGGGATTCGTAGACATAACCTTTGACAACGCCCAACGTTTGACCGCTCAAGGCCTTGAAGCCATTGAGATACACAACGTCTTCGTGCGCTACCAAAACCACGGTGGCATCCAGATAGGACTCTGTGAAATTCAAAAACTCCTGACGCTCGGGCGTTTTGTTGAGCAACGACAAGATGTCGCACTTGCGCGATTTGGAGAAATCCAACGACTCGTTCCACGTTTTGGTCGCGACCAATTCAATCGGAATGCCGATTTTCTTTGAAACGAGCGCCATAAAATCAGCAGCCAGACCGACATGCTGTCCATGCTCATCAATGCTTTCGTAGGGCATCCAAGCAGGATCAACGCACATTTTGATTTGGCTTTTCGTCGCCAAATAAGCTTTTTCTTCCGGACTGAAATCGGTGGATTGGGCATGCGCAGCTTTAAACGCCACCATAAAGGAAAGCACGAGCAAAAGGATTGACCCTATACGCACAGATAACCTTTCCCGAGCTAGAACGCGCCGAGCATGCGCGCATGAATGAAAAAACCGATTTCGACTATAGCCGATTCCTCGGCACTGCAATATTCAATCGTTCATCACTTGCGCGGGTTTTCCCGCAAAGCGTTAACCTTTGCGAACATTTTCCACGAAATTGTCGGCTTTCTCGGTCAGGACGCCCATTTGACGGGCCAGATCGTCAACCGTCGCGAGCATTTCGTGCGCAGCAAGGCCGGTCTCTTCAATTGCCTTTCCAACATCGCGGATATACGCGAGCGATTGGCCCGTGGCATCCGATGTTTCGCGCGCATTCACCGAAATATCTGAAATCGTTTCGTTTTGCTCCTCAGCTGCCCGCGTCACATCTCCGGCAATCGAGTTGATTTCATCGATCGCGGAGCTGACTGCGACCATCGCGTCACGCGCGCGCATGCCTGCGCCGCGAATGTTGTCGATGTGCGCAGTGATTTCATCGGTCGCCTTGGCGGTTTGATTGGCAAGGTTCTTGACCTCACCGGCAACCACCGCGAAACCTTTGCCAGCACTGCCCGCGCGGGCAGCCTCGATGGTGGCATTGAGCGCAAGCATGTTGGTTTGGTCTGCGATATCGATAATCAAACCAGCAACACTTTCGATCCGTGCGGTCGCCTCGCCCAATTCAGCCACCAAGGCATCAGCTTGGCTGACCCGCTCAACGGCGTGTTGAGACATCTCGCTGGAACGACGCATACGTGAACTTAGGTCGCGTACCGTCTTGGCCATGCTTTCCGCAGCCTGCGCCACCGCATCGACACCTTGGGTGGCGGCATCGGACAGTTCGATGGCGGATTGAGCCTTGCTTAAGCTCTGCTCGGCGCTTTCGCCCATGGCGCGGGCGGCCTTTTGTAGGGATGCCGTATCTTTTTGCGCACCCGACATGGCCCCCTTGACGCCCGCCTCAAAGTCGTAGGCGAGCGCTTCTCGCTCTTCGGCTTTTTCCTCGTTTATACGCTGAGCTTCTTCAACCTGACGACGCTCCAATTCTCGCTTTTTATCGGCGTGATCGCGAAGCACCGCTATAGCGCGCGCAATGTCGCCAAAAACATCGTCGTTTTCAGAGCACGGTATTTCATCGACCGCGCGTTCATCGGCCAAGTCCTGGATGGCGTCTTTCATCGCCGTCAGCCGTCGGCCAATTTGCAGGCGTGCCAAGACGATGTTGAATGCGCCGAGCGCGATGCCGCAAGCGATGGTCGCCGCGAACACCACTGGACGCAAGGCGATCTCTTGCGGCACGCCTAAGATAAGCATGAAAGGCGGGAAGATCAGACCCACCATCACCCCAAGCCCGACCATCATCAGACCCAGTCTGGTAAATTCATTGCGTGCGCTCATGGAAACATTATTCCCCCCGGATTTCGTCGCTCATTTTAACACCGAGTGCGTCAAAAAATTTCACAATCCTACCTTTAGCCTCAGCACGGCTTATATTTCGGTTTACTCCCTAAGCAAACCTAGAGGCAATCTAAGAAAGCGCATTTTCATTGCGGTCTGATCCCTCACAATTTCCTCCCCGATCTTTTAACGTCACAACATACGCCCTGGGCCGTCATCCCCTATGCAACCTCAGACGAGAAGGTAAGCATATGAACTGGGCGCACGCGCTGTTGATGGCGGAGCTGCTGCTAAAGGCCGCCGAAAAAATCGACACCGTTCCGCCCGCCGCCAACACGAAGGAGAACACTCTCATGGGTGATGAAGCCCCTATCGCGAGCCCGCAACCGGCCACCGTTGACCCGACATTGACGCAACCGAGCAACACCGCATCCGTCACCGCCACGGATCAAGCAACCCAGGCGCAAATCGTCGAACCGCCAGCGGCCTCGGTTGCAACGCAATCCATCATCGCCAACGCCGTCGAACAGCCGGTCTCCTCACCAACATCGGCCGAGCTTCACCAGAGCATTTCCGATCTTGTGCGATTGGCGCAAATCCTCGATGCCAATCCTGATCTGTTCGATTTTCTAAAAAGCCTGACGGCAGCAGCGTCTGCATCGAAAGGCTGATCAGGCGTCGCGTCGCTGCTCGACCTTGATGATGGCGTTTGTAGGTGCTTGTGGTGCACCGGCTGAAAATGCCCGCACCTTGGCACCGAATTGACGCAACACCCGCGCCACCGCACGGTTTACACTGCCGATAGGATACGTACCGTTTTCAGCCAGCTCTCCCGCCGGCACGCCGGTCAGGATTTCGATACCCTGATCGATTGTGTCCACAGCCCAAATGTTGAATTGTCCCGCTTTTACCGCCTCGACCACATCGTGACGCAACATCAGATGTTTGACGTTGGTCGCTGGGATGATCACACCTTGTTCGCCAGTCAAGCCGCGTGCAGCGCAAATATCGAAAAAGCCTTCGATTTTGTCGTTCACGCCGCCGATCGCCTGAACTCGGCCTTGCTGGTCGACCGAACCCGTTACCGCGATCGATTGCTTGATCGGTATGCCTGCAATGGCCGACATCAGTGCGTATAGTTCCGTCGACGACGCGCTGTCGCCATCGATGCCGCCGTACGATTGCTCGAACACGATGCGCGCACTGAGCGCCAACGGCCCGTCTTGACCGAAGCGGGCGTTGAGAAAGCTTTCCAAAATCATCACGCCCTTGGAATGCAGCGGACCGCCCAATTCGACTTGGCGTTCAATGTCCACCAATTCGCCCTTGCCCAGGCTGACATTGACGGTGATGCGCGACGGACGGCCAAACGCGAAGGTGTCGAGCTGTAAAACCGATAGGCCGTTGATTTGGCCGACTTTCGCTCCGTTGGTTTCGATCACGAAGGTGCCGCGTTGGATTTCTTCCTGAAGTCGTTCGCGATAGCGGTCGGAACGATAGATCTTCGCATCAATGGCTTCTTGAACGTGGCGGGCGGAAATGATTTTTTTGTTTTCGACTCCCGCCCAATAATCGGCTTCGCGCACCAAATCCACCACCGATGCCATATGGGTGGTCAATTTTTCGGTGTCCCCGGCGATGCGCGCACCCTGTTCGATGATTCGCGCCACCGCCCCTTGATCAAGATGACGCAATCCTTCGCGCTCAACTTGACTGGCGAGCAGAGCGGCGTATTCCTTCACGCCGCTTTCGTCGCGGTCCATGGTGTTGGCGAAATCGGCGGCGACCTTGAACAGTTCCTTAAAGTCCGGGTCGTACATGCTGAGCAAATAATAGATCATCGGCTCGCCCAGCATCACCACCTTGACGTTTAAAGGGATGGGTTCGGGTTCCAACGAAACGGTGGTTGCCCAACCCAATGATTCCGCCGGACTTTCAATGCGAATATGTCGGCCGCGCAACGCCCGTTTCAGGGTTTCCCAGGCAAACGGCTGCATCAGGACGCGGCGCGCATCCAACACCAGATAGCCGCCGTTGGCGCGGTGCAAAGCGCCGGCCTTGATCAAATTGAAGTCCGTGACCAAGGTGCCCATCTGGCTGAGATGCTCGACCCGCCCCACCAAGTTGGGCTGCGTGGGGTGCTCTTCTTCGACCACCGGCGCGCCCACTTCAGGGTCGTCTTCGCAGGCCGAGTTGTCGACGATGACATTGACCTGATAGCGGCGGAACGACCCCGCCCCCCCGGATGCGGAACGCTGACCGGGGATGGTAACGAGTTGCTGGCTTTGATCGGCGGATGGCAGAAAATCGGCGGCATGATCGATCACGTCTTGGCGTACGGCCTCCAAATACGTCATGACATTGGCGTGGTCGTGCCAACGTTTTTCCAGTTCTTCGATCAAATGGCCGACCGCGCGCTGGGTGACATCGCGATTGAGTTCGCGCAATTTTTCGCGATGCTCTTTTTCCCATTTGGGGATTTGCGCCAATATGTCTTCGAGCTGCGCTTGCAGTTCGGTCAGCGCGGCTTGGCGCGATTTCTGTTCTTCCTCGGATAATTTTTCAAACGCTTGCGGGGTCAACACCTCGCCATCTTGGACCGGGGCCAGCCCCAGACCCATCGGTGTGCGCACCAAAGCAATACCATTGTCTTCGGCGCGTTTCTGCAGCTTGGAAAACGCACCTTCATGGCGGGTCTTCAGCTCTTCTTCCAGCGCTTCTTTGCGCTGGCCGTAATCTTCGCTTTCGAACGCGGCAGGCAGCGCGCCTTGCAGTTCTTCGACCAGACGCTCCATGTCATCGCGCAAGGGGCAGGCCTTGCCCGGCGGTAATTCCACGGCACGCGGTTTGTGCGGATCTTCAAAATTGTTGACGTAGCACCAATCGGACTGGGTTTTCTGGGTTTTGGCCTCGCGCTGCAAAAACCGTAAAACCGTGCTGGATTTGCCGGTCCCTTCGGGACCGAACGCAAACAGATTATAGCCGTCATGGCACATACCGATGGCGAAACGGATCGATTCCACCGCACGCGCTTGACCGATCACATTGTCTTGAGGCTTGAGGTCTTTGGTCGTCTTGAAGTTCAGTTGCGATTTTGGGCACGCGGTGTAAAGAACTTCCGGCTTCAAGGGTTTGACGACGTTGCTCACTGAAAATGCTCCTCAGACTTTTAAGACACGTCCTCTTAAGCCGTTTCAGCCTCGGCGGCGGACTCGATGCGCTCCATGTCCGCGTCGCTGAGACCAAAATGATGGCCAATTTCGTGTATCAGAACATGGCGGATAAGATGTTGCAAATCCTCGCCACTCTCACACCAGTAATCCAAGATCGGACGACGGTAAAGAAAGATCATGTCCACGCCTTGCGGCGTATCGGCGAGACTTTTGTCGCCCAACGCGACGCCTTGATACAGGCCCAGCAGATCGAACGGGCTTTCCAGATCCATTTCGCGTTCGATTTCGGCATCTGGAAAATCGTCAATACGGATCACCACGCCGTCAGAAAATTGCGCCAGCTCGCGCGGCAAGACATCATAGGCCTTTCGGGCGATTGTTTCAAAATCGTCGAGTGACGGTGGTATCGTAAAGTTCATGTCCATGACGTACACACTACCCGGCCTTGATCTCCCCGCCAAGGGACGCCAAGTGTCTTTTGTATAACAATAAAGGAGCCCCCTGATGAGCGCCCTCCTCGATCCAAAAGCCATCGACGCACAGCTCGGTGAACTCGATGGTTGGCGACTGAGCCAAGACCGCGCCGCCATCGAAAAAAGCTTCACCTTTCGCGATTTTCCCGCCGCATTTTCGTTTATGACCCGGGTCGCGTTCGTGGCAGAAAAGATGAACCATCATCCCAATTGGACCAACGTCTATAATCATGTCGATGTCCGCCTCAGCACCCACGATGCCGGTGGCTTGACCATAAAGGATTTCGGCCTGGCCCAGGCCATTGACGGAATCCTCTAAACCACTTCCAATATTATAAAGCCCGTCTATTAAGCGCTTGGCGGACTTGCGCTTGTGCGCTTGTTGAACGATAGTTCACTGTCAGGCGCAAAAGTATTATAGATACTTTGTGTACGATGAATATCGATAGCGCGGAGCCCACGCGCGATTGAGGGCTTAAGGATAGAAGATGGATTTTGCCACACTGATTGGCTTGGTGGTTGGCATCGGCGTGGTTGTCGGCGCTATTTTGGTCGGCTCCGGCCTTGATTTGTTTCTCAATTTGCCGGGATTCTTGATTGTGGTCGGCGGCACCCTGGCTGCTACGTTTGTCAAATTCCCCCTGCAAAATGTTTTTTCCGCATTTAAGACCGGGGCTTCCTCGGCATTGAAAAACGTTCGCGAAGACCCTCGCGGTCTGATCGAGGTATCCCTGGAACTCGCGGAAATGGCGCGCAAAAACGGTCTGCTGGCGTTGGAAGGCGCCGACATTAACAATCCATTCTTCAAACGCGGCATTAAATTGTGCGTCGATGGTCACCCCCTCGAAGTGGTGCGCAACGCCCTGATCCGCGATATGGAACTTTCCATCCATCGCCACGACGAAGGTGCGCATATTTTCAAGGCGATCGGTGATTCCGCCCCGGCGTTCGGCATGATCGGAACCTTGGTTGGTTTGGTGCAGATGCTCGCCAACATGGACGACCCACAATCCATCGGCCCGGCCATGGCCGTGGCGCTGCTGACCACGCTCTACGGTGCCGTGATCGCCAACCTGATCGCATTGCCCATTGCCGACAAGTTGGAAAGCAAAACCGAGGAAGAGCGCCTCACCAAAGAACTGATCCTCGAATCCATCACGCAAATTCACGCCCGTCAAAGCCCGATGATCTTGGCCGACATTCTCGAAGGCTTCCTACCCGAAAATCAGCGCAATCGTTCGGACGATGATGACGACGTGGACGAGGGCGAAGAATAATGCCTCCCCCGCCTCCCAAGAAATGCGAAGCGGGCGCCCCGACGTGGATCGTCACATTTGCCGATCTGATGAGCTTGCTGCTAACCTTTTTTGTGTTGTTGCTGTCCTTTTCGGTCATGGAAGTCGATAAGTTCAAAAAGATCGCTGGCGCCATGAGCGACGCCTTCGGCCTTCAATCCATGGATAAAAAATCCGGCATCATCGAGTTGGACGGCAGCCCTGCGGCCGGCGCCACCAAACACGTGGTGCCGATCCCCATCCCCGAGATGGAGGTTACCGAACACGTCGCCCCCGACGAAGAAGACGTGGTCGAGGGCACGGAAGAACCAGTTCAAGCCGTGCCCGACAAGGCTGCCGAAAAAGCCAAACGCACCTTCAACGATCTGCAAACCGTGATGGCCAGTGAGATTGCATCCGACGTCATGGACATCATTCGCGCTGGCAACGTCACCGTGGTACGCTTTCCAGACAAAGTCTCGTTCCCGTCCGGCAGCGGCGAATTTCGAGATGATTTCCTGCCCATTTTGACAAAATTTCTCACGGTCCTACAGGATTCCGAAGGGCAGATCATCATTTCCGGTCACACCGACGACCTGCCCATCTCGACCGATCAATACCGATCCAACTGGGACTTGTCCGCCAGCCGGGCCATTTCCGTGGCGCAGTACATTTTGAAGTACACCTCGATCGACCCGAGCCGCATCACCGTGCAAGGCTTTGCCGATTCGCGGCCACTGGTGCCCAACGACAGCCCGGAAAATCGCTCCAAAAACCGCCGCGTCGAAATCACCATCCGATCTCTTAGCGACTCGGCATCCAACGGCGACGCCCCCATGAACGAACCCATCGATGAACCAGCCGAAGTACAGGTAGACGCACCCATCGACTCATTCGTTCAAGATGTGGAGCCTGTTCCCGGGAACTGAGCGGACGACTAGACTTTTTCGACGCCGAGCGTCGCCACGCCCAACGCGGGCTGTACCGCCACTGCCTGACGATGCTTGGCTTCGCGGCGCGCAATGTAGATGCCGGACGCCACGATCACGGCCGAACCGGCCCAGGTCCACAGGTCGGGAACTTCGGCGTAAGCGATGAAACCGATTGCCGCAACGAACGGAATTTGCACGAAGCCGAACGGCGCGATGAACGATGCATCAGCCGCGCCGAACGCCCGGTTGATGGCCAAGTGCGCCGCCGTGGCGACAAACCCCAGCACCACCAACCAAATCCACACGTCTGCTTCGGGCCACGTCCACACCGTCAATGCGGGTGGCAGCGAAAAGATGCTCATATACACGCCCATCCACACCACCATGGCGTTGGGCGGTTCGGTTTTCGCCAACGATTTGTTTGACAACATCGCGCCCGCGATCAACGCCGCCGCCAACAAGGCCAGCAGTTGCGGCTGCCCGACTTCGTGAAAACCCGGGCGGATGATCAGCAACACGCCCGCAAACCCAACCACCGTCGCCAACCAGCGGCGCACCCCTACCTGTTCGCGCAAAAACAGTGCCGCGCCGGCCGTGGTGAACAACGGCGCGGAAAAGCTGATCGCCGTGGCTTCGGCGATGGGCATCATCGTGAGCACGGAAAACCACGTCAGCATAGCGCCGATGCCGAACGCCGAACGGCGCACGTGGGCCCAGGTGCGAGTGGTACGGATCACCGCAATACCTGCCATCCATACCCACGGCAGCATCAACACCAACTGCGCGACGTTGCGAAAAAAGGCAATCTCAAAAGGGTGCAAATCGCCGGAAATGCTGCGCACCAGCAAGCTCAGCGTGGCCAGCAGACAGGCAGCCAAGGTCATCCACAGCGCCCCGCTTGCGGCGGGTGACAGGGCCAGAAATCGGGCGTGAAGCGCCTTGGGCGACATGATGCGTCCTAAATATCAGGGTGAAGCTTTGCACCATATGGGGATTTGATGCGCCACACCACAACGTAAAGTGCGGATCAGGGTTGCGCCTTTCGCATTGCAATGACAATCGCGGCTTACGCTTGTTCGTCGTCGGAAGGCATTGGGTTGGAGCTGGCGGAAGCGGCCTCGGCGGCACGCTGACGACTGCGGCGATAAACTGCCAGCGCCAACAGGCCGCCGCTGGAATGCATCACGATGTCCAGCCAATCGATGGGAGCCAACGTCAAGCCTTGCGACAACATTACGGCTTTTTGCACCAGATGAGGTTCGGGCAAAATCGGCATGACCACATAAATCGCGCCGAAAAACATCGTCGGTCCAGGTGGCAGCTTGTCGAGAATGGTGTTCAGCATCGTCGTTCCCATTGTTTGCTTGTGCCTCAAACGGCGTGGATTCGAGTCTTCGTTCCGAATACGTACACCCGCATCAGCCGTAAGGCCTAAACTGAGCCTTCACCAAAGTCAAATAAAGTGCTCATACTGCACACCCTCGAAGTATTTCGCGCCTAGGATCAGGTCATGCCCAACAATACCCTATCGCTTTATGCCATTACGGTGCTGATTTGGGGCTCCACTTGGTATGTCATCAAATTGCAGTTGGGTGTGGTCGAACCGCAAGTTTCAGTCGTTTATCGGTTTGCGCTGGCCGCCGTATTGTTGATCGGCTGGTGCCTCATCAAAGGTAAAGACATGCGTTACAGCGCCCGCGATCACTTGTGGATGGCGGTGCAGGGGCTGTTTTTGTTTTCAGCCAACTATGCGGTCTTTTACGTCGCTACCGGTATGGTCACCACCGGACTGATCGCGGTGGTATTTTCCACCATCGTCGGCTGGAATATTGTGCTGGGGCGGGTGTTTTTTCGCACCCCGGTGACGATGCAAATGTTATTGGGCGCACTGTGCGGCATCTGCGGTTTGGCGTTGGTGTTCTGGCCGGAAGTCTCAAACCTCAGTTTCAGGGACGAGGGCGCATATGGTCTTTATCTGTGCGTCATCGCAACCGTGCTGGCGAGCCTCGGCAATATGGCGTCGGCACGCAACCAAAAGCGTGGTTTGCCTGTCCTCCAAGTCAACGCCTACGGCATGGCTTACGGCGCGGCGTTCACGGCGGTGTACGCCTGGGCGAACGGCATGGCGTTCAACTGGGATGGAACGGTCCAGTACGTTGCTTCACTTTTTTATCTTTCGGTGTTCGGCTCGATCATCGCGTTCGGCACCTATCTCACCTTGCTGGGACGTATCGGCGCGGGTCAAGCGGCGTATGCCACGGTGTTGTTTCCGGTCGTGGCGTTGAGCCTGTCCGTGTGGCTGGAAGGTTATGTATTCACCCCCACCGCCTTGGCTGGCGCGGCCATGGTGCTGTTTGGCAACATTTTGGTTTTGGCAAAATCTAAACATTTCAATTGGTTAAAACAAAACTGACCGCCAAAGGGTTGCATCACCCGCACCTTTCCGCCATTTTGCGCAGCCAACCGCAATTCTACGTTCACAGAAAAACGGGAGCGCACTATGCGAGGCTATTTCGGCGTCGGCGTTGAACGCATCAGTAAATCCATGAACGCCGGGGCGATTTTTCGCACCGCGCACGCCTTCGGCGCCAGCTTCGTGTATACCGTGCAGGCAAAATACAAGCAGCATAAGGGTGCTCTGGCGGACACCTCCAACGCCCTTGAACATCTGCCATTTTATGGCTTTCCCTCGGTCGATGAGATGCTGCTGCCGGACGGCTGCCGCTTGGTCGGGGTCGAACTGACCGACGATGCCATCGATTTGCCGAGCTTTCGTCATCCCAGCCAATGCGCTTACGTGCTGGGACCGGAACGCGGCTCCCTGTCACCGGAAATGGTCGAAAAATGCGAATTCGTGCTGAAGATCCCCACCAGCTTTTGCATCAACGTTTCGGTCGCGGCCGCGGTGGTCTTATATGACCGCAGCCTATCCATGGGTCGGTTTGCCGAGCGACCGGTGCGCGCTGGTGGGCCGGTCAAACCGCTCGACGAGCACCAGCACGGCGGTCCGGTGTTGCGCCGACTGGAAAAATTCCGTCAAGATCCGCCCTTGGGCAAGGGCTTCGATCCCGAAGGATTCAGCGCATAAAACGAAGCACTAGAACATAAGTCCGGGACCTTTACGGATTTCCCCGACCCGTTCGCCAAGGGTGCTGCGCACCGGCATCTCAATCAAATCGGCAAGCTCAGAGCGTGCCGCTTCAGGCAACAGACCCAGGCCATCCAAAATGCAGCCCATGGCCTGTTCGGACGCGCGAATGGTGCCGTCATCGACTTTCAACGCGATGCCTAGACCTTTGGCAGGGATCATCGCGATGTGCACCCCTTCCGCGCCACCCTTGACAAGAACCTCGCCTTTGCACGCCGTCATCACCCGGGTGTCGAAACGCTTGGTGCCCGCAACACACTGCGGGCATGCCACCATCGCCGCCATGACGCGATTTGCCGCCGCCTTGCGCGACGCGGCCAAATCCTTGGACATCATGCGCGCCATACCCCGCGCCAACGCATGCAACGGAAACGCAAACACCGGAATGCCGCAGCCATCCGATCCGCACGGCGCCGAGCTGAGACTGACACCGGTCATCTCTTCAACGGTCTTGGTGACGCGTTGTTGCACCGGGTGATGGGCCCCGATGTAGCCTTTGGTCGCTTCACCCATGAACAAGGCCGTGGACAGAAATCCCGTATGTTTACCAGAGCAATTGTTGTGCGCGCGGGTGAACGGTTCATGCGCACTGCTCATCGCCTTGGTGACGTCCAACGAAATGGCTTCGCACACCCCGCATTCCAAATCGTCGACCGTCAAGCCGACACGCTCCAGCCATGCCGTCACACGTTCGACGTGGAACGGTTCGCTGTTGTGCGAAGCGCACGCCAGGGCAATTTCTTCATCCCCCAGGCCGTAATGATCCGCCGCGCCGGTTTCGATCAAAGGCAAGGCTTGGATCGGTTTGAGTGCCGAGCGTGGGTATACCAGAGCCTCCACATCGCCCCATGCATGGACCATTTGGCCGTCGGCATCGACCACGGCACAGGCGCCGCGATGGCGGCTTTCGACAAAGCCGGCGCGGGTAACTTCGATGAAGACGGGATTCGACGTGGTCATTGCGATGCGTTCCGTTTAAAGGCTTCCGGGTGGGGGTTGCCCGAACCAATCTGATGAGTAAACTGACACCATGATGAGCAAACGGCTTTTTATCAATACGGTATTCCTTCTAGCTCTTTCCGCCCATGGTGCGCATGGCGAAACGTTGTTGGAAAGCGGCGACTGGCAGGCCATCAAGGAATTGGAAAACGGCAATCCCGTTTGCGTGATGTCTGCGGAACCGCAAAAATCGGAAGGCAAATACACCCAACGCGGCACCGCGTTGACGATCATTTCCCACCGCCCCAAGGAAAAGCGCATCGGCGAGGTCGGTTTCCAAGCCGGTTACACCTTCAAGTCCGGCTCCGAACCGACCGCCACCATCGACGGCAAAACCACGTTTAAACTGTTCACCCAAGGCGGCCATGCCTGGGCGCTGGACGCCGCTGCGGACAAAGCCTTGGTCGCCGCCATGCGCGCGGGCGGCACATTGGTGGTCAAGGGCGTTTCGTCGCGCGGCACGGAAACCACCGATACGTATTCCTTAAAAGGGTTCACCGCCGCATGGAACGCCATCAACAAGGCGTGCGGCGTCAAATAAGCGCATTGGCGCCGCTTTAGAATCTTTGCGATTCACTGCAAAAGCTCTTATATGAGGGCCATCATGACCCAAACGCGCACCAACCTGATCGGCCTGACCCGCGAAGAGCTTACCGACGCCATGGCGAGCATCGGTGAAAAAGCCTTTCGTGCCAAACAGATATGGCATTGGCTGTATCACCAAGGCGTGAAGAATATCTCCGACATGACCAGCCTTTCCAAGAGCTTGCACGCCAAGATGGAAGAGCACTTTTACATCGGCCGGCTGGAAGTGGCGCGTCACTTGGTCAGTGTCGATGGATCGCAAAAATGGCTGTTTCGACTTGAAGACGGTAACGAAATCGAATCCGTGTTCATTCCCGACGAAGGCCGCGGTGCGCTGTGCATCTCCAGCCAGGTCGGTTGTTCGCTCAATTGCGACTTCTGCAACACCGGCACCCAGCGCATCGTTCGCAACCTCACCCCTGCTGAAATCGTCGGCCAGTTGATGGCCGCACGCGACAGCTTGAACGAATGGCCCTCGGGCGTCGATGGGCGCTTGCTCACCAACATCGTGATGATGGGCATGGGCGAGCCGTTGATGAACTTCGATAATGTAAAAAAAGCCCTGACCATCATTAAGGATGGCGAGGGTACCGCCATTTCGCGCCGTCGCATCACGCTTTCGACCGCTGGTGTGGTTCCGTTGATTGCACGATGTGGTGACGAGATCGAAGTCGATCTGGCCGTCAGCCTGCACGCCGCCCGCGACGAATTGCGCGATATTTTGGTGCCGATCAATAAAAAATATCCGCTCGACCAGCTGCTCAAAGCCTGTGCGGCCTACCCCGGCGCACGCAACGCCCGGCGTATCACCATGGAATACGTGATGATTAAGGACGTCAACGACAGTCCCGAAGATGCCCGCCTGCTGGCCAAACTGATGCGCCAGTACAAGATCCCCGCCAAGTTCAATCTGATTCCGTTCAACCCTTGGCCCGGCACCAATTATGAAACCTCGTCCAACAACGCGGTTCACAAATTTTCACGCATTCTCAATGATTTGGGTTTCTCAGCCCCGATCCGCCAACCGCGCGGCCGCGATATCATGGCGGCATGTGGGCAGTTGAAATCGGATAGCGAAAATCAAAAGCTCAAAGCCTTGGCAGCCAAGCGCAAAGCGGAGCATGACGCAGCGGAACCGCTCAGCGCTTAAGATTTGCGGTTTCTATCGCATTGCTTTTCACATATCTTGAACGCCTGTTCCAATACTCAGATTGGCAATAACTCATGGCGCGCCCGCAACAGTTCGATACCGACACCGTGCTCGACAAAGCCATGCAAGTGTTTTGGAAAAAGGGTTTCGACGACGCCTCCGTGCAGGATTTGGTCGACGCCACCGGCCTCAACCGCGGCAGTCTGTACAACGCGTTCGGCGACAAGGCTCAATTGTTCGCCGCTGTTATGGAACGCTATCGCGCCGCGTCGCCCACGAAAATTTTATCCCAACCATCTGCGGACACATCACCGCGTCAACAAATCGTCGATTTCTTCTACGCCCTAGTTGAGCGCGCCCAATCCGATGTCGAACACAAGGGTTGCTTGCTGACCAATACCGCAGCCGGACTTTATGGCTGTAACGATGCCATGAGTGCCTGGATTCACGACACCCTTACAGCCTTTGAAGACTTGTTGACCGCCGTCATCGAACGCGGCCAGCACCGTGGTGAAATCACTTCGGCACAGTCCGCCCGTGAAATGGCCCGTTTTTTCGTCGCCATCGCCCAAGGCATCAATGTCATGGCCCGCGCCAACCCAGCGCCTGATGTGCTGCGCGACATTGTTTCTCAGGCGCTGCGCACCTTGGACTGAGATCCATTATTAACTTATCGTTCAAAAACAATTGACTCTCTCTTGGTGAGCGGTTTAACCTCGACTTGTTTTTGAACGACCGTTTTATATCCTGCCCTGCCTCAATACGGAGAGTCGATATGTCATCCTTCATCCTTCACACCCGTGACACCGCTCCCAAAGGTTCCCATGGCGTTATGGATGCTTACGCCGAGCGTTTCGGCTTCGTGCCCAACCTCATCAACATCATGGCGGAATCACCCGCCGCAACCCAAGGGTATGCACACACGTATGGCTTGTTGGCTGAAACCGATTTTAGCCCCGCCGAACAGCAGTTGCTGTTTCTGACCATCAGCCGCACCAACGGCTGTACCTATTGTGTTTCTGCACATACCATGGCCGCAACGATGGTCGGTCTCGACAACGCAACCATCGATGCGGTACGCGACGGACGCCCTATTCTTGACCCGAAGCTTGCGGCACTTTCCAGCTTTGCCATCAAAGTGGTTGAAAAGCGCGGCCATTTGAACCGCGACGACATCAACGATTTTCTCACCGCGGGCTATAGCCGGGCACAAATTTTGGAAGTTCTGCTCGCCGTGGCGACCAAAACCATCAGCAACTATATGAACCATATCGCACATACGCCGCTGGACGAGCCGTTCGCCGCAGCCGAGTGGTCCCCCAGTCCACAGGCGGCCTGATCGCCGCCTCTGCCTTCCTTTCCTTCCCGTGCCGCGCTTGCCAGCCCCCCTCCACAAGTGATGCATGGCAGGGGAAGGTTCTTTATATTCCAAGTCCAGCGGAGAGCGCCCATGACTGACACCTGCAATATTCACGGCGATCACGATAACCCTGCCGATGCGCAACACGTGGACCCCGGGCCCGGCAAGCACGTTCTGTTTTTCGGCGATCCGATGTGTTCGTGGTGTTGGGGGTTTGCCCCGGAACTCAAACAACTGGCGATGCTTGCCCAAGGTCAAGCGCGGTTTCATGTCGTGATGGGCGGGCTGCGTCCGGGAACGGTCGAGCCGTGGGATGACGCGATGCGCGGGTATATCCGTCATCATTGGCAAGAGGTCCAAGCCAAAACCGGACAGCCGTTCGATTTTGCCCGTTTTACAGACCACAATTTTGTCTACGACACGGAACCCAGTTGCCGTGCCGTGGTGAGTGTTCGGGAATTAAGCCCCGACGCCACCTTGGCGATGTACGAAGCGTTGCAGCGTGCTTTTTATGCGGACAATCGTGACATCACCGATCCGCTTGTGCTCGCTGAGCTCGCTGTAGAGGTCGGCGTGGACCGCACGCAATTCGAAAGCCACTTTCACTCCGCCGCGATGCGCTCCCAGGTTGGCAGGGACTTCCATCGCACCCAAGCGTTCGGCGTGCAAGGCTTTCCCTCGGTTTTGTGTGCCGAAGACGGTCAATATGCTTTCTTGGCATTGGGCTATCGCCCGTACAGCGCCATGCAAAGCGACTTTGAAGCGTGGCTCGCCAGCTAAAGCCACTTCTCCATCGCGGCCCCCTTGCCCACGCGCTGGATTTGCTTATAGTGCCCGCGTTGCGGGGCTGCATTGGCCCCATACTCGAAACGTCTAGGGACATTCATCATGGCGGGCGATATCAAGAAAGTGGTTCTGGCCTACAGCGGCGGATTGGACACATCCATCATTCTGCGCTGGCTGCAAGAAACGTATAACTGCGAAGTGGTGACCTTCACCGCCGACCTCGGCCAAGGCGAAGAGCTGGAACCGGCGCGCCAAAAAGCCGAAATGATGGGCATCAAGGACATCTTCATCGAAGATTTGCGCGAAGAGTTCGTGCGCGATTATGTGTTCCCGATGTTTCGTGCCAATGCGCTTTACGAAGGCACCTATCTGCTTGGCACCTCAATCGCCCGTCCGCTGATCGCCAAACGCCAGATCGAGATCGCCCGTGAAGTCGGCGCCGACGCCGTCAGCCATGGCGCGACCGGTAAAGGCAACGACCAGGTGCGTTTCGAGCTCGGCTATTATGCCTGCAACCCCGATATCAAAATCATCGCACCGTGGCGCGAGTGGGACCTGTCTTCGCGTACCTCGTTGATCGAATATGCCGAAAAACACCAAATTCCGGTTCCCAAGGACAAACGCGGCGAATCGCCGTTCTCCCAGGATGCCAACCTGTTGCACATCTCCTCGGAAGGCAAAATCCTCGAAGATCCGTGGCAGGAGCCCGATTACGACCTGATTTTGACACGCATGGTTACCCCGATGGCGGCGCCCGATCATCCGACCGAAATCACCATCGATTTCGAAAAGGGCGACCCCGTTGCTATCAACGGCGATAAGCTCAGCCCGGCGACCCTGCTCGCCAAGCTCAACGACCTGGGCGGCGCAAACGGCGTCGGTGCGATCGATATCGTTGAAAATCGTTTCGTCGGCATGAAATCGCGCGGCGTTTACGAAACCCCCGGCGGCACGGTGCTGTTCCACGCCCGTCGCGCCATGGAGAGCCTGACGTTGGACCGCGGTGCCGCGCACCAAAAGGACGAACTGATGCCGCGCTATGCGGAATTGGTCTACAACGGCTTCTGGTTCGCACCGGAACGCGAAATGCTGCAAGCCGCCATCGACAAAGCCAACGAGCGCGTCACCGGCACCGTTCGCTTGAAGCTCTACAAAGGCAACGTCATCATCACCGGACGTAAATCACCTTATTCGCTTTACGATGAAGCTGTGGTCACGTTCGAAGAAGACTCCGTTTACGACCAGCACGATGCCGAGGGCTTCATTCGCCTCAACGCCTTGCGTTTACGGCTTGGCGCACGCGTGAAAATGTAAGGTGTCTATGCCAATGCAAAAAAGGGCCTTCGGGCCCTTTTTTTACGACCTGGTGAAAGGTTCGTGCTACATCAATATCACGTAAAAAATTTAGATAATTTATGATAATTCTATTTATGAATTGCGCGTAAATAAGATGTTCGAATTTATTGAAATCACTAATTGCTTATTTTGAATGAATTTTTACACGCAATGCCTTTGATGGATCTGAACATCAGGCCGGCTTTTTGAGCGCGCCGGGGCCTTCCAACAGAACTTGGCCAACGGCGAAACACCACACTGCGACCGGCATGAATCCGATCTCATGTTCGCCGATGAAGCGCTTGCCGGACATATTGCGGGTCAAGGCCTTGGACGGCGTGGCGGGCCGGTTTTCGTCCAGGAAGTCGAGCATATCGCCCAACACATCGTGGGGACGGGCAATGGCTTTGTTCGACCAATCAAGCTCGATGCACTTGACCGGTTTGGTGCCTTTGGCCGGCATTTCGACCAACGAAACATGCTTGTGTTTACGGCCTTTTTTCCAAAAAGCGTAATAGAGTCGCTGAAATGTCGGGGAATGCATGAATTGTGAAATCACCGCCGTTTCCGCCAGACGTGCCATCGCTTCGTCGTCCATCGCCACCGGACCGGCCAAACCTGCGCGCAACGCCGGGGACGTCAAATAGACCTTAAAGCGCGTTTGACGTTGAAACCGCTTGGCTTCGCCATCAACCCGCCAGATCCGTTTGATCAAATATGAAGATTCCAGGAACTCCAGGTACTTACGCAGCGTATTTTTGGCCACGCTCATGTCCTTGGAGAGGTTTTCGATGCTCGTTTCGATGCCCGTTTCCAACGCCAGTCGGGTCATCAGCTTGGCCACTTCGCGTTGATCGGCGATGCCACACAATCCTGCCAAATCGCGGTGCAGGATTTTTGACGTGACATCCACCGGATTGCCGACTTGCCCGCCGGTTAGAAAGGAAACCTCAGGAAAACCGCCAAAATTAACGTAATCGACAAATGCAGCGTTCAAAGCATCCAGGTCTGTTAGCCGACCGTAGGGGTCGAACAATTTTTCGCGTATGCGTTTGATATGCAAATACTCAGCGAACAGCACCGGCGGCAAAATGGTGTGTGAAAACGGCCCTGGGCCTTTGTGTTTGCCGCCCGCTGCCGCACCCATGACGTCGGTGTCGGCTTCGGGCACCAACGCGGTCACGGCCGCGATACGGCACGATGGTCGCGCGCGCGCCAATTCATCCAGGCGCTCTTCCCATTCCGGCACGTTGTGAATGTCGTCCAAAAACACATATGCGCCCGAACCACCCGCGCCGACACCCGATGTCATAAACGCTTGGTCGACCAATTCGATTAAATTGAGGTTGGCAAATGCCGGATTGTCGAGGCGCAAATAAACCAGAAACTTGGGGTCGACGCCTGCGCCCATCAAAAGCTGGATGACTTGCTTGATCAAAATCGATTTGCCCGCGCGTCCGGGGCCGGACAAAACTGCCGCCACACCGCCACCGTTGCGCAACCGCTCCAAGAACGGATGAACGAACGCGCGACGTGCCGCGCGCTGAACCGCCACCTCAACAGATCCGGTCGTCCACCAGGGATTGTCAAGGATTAGGCGATTTTTTAAATCAGTATCAAGCACTTATACCCCCAAGAGTGAATAAGATTATGATTATCTTATTAATCGCGCCCCACTCAAGTTAAGGTAATCTATCTGATTTTATTTAATTCGGCAATCTCATTCCCTTTGCACAAACGACCTTTTGTTGTGTTTGATGCCGGGATTTTATGTGATTAATCCAATCACACGACGACGCAGTTCAGGTATAATTTGGGCCTCAAACCAAGGATTTTTACGGACCCATGCGGTGTTGCGCCAGCTGGGATGGGGCAATGGCAATATGTCGGCACCGAAAGACAATCCCCGCCGCACCGTTTCGGTCATTGTCGGAGCGCACGCTGGACCGAGATAAAATTTTTGCGCATATCCGCCGATCAGCAATGTCAGTCTGATTTGTGTCAGTGCGCCGCGTAGCTGCGCATGCCACAACGGCGCGCATTCGGGTCGTGGCGGACAATCTCCACCGTTGGCGGCGCGGCCTGGATAACAAAACCCCATCGGCATGATGGCAAAACGGTGAGGGTCGTAAAACGTTTCGCGATCGACCCCCATCCATGCGCGCAAACGGTCTCCCGATGCATCATTCCACGGGATTCCGGTTTCATGCACCTTGGTGCCTGGCGCTTGCCCGATGATGAGAATTTTCGCATCCTCGGCCATGTGCACCACCGGCCGCGGCCCCAGCGGCAAATGATCGGCGCACACCCGACAAGCCTTGATTTCGTCAATTAGTGATTCCAGATCGACCATGATGGGTTCATCATGACCCGCAGCGCGCAACAAGGTCCAGACTGGAAAAACACCCCGCCATGATACAGCTGTCTAATCCACGCCGGATACCATGGCTAGGTATTGCCGTAGTCGTCGTTTTGCTCGGCGTGCTGGTCGGTTCCGTGTTCTGGTGGCGCACCGCCCACCGCGCGCCAGACCTGGATATCCAAATTGCGACCGCCCGGGCCGCACTGGAACGAGCGCGACAACAGCGCGCCATCGATTTCAGCGCCGACGACATCACAGTTGCACCATACGAAAGCGATGCGTTCGAAGACCGAAAAGTGTTATTTCTCGCCAAGATCTTGCCCTTGGTCGCGGCGGAAAATGAACGCATTCTGGCCCAGCGCGAGATCGTCAAGCGGTCCAGCTCGTCAGCGCAACTCAACGCCTTGGCGCTTGTGTACGGACTTCAGCCCGGCAGCGTGCGCAAAGAAAACCTGCTGCGCCGCATCGATGTTTTGCCGCCGTCCTTGGTTTTAGCCCAGGCCGCGATCGAGTCCGCCTGGGGCACGTCTCGGTTCGCCCGCGAAGGCAACGCGTTATTCGGTGAGCGCACCTATGACCCCGACACCCCCGGCATAACCCCCAAACGCGCCACTGGCTTTAAGGTCAAAAGCTTCACTTCCTTGCAAGGGTCCGTTCGCTCTTATATGCGGACCTTGAACGCACATCGCGCCTACCGGGCGTTGCGCGAACGCCGTGCCGCCGTTCGCGCCTTAGGTCAACCGCTTTCCGGCCCGGTTCTGGCGGCGCACCTGAGAGCTTATTCGGAACTCGGCAACGACTACATTGACATGATTATGGACACCATCGCCGCCAACCGTCTCGATGAGTTCGACCATCTGCTCGCCATCACGCCCACGCGCCAATAAGGGTTGCCAGCGCCGCACCGCATCCCGATAATCCGGTCACTTAAAGTGAGCCATCCAAGCGGAGTTTTTCATGGTCAGCGTACTGTTCGTATGCCTCGGTAACATTTGTCGGTCCCCCACTGCCGAAGGGGTGTTTCGCGATCTGGTCGAGCGCGAAGGCCTCGGTGGACACATCCGCATCGACAGTGCCGGCACCCATGCCTACCACATCGGCGAGCCCCCCGACGGCCGTGCCCAGGCCGAAGCAAAACGTCGCGGTATAGACATCAGCGGCCTGCGCGGCCGTCAGGCACGCGCCCAGGATTTTGCTGAGTTCGACTACGTTTTGGCGATGGACCGCTCCAACCACCAAAACCTTCTGAACATCTGCCCCGCGGACCGGCGTGAGCGGCTCAGCATGTTTTTGAACTTCGCCCCCGCCGTGGGCTGCACGGAGGTCCCAGACCCCTATTACGAAGGCGGCTTCGACAGCGTCTACGACATGATCGAACAAGCCGCCCACGGATTGCTCGCCGATATTCGCGCCAAGCACCTGTAAAACGGAGCCCGGCGATGCAAGACCAGCTCAACGCACGCATTGAAACGTTAACCGGCGAACGGCCAACGCGCTTGAGCGAACTTTCCGGCGGCTGCGTCGGCGAGGTCTATCGCGTCACCCTGGCGTCGGGCCGCGACCTAGTCGCCAAAGTTGGCCCCGCCGGATCGAGCGGCTTGACCCTCGAAGGTTTTATGCTTGAGTATTTGAGCACCCACAGCCAATTGCCGGTACCCCAAGTTATCCATGCCGACGACCAATTGCTGCTGATGACGATGCTCGAAGTTGGCGGTGGCTTGGGCACCGTGGTACAGCGCGACGCCGCCCGTCACGTGAGCGCGCTGCACGCCAATACCTGTGAAAACGGATACGGATTCGCATGCGATACCGTCATCGGCGGCCTCCACCAGCCCAATCCGTGGACGCCCCATTGGTGCGACTTTTTTCGCGATCAGCGGCTGATGTATATGGGCCGCGAAGCCGCCCGCGTCGGGCGCTTGCCCGTCGAGGTGATGAACCGCCTAAGCAGCTTTTGCGAAGTTCTGGAGCGCTGGATTTCTGAGCCTAAGCGGCCGTCGCTGATCCACGGCGACATGTGGACCGGCAATGTGTTGAGCGCACATGAGCGCATCAGCGGCTTTATCGATCCCGCCATCTATTACGCCGACCCGGAAATCGAGCTGGCTTTCACAACCTTGTTTGCCACCTTCGGCGATGCGTTCTTCAGCCGCTACCACGAACTTAGCCCCATCCGTCCGGGATTTTTCGAAGAACGGCGCGACATCTATAACCTTTACCCCCTGTTGGTCCATGTGCGGCTGTTCGGTGGTTCGTACGTCGCGTCCGTCGACCGCACGTTGAGAAAGTTTGGATACTGAGCATGACGCCCCAATTGGTGATTTTCGACTGCGATGGCGTTTTGGTGGACAGCGAAATGATCGCCTCGCGCGAACTGGCCGCTTTTCTCAGCGATCTCGGCCGGCCGACCGAGGCCCAAGAATGTCGCGACGCGTTTACCGGCATGTCGATCAAGTCGGTGGGCGACATGGTGCGCCGCGATTGGGGCTTGGCATTACCCGAAGATTTTATCGAGCAACTGCGCGCCCGCGATCGCATCGCGTTCGAACGCGACCTGCAAGCGGTCAGCGGTGTGGCCGAGGTGCTCACGCGCCTCAGCCACAGTCAAACCGCCTTTTGCGTCGCGTCCAGCGGCACGCCGGAAAAAATCCGTCACTCGTTGACCATCACCGGACTGATCGACCATTTCGACGCACACCTGTTCAGCGCCAGCCAGGTCACCCATGGCAAGCCCGCGCCGGACCTGTTTGAACTCGCCGCCTATGACATGGGCGTTGCGGCCGAGCACTGCGTGGTCATCGAAGACGCCGCCCCCGGCGTGCGGGGCGGCGTTGCGGCGGGCATGACGGTTTTAGGCTTTGTTGGCGCAAGTCACGCCGAACCCCATAGCGCGGCAGCCCTGAAAGCGGCGGGCGCGCAAGTTGTATTCGACGATATGAAGGCGCTTCCGTCGCTGCTCGATCTCTAATCTCTAAAGGTCGTACTCGGCGTAAGGTGCATACTGTGCACCGAGATGACTGAGATGACTTTCAAACAACGTGAAGCCGGTGACGTCAAACGCGGGTAAGGCAAGCCCGGCATGCGCTTCGACGTAAGCCCCCAAACGCCCCACCCCGATCGTTTTTTTAAATCTCGCCAATGTCACGTGCGGGCTGAACTTTCGGCCCTCCGGATCTTGCCCGGTGCGCACCACAATGCTTTCCACAACGCTTTGCAAATGCGCCAGTGCGCCAAGCGGGCTGTCTTCGGCGCCGATCCACAGGCTGTGCGGCGGGCGGCCGAAGGTGCCGATGTTTTTTAGGGTTAATGCAAACGGTTCGGCGCGCACGGCATCAAGCGCGGCGGCGATGTCTTCGGCCACGCTTTCATCGACGTCGCCAATAAAACGCAAGGTCATATGCAGGTTGTGCGTATCCACCCAACGCGCATCCTTGATGCCGTTTTGAATTGACGCCAACTTGTGGCGATGACTTTCCGGCAATGCTATGCCGACAAACAAGCGGACCATGTCTGCTTTCCAAGTTTACGGTGAAGGGTTGGGCGTATCGTGGTGAATCGCTTCGATGCCTTCCAGCACTTCAGCGCTGAGCGCCAACTCGAGCGAGGCGATGTTGCTTTTGAGCTGTTCCATCGTCGTTGCGCCAATAATATTGGCGGTCAAAAACGGCTGGCGATTGACGAACGCCAACGCCATCTGCCCCGGATCCAAGTCATAGTCGCGCGCCAGCTGGACGTATTGCGCCGTCGCTTGCTCGGTCAATCCACGTACGTAACGGTCGAAATAGGGAAACAGCGTCAAGCGCGCGCCTTCCGGTCGCGCGCCACCCAGATACTTACCGCTTAGTACCCCGAACGCCATTGGTGAGTAGGCTAGAAGGCCGCAATCCTCGCGCGCGGATACTTCCGCCGTGCCGATCTCATAGGTTCGGTTCAGCAATGAATAGGGGTTTTGCACGCTGGCGATGCGCGGCAGGCCTTTTTGTTCAGCCAGCGCCAGGTACTTCATCACCCCCCATGGGGTTTCGTTGGACAGCCCGATAGCCCGCACCTTGCCCGCTTTAACGATCTCGGCCAAGGCATCCAGGGTTTCTTCAATGGGCGTCGAGGGGTCGTGTTCGTCGTGTTCATAGCCCAGTCGGCCAAAGAAATTCGTGCGGCGTTCCGGCCAATGCACTTGATAAAGATCGATGTAATCGGTCTGCAACCGTTTCAGGCTGGCATCCACCGCTGCGGTGATGTTGGCGCGGTCCAACTTCATGTCGCCTTCACGCATGTAATCGACCGGAGGGTTTTGCCCGTTGACGTTTTTGCACGCGACTTTGCTGGCCAAGATCACCTTGTCGCGCCCGCCGCGCGCTTTGAACCAATTGCCGATGATGGTTTCCGTCGCACCATACGTTTCAGCGCTGGGTGGCGTCGCGTAAAGTTCGGCGGTGTCGAAGAAATTGACACCCTGATCGCGGGCGTAGTCCATCTGCTCGAAAGCCTGCTCTTGGCTGTTTTGCCGACCCCAGGTCATGGTGCCGAGGCAAATGCGGCTTACCTGCATGCCGGTGCGGCCAAGTTCATTGTAAATCATCGGACATCCTATTTTGTTTGCTTGAGAAGCTCTTGTACCAAAGGCGTGAGACGCTTGACGATCAGCGTGACGCCTTCGGCGTTGGGGTGAATGCCATCCGCCTGATTGAGTGCCGGATCCGCCGCGACGCCTTCTAGAAAAAACGCGTCATAAAGCGCGCCGTAAGTCTGCGCCAGTTCCGGATAGATGGCGTTGAATTCGGCCCCGTAATCCTCACCCAGATTGGGTGGGGCCAACATACCCGAAATCAATGTCGGAATTTGACGCTCCTTCAAGGTTGCCATGATCCAATCGAGATTGGATCGCGTTTCGGCCGGATCCAACCCGCGCAGGCCGTCGTTCGCGCCCAACTCGACAATCACCGCATCGACGCGGTTCGACAGCAACCATTGCAGACGCGACCGCCCGCCGGCGGACGTATCGCCGGACACCCCGGCGTTGACCACCGTGGCGTTTTCTCCCGCCTGGGCGAGAGCCGCCTGCAGCTGTACCGGAAATGCATCCGGCTGGGGCAAGCCGTAACCCGCCGTGAGACTGTCGCCCAACGCCAAGATGATTTTCGTCTCGTCCGCCTGTGCCTTGGTCACGCCCAACGAGAGCGCGGCAATCACCAGCACCGCGTTGACAATGCGCGACATCAGTCCATATTTCGTGGAGAACGCCCTCGCGCCTACGGCCTTTTGGGGGCGCCGTGAACGGTTCTTCAAAAACTGCATTCCAGGTGCCCTTTATGCTCGATGCTCAATCAACGTCTTCTTCTGCCATCCAACTCGACAACATTCACTTGAGACTTAGCAGCGATGCCGGCGAGGTCAACATCCTGCGCGGCATTAATGTCGACATCAAGCGCGGCGAGACCATCGGTTTGGTGGGCCCGAGCGGTTCGGGCAAAACCTCCATGCTGATGGTGGTGGCTGGTCTGGAACGGCCCACCGAGGGCACCGTGCGCGTAGCGGGCAACGACATCACCCATTTCAACGAAGACAAACTGGCGCTGTTTCGCCGTGAACATACCGGCATCGTGTTTCAGAATTTCCATCTGGTGCCGACCATGACGGCGTTGGAAAACGTCGCCTTGCCATTGGAATTCGCCGGTCGAACCCATGCCTTCGAAGCAGCGCGCGAACAACTTGCCGCCGTCGGTTTGGATCACCGTCTGGAACATTATCCCGGCCAACTTTCGGGCGGCGAACAGCAGCGCGTCGCGTTGGCGCGCGCGTTCGTCACCGAACCGACCATCTTGCTTGCCGACGAGCCAACCGGAAACCTCGACGGTAAAACCGGTGAAACGGTGATGGAGTTGCTGTTCGACCTGCACCACCGCAAAGGCACCACGCTGCTGTTGATCACCCATGCGCCGGAACTGGCCAAGCGCTGCAGCCGCACCTTGACCATGGCCGACGGGCACATCGTCGCCGATGAAACGGTGAGCTGACGCAATGCCACTGTTGAGTTCCGCCGACTTCATGCTTGCTTGGCGCATCGCGGCGCGTGAAATGCGCGTCGGCCTGAAGGGCTTTCGCGTCTTTCTCATGTGCTTAGCCCTAGGCGTTGCGGCCATCGCCGCCGTGGGCAGCTTGTCCGAGTCCGTGAAATCCGGCTTGATGGCCGATGCCCGCAACCTGCTGGGCGGCGACGTGGATCTGCGCACCCAACACCAACCCATTACCACCGAACAACGCGATTATCTAAAAACCAACGCCGCAAAATTGTCGTCCACGGTCGAAATGAAAGCCATGGCCCAAACCGACGCCAACCGAACGCTGGTCGAGCTCAAGGGCGTGGACGGCTTTTATCCACTTAGCGGTGCGGTCGTTTTGGACCCGCCCGGTGAGTTGCAAACTATTCTCGCCAAACAAGGCGACGTCTGGGGCGCAGCGGTGGATGTCGGCCTTTTGCCAAAATTAGGTCTGGCTATCGGCGACACGGTTCGGGTCGGCAAAGCGAGCTTTCAATTGCGCGCCGTGATCAACAAAGAGCCTGATCGCGTCGCCTCTATCATCAATTTTGGTCCGCGTTTAATGGTTTCCACCGCTGCGTTGCCCGACACTGGGTTGGTCCAGCTGGGCAGCCAAATCCGCTATCATGAACGCTTGGCGCTCTACGCCGGCGTTGAGCCTGAAATTTTTATCGACCAACTCAAGAGCGATTTTCCCCACGCCGGTTGGCGCATCCACGGCCCTGGCAACGCCGCGCCTGGGCTGCAACGCTTTATCGATCGTTTGACCCTGTTTCTGACCTTCGCCGGCCTGACCGCATTGCTGGTCGGCGGGATCGGCGTGTTGGGCGCGGTGCGCAGTTATCTCGAAACCAAAACCTCGACCATCGCCACCTTCAAATGCTTAGGCGCACCGGCCAAGTTGGTGTTTCAAATCTATTTGCTGCAGGTCTTGGCATTGAGCCTCGTCGGTATTGTCATCGGGCTCAGCATCGGTGCGCTGTTGCCGTTCATTGGTATTGAACTGGTCAAGGATCAATTGCCGTTTACGCCCCATGTCGCGCTATATCCTTTTGCTCTGTTCAAGGCTGCCGCATTCGGCGTGTTGGTGTCGCTGACTTTCGCGTTGTGGCCCCTGGCCCAAGCGCAAGAAACGCCTGCCGCCAATTTGTTTCGCACCAACGTCATGCCGGTAACGACCTTGCCCAAACTTCAGTATGCAATTGCGGTGCTGGTTGGGGTGTTTTTGTTGGCCGCCCTGGTTATTTTTTGGGCCGAGGAACGCAATTTCGCTTATTGGTTCGTCGCTGTGAGCATCGGCACGGTGTTTTTGTTGCACCTTGGCGCGTTGGCGGTGATGAAACTGGCCAAACACGCGCCGCGCCCCAAAAGCGCCGTGGTCCGCTTGGCACTGACCAATCTACACCGTCCAGGCGCATCGACACCCGGTGTGGTGCAAGCGCTCGGCGTCGGCTTATCGGTGTTGGTGGCGGTGGCGTTGATCCAGGGCAATATCGCTAAGCAGGTCAAAGACACCATTCCCGACCAAGCCCCGGCCTTTTTCTTTATCGACATTCAACCCGATCAAGTCGCTGCGTTTGATGCCGCCGTCAGTTCCGTTACGGGGGCGCACGATTTGATGCGGCGACCTTCGTTGCGCGGCCGCATCGTCAAAATCGCCGGAGTGCCGGTTGACGAAGCCGAGATCGACCCCGGTGTACGCTGGGCCGTGCGCGGTGACCGGGCGCTTTCTTATGCGGCCAAACCTTCTGAGGGTACCGAGTTCGTCGGAGGCGCATGGTGGCCGGAAGATTATTCCGGACCGCCGCAAATTTCGTTCGACGCCACGGTCGCCCGCGGTTTTGGCGTTGGCATCGGCGACAGCTTAACCCTGAATATCTTGGGTCGGGAAATAACCGCCGAAATCACCTCTTTGCGCAAAATCGACTGGCGCACGCTGCGTTTCGACTTCGCCATCATTTTCGCCCCCGGCACCCTTGAAGGCGCGCCGCAAACCCATATCGCCGCCATCAAAGCTCCGCCCGAGGCCGAAACAGAAATTGAGCGAGTGGTAGCTGAGAAGTTCGCCAACATTTCCACCATTCGCGTGCGCGACGCTCTTGAAGCGGCCAACAACATCATCGCCGGCATCGGCGCGGCGATCAGCGGAACGGCGTCTGTGACGGTGTTGGCCGGTATCATCGTTTTGGGCGGCACCATCGCTGCGGCACGCGCGCGGCGCGTGTTCGATTCGGTGGTGTTCAAGGTGTTGGGAGCGACCCGTCGTCAGGTGATGGGGGCGTTTTTACTTGAATACGGTCTGTTGGGCTTGTTTACCGGTCTTGTCGGCGCGGTTGTCGGCACATTGATATCGTGGGCGGTGATTCAATTTATCATGGGTATGTCGTGGGTCTTATTGCCCTTCGATGCCATCGTCACCGTTGTGGCGGCAATCACCCTGACGATGATGGCCGGCTTTTTCGGCACCTGGCGGGCGCTGGGCGAAAAAGCCAGTGGCCATCTGCGCAATGAATGAGCGTGACGCCCGACAAATATTTTCTATACAAAACCTTGGGTTGCCCTTGATTCGCCTCAATTACCTGACATATTAGCCACACTGAACGTTTTTATGTCCAACCTGAACATATGGAGTGAACGCCAGATGGCCTTCGACCCGCAAAACCAGACCGTATTACGCACCGGATCGCGTGCCGATTCGATCAGCATCGACCAGGGCCTGCGCGCCCATATGCTCAAGGTCTACAACTACATGGCCTCCGGCTTAGCGCTGACCGGCGTCGTGGCGATGCTCACCGCCAGTTCCGAAACCATGCTCAACACCATTTTCGGCACCCCGCTGTCGTGGGTGGTGATGCTGGCCCCGCTGGCTTTTGTGATGGTATTGTCGTTCGGCATCAACAAGCTTAGCACCACGACCGCGCAAATGCTGTTTTGGGCTTTCGCGGTTGTCATGGGCTTGTCCATGGCTTCGATATTTATGATGTACACCGGCACCTCGATCGCGCGGGTGTTCTTCATCACCGCAGGCACCTTTGCCGGTATGAGCCTTTATGGCTACACCACCAAACGTGACCTGTCCGGCTTCGGCTCGTTCCTGATGATGGGCCTGATCGGCTTGATCATTGCCATGGTGGTGAACATCTTCTTGCAGTCGAGCGCGTTGGAATTCGTGATTTCCGCCGCGGGTGTGTTGATCTTCGTCGGTTTGACCGCCTACGACACGCAAAAGATCAAATCCATCTACGACGAGATGGACAGCCACGGCGTGGCAACCAAGAAAGCCATCATGGGCGCGCTGACGCTGTATTTGGACTTTATCAACCTGTTCTTGATGCTGTTGCGTCTGTTCGGCGACCGCCGCTAACGCAAGCCTCACAAGCCGACAAACAAACCGCCCGGGTCATCCTGGGCGGTTTTGTTTTGGGCTTAACGTACGCCGCGGCGCAGCAGTTCCATCGCCGCGTTAATCTGGCTCATACGCTGATGGCAGCCATCCTTGCCGTCTGGATGATAAACCGTAGCCAAGCGACGAAAGCGCATGCGCACGGCGTTGAGGTCGGCGACCGAGCCGGGCGGAAACCCCAATACATACAGCGCTTGTTCGCGGGTGTGCACTCCGTCCGGCAACGGCTCGAAATGCAGCGCCTGGACGACGTTGCGCAACCGTTCCAGCTCATCGTGTGTGTTGCGCAACAAAATATGTTGGGCTTCTTGTTCCATTTCCGCTTCGGATTTAGCGGCCTCAGATTCCACGCCGACACTCATATGTCCGCGTTCGATGGCCAAGGCTAGGGCTAGGGCCTTACGTATGGTTTCGATAGCAAAACCGGGAGCCATGCGCACTTGCAGACGCGGTTTGCGCCGCCACGGCTTGCCTTCAGAGCGGCCAGATTTCAGCACCACCGTTTCGCGGTCATCACGTGCGGGCTCACCGGGATCTTTGTAAGCATCGATCTCATTTCGCGGCACCACCAAAACCACAGATCGGGCCAGATCGGCGACATTACAGTGCTTCGATGCGGCCAGCGCCAAGATCTCGTCGCGAAAGCGACTGGAACAGGGCACCGTGTAGGAGTGTTTGTTGGAGAGTTTTTCGCTCATGCTCATCTTTCGCTCACCTGAAGGTGAGAGCAATGACACCGACGACAATGCCCCTATGATGCCGTGTTGTTCAAAGGCCAAAACATTCTCGAATATCGCACCTGTCGGCACCGGTTATCCGATCAGTTTAGGATTTTCCGGCCTCAGGTCAACTGCGAATGTTGTTTTTTCACCAAACTGGAGCATGATTAGTGTCTATTTACCTGCTCCTCGAGACTTGAAAATAAGGTAACATACAAGAAAAAATATGTAACATCATGATATATAACAAAACATATTCCCTTAAATATTTGTTAGCAATATTACCCGAACTGGTGCGTGCGACGTTATATCTGCGCAGAAACGACTCTAAACGCGACAGATTTTTGATAAACCCTGTCAATTATCAAGCCAAATCATGGCCTAAACCAAGTGCTTAACTTCATATGTTGTTTGTACCTGCTTGGTCTTTGAGAATTGTACTCCCGTCCTGACGACGAGCATCGATCACCGCTGCCGAACGGTGTCCTCAGCCACACAATTGCGGCTCAAAATCGCGGCTCGATATGACTGAAGATGCCCTTGATTTTACTTTTGAGGATCGGTCAGACGTTTATGATTTGTTAACCATGCTGCAGAGGATTTAACATCAGACCAGATGCTGGGCCGATACGACGACGAACCCAGCTGTTTAGTTTAGATCGCGATTGGTCTCTGAGAGTCTATTCGTACCACAGTCGAGCCACGCATTTTCATTACGAATTATAAATGAATAAAAAATACCAATTATTCAATACGTTATATGTTTATCTGACCCGATTTGTTGGTCTAACCGGGCCAATTATACGGCAAGGCGAAAAACGAGCGCCTTAAGCCCGCTATATCCGCTCGCTAAAGCCCACCGTCAACTCGGGTTGTATGCGACTGCGATCAAAGCTGCGCCTATAATCATTTCTTTTTGCTTATTAATTTTCTGGTAACCATAATATTCGCCGACCGTATCGACTAAAATCGCCCCATTTTTTCAACCTGAAACGGACATCGTTGCACATGCAATCGAAGCCCCATCCTCGGATTTGAAAAACGCTACGTAGGCGATATGGATCACTCCGCCGCAACGACGGGACGCGATCTTGATGATCCCCAGCCATACACGGCCAAACCGAGCCAGATGAACGCAAACGCGATCAAGTGAGCGGTGGTGAACGGCTCATCGAAGACAAACACCGCCAACAGAAACTGCGCCGTGGGTACGATGTACATCAGCAATCCAATGGTCGAAAGACGCAAGATTCGCGTCGCACGCGCAAACAGCAGCAACGGCAACGCCGTGACCAGTCCAGTTCCCGCCAACAGCGCACTGTCCGCAACGCTGCCGCCGAACGTCGTCGCGCCGTCGTGCAGAGGCAACCAGGCGATGTAACTCAGCGCCACCGGCAACAACAGCAAGGTTTCCAGATACAGTCCCGGTAACGACCCCACCGGCGCAGTCTTGCGCACAAGGCCATAAATCGACCAAGACACCGCCAATCCGATAGACACCCATGGCACTTGGCCGAGGTTGATAACCAACACCGACACGCCGACCACGGCCAAGGCAATGGCCGCCCAGGCCGCGATGTGTAAGCGCTCGCCCAAAAACACCACGCCAAGGGCGACGCTCATCAAGGGACTGATGTAATATCCGAGGCTCGATTGAAGCACCAAATCATGGGCCACCGCCCAAATGAAAATGCCCCAGTTGGTCGCCACCGCCAGCCCTGAAAGCGCCATCGTGCGTAGCGTTCGCGGGGCATAAAATGATTTCGAAAAGATTTCCCCTCGCCGCCCCACGGCCACCATCAATAAGGTCACGAAAACCAGCGACCATGCGGAACGATGGGCGAGCACCTCCAGCGCCGGGATATGCGCGACGGTCTTAAACACCAATGGAAACATGCCCCACATAGCGGTGGCGCCCAAAGCCAGGGAGACGCCTTGAGCTAAGCTGGCGGATTGCGCACTGTCGCGAATTTGCGTGGCGTTGGGGAGGTCCTGCATCATTTCGCCTTTTCGTATATGCCGCGCCGAGCGTAACCGATCTCAGTACCTATCAACCAGCACAACTTTCCATTAAACTGAGGCCCAAGTCGTTCTATCAATAATCGGAGCCCCACAATGAGGTTGTCCCCCCGACATTATATGCCCGCCAACTTTTTACGCGCGGAGCACGGCGCAACGGCTATTGAATACGCGCTAATCGCTACCCTCATTTGCGTAGCCATCATCGGTGCATTGAACCTGTTCGCCGACAACATGGGCAACATGTTCAACAGCATCTCCAATGCGGTTGATAGTGGCACCTAAGCCACCTGGACCGCCCACAAAGACCAAAAACCTTTTCAAATTTGATGGCTGGTGCGAAACCAAATCGGGCTCCCCGGTCATCACGACCGGAGAGCCCATTCGGCGCAGAGTGTCCTGCGAAATAATGGTGCCGATGCGCAGACTTGAACTGCGGACCTACGCATTACGAATGCGTTGCTCTACCAACTGAGCTACATCGGCTCAAACCGATTCCGAAACCAATTGATCTCGAGACGCGCTCTTTTAATCCGCCCGGACGCGCACGTCAACGCGTTTCCTCTGCGTGAGCGCTAGTCTTGACTCGGCGTATCGGCGCTCAGCAGCGCCAAGTGCGTCTGTTGTGCGGGAAGCGCCGCAAGGCCCGGCGGAGTGTCCCAAACCATCGGGTCGAAAGTTCGGCATTTCGGGCAGTGCGTCGACCATTCCTGCGTCACATGGCCGCAGTTCGTGCACACCCACAGCGGATCGGCGGCGGCGGTGGCCGCACGCGCCAGCCAGTGGCGCACCTGATCCTTGTCGCTGCGATCTTGATCTTCCAGTTCGGCCATCAGTGTGAAGACCTTGCGGGTCAAACGTCCCGCTTCCATCGCCGCGCCCAGATGAGTGCGCGCCTGTCCCCACAGTTTGGCTTCCAAAGCCGCTTCGGCTATGGCGATGTGGCCTTCGACCGCGCCGGGTTTGAACGACAACAGTTTTTCCAACGCCGAGACTTTGCTCAGGCCGTTGGCAACCTTGCGGGCCCGGAAATACAACGCCACCAAGTCCGGATGAGGTGTCAGGCCCCAGGCTTTTTCCACCACGCCTTGGGCCTTGCGGGTGTTGCCCCGGCTCAAATACATGTCAGCCAACCGCACTGCTGCTGCGGTAAACGCACTGTCCAAAGACACGGCCTTTTCCGCATACTTCAACGCTTTGACCGGATCGCCGGTTTTTTCTGCATCGAGGCTTTCGCCAAAGGCGACCACCGCTTGACGATGGCGGTTCTCACCTTTGCTCGCCGACGCCAGCTTGGTCATATGGTTAAGCGCATCGCTCGCTGCCAGCCATGTGCCCGCACGCGCTTCCAGGTCGAACAAAGCTTCAGCCAGCCATTCGCTTTTCGGCTTCAATGCTTGAGCACGGCGTGCAAGCTCCAAAGCCGTGACGTCGTCGCCGCGCTTGACCGCTTGATTGAGCAGCCCGCGCAAGCCGAGAAATTCCATCTCCGGATCATCCAGCATCGCGGTGAAAAAACGTTCCGCCGCCAACTCATCGCCGTTCAACTGCGCCGATTGTGCTTTCAGCAATAGGGTCAGCGGCGGCTCACCCAACAAACCGTCGGCTTTTTGCACTTGGCGGCGTGATTCTTCTGCATCGCCCGCCGCGACCGCGACCATGCCCTTGGTCAGCGCTTTGTAGCCTTTGCGGGAACGGCGTTCGCGATAACTTGCCGTGATTTGCCCTGGTGCACGTGTGAGAAACAGCCAAAAGCGATAGGTCAGGGCCACCGTGATGGTAAACAGCGCCACTCCTCCGGCCAATACGCCGGCGGATGTTTCCACCTGCCAGCCGTGCCAATTGAGGCTGACCTGACCGGGATTGTCGCCAACCCAGATTACACCCCAAGCCAGCGTGCCAACGGCGATCAAAAAGAGAATCAAACGCAGCATCGACCGCTCCTCATGATCCGCCTGTGACCGCCAAGGCGGCCAGGGCACGGTTGTGCAAAGCTTCGAGCGCGTCACGAATTTCAACCCGCGCGCGCGCCGTTTCGCGCCAGCGACTGGCGACAGCACCAGCTGAGCCTTGCAAGCTGTCCATGGCGGCCAAGGCGGTTTTGAGATCGTTGTCGTTGAGCGCCCGTTCGGCCACAGCGAGGGCACGTTCAACAGGATCCTCGATGCGTTCAGGATCGGTCTGACGCACGGTGACCAAGCTTGAAGCCGCGCCCACTACCTCGTCCAACCACCCGGTACGCTGGGTTTGGCCGTGTACTTTCATCACCTCGACCGCGACGGTTTTGAAGTCAGAAGCGATGCGGGCCTGGGTCGGCACACCGCTGGCGGCAAATGCGCGCAGCCGCTCCACGGCGGTGGCGATCACAGGTTCGGCGCCGGCGATGCGTTCCAACGCGTCCAACGCCGCCGCGAACGGCTGGTCGCTTTGTGCTTGGGTGGCGAGTTGAGTCACCGACAAAACCAACGCCTGAGCAGATGCGCTGGGATCGATTTGGCCGCGCGGTGCATTTTCCAATGCCGCAACCCGTGTTTTCAATGTCGCCAGATCAGCGCGCAGCTCCGACAGAACCCGCACCAATTGACCGTTTGCCGGTATGGCCGTGTCGTCTTGACTTGTTGACCGGTTAGCGGATGCCGCTGTCAGCACTTGGGTTTCGAGAATATCCAACCGTTCCGTGAGGCTTTGCACCATCGGTGCGATATCCGTCTGCGGAGTTGCGGGCTCGGGGGAGTCGTCGCGGGCCATTGCCGTCACGGGCAGCACGGATTCCGGTGCCTCAATGACAGGGGCTTCAACGCTGGGCGTTTCATCAACTGGTGCTTCCACGACAGGCGCCGCGATGGCTGGCGCTTCGATAGGGAGTGTCGTGGACGTCTCTGCTTGCACGGATTCGGGTTGTGGTTGCGAAGCGATGACCGGTGCAGTCGTTTCCGTCGGCGTCACGCCGGGCAAGGACGGTTGCGTCGGGCGCGGCTGCAGGCCGAACATGGCGCGGACGTTTTTCAATACCGGCTCGACCGTGGGTGCAGCATACGGCCACACCGCGTACCCGCCGCCGCCAATCACCAACAAAGCGGCAAGCAGCCATACGAAACCGCCACCGGACGAACGATGATCGGACTTGGGCTCAAACGAAGACGCGGGCTGGGACTGCGTATCAGTCTGCTTGGCTTCGGCCTCTATCAATGAGGCCTCTTGCAATGAGGCCTCTTGGTTTTTGTCTACGTTGTCCGTCATCGTCTGGTCACGTCCCCAGTTCAGTGCATGAAGATAATGCGCGCGTGTGTCTCGACATTCCTATCACGTGTCGAGCAAAGCCAAAAGAGAAGCCTGATCGGGATGCGCAGCGATGAGTATATCGCGCCACGCAAGATCCTTGATTTGTTCCGCCACCGCAGCGCTCAAGCAATAAGCGTCCACAGTTTTGAGATGCGCCCGCGCGCCTGCCTTGTCAATCAGCTGAGCGAACGCGGATCCGGTGCGCGGCGAATACAGCACCACTGCATCGACGGTGCCGGTTTTTAACTCATTCAACACATCGTCTGGCAGGTGTTCGGCCTTGATCGCTTCATACAGCACTTCACGACGATACGTAAAACCCGCCGCTTGAACCATGACCGCCAAGTCCCCCGCGACCTTCGAGCCTGCCGGATGCAGCAATGTACCCGCTGCCGGGTTCAATTCTTTGACCACCAGCACGGCCAAGGCTTCGACGTCGCCAGCGGCGCTTTTGACTGTTTCGAATCCAAGCGCCAAGGCTTCGCGCGCGGTGGCGTCGCCGACACATAGGGCCGGCAGGTCGCGATCACCCGATCGCGCGGCAAACGCCCGCGCGCCGTTAGCCGACGTGAACAGCAACGCCTGCGTTCCATGCAGGTCCAATTCAGGCCCATCGATCAGCGCGATGTCGAGCAACGGCATGGAAACACCCTCGTGTCCCAACTGCGTCAAGGCGTCGATCAGCGGTTTGCTATCCTCAGCAGGGCGGGTGACGAGGATACGCATTATTAAGCCTTAACCTGCGGTGGCGAGAAAATCGGGACCGATCTTGTCTTTGAGTTCTTGGCCCGCATCCCGACCCATGGTTTCGGCTGCGGCCAAATCGGCTGCGCTGGTGCGCGTGATGTGATGAACTTCCGATCCGTCGGGCTTTGCCACCAGACCGTGAAAGTGCAGCGTTTCCCCTTCAAGGCGCGAATATGCGGCGATGGGCGTGCGGCACGAACCGTCGAGAACGGCGAGAAACGCACGTTCAGCCGTCACCCGCACCACGGTTTCATCATGATTGAGCGCGGCCAAAACCCGGTTGGCGCGTTCGTCGTCTTCCATGCATGTGATGCCGATGGCGCCTTGGCCCACGGCGGGAATGAAATCTTCGGCGTCCATCAGATCGGTGATGACCTCTTCCATGCCCAAGCGCCGCAGCCCCGCAGCGGCCAGAAGCGTCCCATCAACCTCGCCAGCGTCGAGTTTTTTCATGCGCGTCTGCACGTTGCCGCGAAAGGTCACGACTTTAAGATCGGGTCGCCGTGCGAGGATTTGCGACTGGCGGCGCAACGAGGCTGAGCCGACCACCGCGCCTTGGGGCAGATCCCATACCGATTTGGCCTTGTTGGAAATGAACACATCGCGCACATCTTCACGTTCCAGCATGCACGGCAGGTGGATACCATCCGGCAAATAGGTCGGCACATCCTTCATTGAATGCACGGCGATGTCGATGTCGCGCGCCAACATTGCCTCGTCGATTTCCTTGGTGAACAGACCCTTTCCGCCGATATCTTGCAGAGCACGATCGAGCACTGCATCGCCGGTGGTTTTGATGACGACGATTTCGATCTGGCCTTCTCCGCTCAGTTCTGGAAAAGCCGCCATCAACTTGTCGCGTGTCTCGTAAGCTTGCGCCAAGGCCAAGGGGCTGCCGCGGGTGCCAATGCGCAAAGGGGTGTCGTTCATAAACTCTATCCGTACCTAGGTGTGTTAAGTGTGGTTTCTTATACCCGCCTTAGAGTAAAGTCCGCCGTGTGCGAAACAAGGGCTTTATACATGATCGTTTTGGGTATCGAAACCAGTTGTGACGAAACCGCTGCGGCGGTCATTCGCAGCAATGCTGATGGCGGGGGTGAAATCCTATCCGATGTGGTTTTGTCACAAATCGAGGCTCATCGTCCGTTCGGCGGCATTGTGCCCGAAGTCGCGGCGCGCGCACACCTGGAATTCGCCGACCACGTGGTAAAACAGGCCATGGATCAAGCTGGTCTGCGCTTCGATCAGCTTGATGCCGTTGCTGCAACAGGTGGTCCGGGCCTGATCGGCGGAGTGATCGTTGGTGTGATGACCGCCAAGGCCATCGCCGCCGCGCAAGACATTCCGTTTGTAGCCGTGAATCATCTCGAGGGTCACGCGCTCACCGCGCGGCTGACTAACAACGTCGCCTTTCCTTATCTGCTGCTGTTGGTTTCTGGTGGCCACAGTCAGCTTTTGATCGTGCGTGGCGTCGGCGACTATACCCGTCTGGGCACCACCATTGACGACGCCGTGGGCGAAGCGTTTGACAAAACCGCCAAAATGCTTGGCCTCGGCTATCCGGGCGGCCCCCCCATCGAAGCTGCCGCGCGTCTCGGCGATGCCAGCCGTTTCGATCTGCCCCGACCGATGCGCGGCAAGCCCGGATGTCATTTTTCGTTTTCCGGCCTCAAAGCTGCGGTCAAACGGTCTATCGATGCATTACCGCCGGGTCCACTACAGGTTCAAGACGTCAACGATATGGCCGCCAGTTTTCAAAATGCGGTCGCCGATGTCATCGGTGAACGCACCACGCGTGCCATTCGTTTGTTTCGCGATCAGTGCCCCAACGCCAACACTTTGGTTGTTGCCGGAGGCGTTGCAGCGAACAGTTCGCTGCGCCACACATTGGAAAAAATCGCGGCGGATCAATCCATGACACTTGCCGCTCCTCCGCTGAATCTTTGCACCGACAACGGTGCCATGATCGCTTGGGTGGGCATCGAGAGACTCAGATTAGATCAACAAGATAATCTAGAATTTGCTCCACGGCCCCGCTGGCCACTCGATCCCCATGCGCCTAAGGCTGCCGGTGCGGGTATCAAAGCCTGAAACTCTTTTTTAAACCCTTTTTCAGACGTCAAATCAAATTTGTTCAATGGAGTAACTTTATTTTGGAAACCATCGGCATTATTGGTGCGGGCGCTTGGGGGACAGCCCTGGCAACCGCCGTGCGCCGCGCTGGCCCTCCGGGACCCAACGTGATTTTGCAGGCCCACGAGACTGAGGTCGCCGACTCTATTAACGCGTCACACGAAAACGCCGCCTTTCTACCGGGAGTTTCCCTGGATGAGGGCATTCGCGCCACCACCGACATTGCCGATGCTGTGGCCGCGGACGCCGTTTTGCTGGTCGCGCCGGCACAATTCCTCCGCCACGTGTGCGAATCTGCTAAGCCACATTGGCGCCCGGGCACGCCCGCCATCATCTGCGCCAAAGGCATAGAACAAAACACATTTAAGTTAATGAGTGAAATTGTCGGTGACGTTTTGGGTGACGCCGCACCGATCGCAGTGTTGTCCGGCCCGACCTTCGCCATCGAAGTGGCCCGTGATATGCCCACGGCCCTAACTTTGGCGTGCGCAGACGAAACTCTGGGTCAACACTTGTGCGCCAGCCTGTCGAGCCGTTGTTTTCGCACATATTATTCTAACGACGTGATCGGCGCGCAATTGGGTGGGGCCGTCAAAAATGTCATGGCCATCGCGTGCGGCATTGTCGAGGGGCGCGGCCTCGGCGACAATGCCCGTGCCGCGTTGGTCACCCGTGGCTTGGCGGAAATCGCCCGTCTGGGCAAGGTCTATGGCGCCCAAGAACATACGTTGATGGGCCTGTCTGGCTTGGGTGATCTGACTTTGACCTGTAACGCCATGCAATCGCGCAATTTCTCCCTCGGCGTTCAATTGGGCCAAGGCCGCGCCCTGGCGGATATTCTTTCCGAACGCAAAGCCGTCACCGAAGGTGTCTTCACCGCCGCTGCTGTCACCGAATTGGCGCGGCGCAAACAGGTCGATATGCCCATTTGCCTCGCCGTTGACGGCGTTCTCAACCATGGGGTCGACCTTGACGCCATCATCACAGGCCTTTTGAGCCGCCCCTTAAATATCGAATAAGGACCATGCCATGTTGTTCGCCATTTTTTGCACCGACAAAGAAGATTATTTGGATGTCCGTATGGATAACCGTCCGGCACACGTCGAGCACTTGAAATCCTTGGGGGACAAATTGGTCTTCGCCGGACCGACACTGGATAGTGTTGGGGAAACCATGAACGGAAGCCTGATTGTGGTTGATTTTGACCATCTTGAACAGGCTCAAGATTTTGCATCTAATGACCCTTATGCTCAGGCCAAACTATTTGAGAGCGTGATCATTCGTCCTTGGAAGAAGGTGTTGCCCTAGGCACGATGTTCGTTCTTTTTGTCGATTGTTGCGTATTTGCATTTAAATCTTCGCGCAATCCAGCTCCTTTATACTAGCGCTTTTGTGATGAGCCCACATTCGTATCGACATTTTAAGGAGTTTTAATCGTGGCGTATTGGCTCGTAAAGTCCGAACCCGGCAGCTGGTCTTGGTCTGACCATGTCGCTGCGGGTATTGAACCCTGGAACGGTGTGCGCAACCATCAAGCCGCCCGCTACATGAAATCTATGGCTCTGGGTGATAAGGTTTTTTTCTATCATTCCGTTGTCGGAAAGGAAATTGTCGGCACTTTGGAAGTTGTCGCGGAATCCTACCCCGACCCCACCGATGCATCCGGTAAATTCGTGTGTGTCGACCTCAAGGCCGTTGCCCCCGTCACCCAAGCCGTATCGCTAGCGGATATAAAATCCAATCCGAAACTGCAACAAATGGCTTTGCTGAAACAATCTCGTCTTTCGGTGATGCCTGTGACAGAAGACGAGTGGGATGAAATCCTCTTTATGGCAAAAGGACTCAAACCATGACCACTGAACCACTTTGCCAGTTGGATGACATTGACGATGGCGAGTCCGCAGGGTTCGTGGCTCACGTTAAAGGTGAGATGAGCCGCATCCTTGCAGTTCGAAAAGGTTTAAATGTTTATCTTTATATAAATTCCTGCCCACACGTTCACGCGCCGCTCGATTTCACACCGGGTCGCTTTCTCACCCCAAAAAAAGATCTTATTTTGTGTTCGACGCATGGTGCGTTGTTTCGCATTGAGGACGGTGCCTGCGTCCATGGTCCGTGCGTGGGCAAACACTTGCAACCTATATCCTGCACCGTTCGTGACGGTGCCGTTTGGCTCGATTGAAAAGCCACGCATTCCTGTTTTCTTCGCTTGCGCCTGCGTTTGAATTCCTCAATAATCCTTTACGCTGCACTGCACAATACAGTGTCCTGCAGCAAAAGAACGCACCTGGTCCCGGTATGCGGCGCTCATGCGCACGCTGTCGCTTAGGCAAGCCCGGCGGAACCGCGAGAAGCAGGACGACATAAAACAGACCTCACACCCAGGGAGGGGCATAAACATGAGTGATTCCAACGTTTTTCCAGTTTCGGACGCGTTAGCCAAGGCCGCGTGGGTCGATAACGCCAAATACCTTGAAATGTACAAACAATCCGTTGAGGATTCTGAAGGATTTTGGGGCGAGCACGGCAAGCGCATCGACTGGATCAAGCCCTACACCCAGGTCAAAAACGTCAATTACAACATTCCCGGTGTTTCGATCGAGTGGTTCGCCGACGGTACCTTGAACGCGTCGGCCAACTGCATTGACCGTCACCTCCCTGCGCGCGCCAACCAAACCGCGATCATCTGGGAAGGCGACGACCCGACCGATTCCAAAAACATCACCTACCAAGAACTTCACGACGAAGTTTGCAAGCTCGCCAACGCAATGAAGGCGCGCGGCATTAAGAAGGGCGATGTCGTCACCTTATATATGCCGATGATTCCCGAAGCCGCATACGCCATGTTGGCATGCACACGCATCGGCGCGATTCACTCGATCGTGTTCGGCGGGTTTTCGCCTGACGCTTTGGCCGGTCGCATCAAAGGGTGCGCGTCCAATTGCGTGATCACCGCAGACGAAGGCCTACGCGGCAAAAAGTCCATTCCCCTTAAATCCAACGTCGACGAGGCACTCAAGGATTGCCCTTCGGTGGAGACCGTATTTGTCGTCAAACGAACCGGTGGCGACATCGCTTGGGACGACAGCCGCGATGTTTGGTATGAGGCCGCCGTGGCTAATGAAGCCGCCACCTGCGATGTCGAAGAAATGAACGCCGAAGATCCGATGTTCATTCTTTACACGTCCGGCTCCACCGGCGCGCCAAAGGGCGTTTTGCATACCACTGGCGGCTATATGGTATACGCCTCGATGACCCATCAGTACGTGTTCGATTATCACGACGGTGATATCTACTGGTGCACGGCAGATGTGGGCTGGGTTACCGGCCACAGCTATATTGTTTATGGTCCGTTGGCCAATGGCGCGACCACTTTGATGTTCGAAGGTGTGCCGAACTACCCAGATACTTCACGTTTCTGGCAGGTATGCGATAAGCACAACGTCAACATCTTCTACACCGCGCCGACCGCGATCCGCGCGTTGATGCGCGATGGTGACGGCCCGGTCAAAAAGACTTCCCGAAAATCCTTGCGTTTGCTGGGTTCCGTGGGCGAACCCATCAATCCTGAAGCCTGGATGTGGTACTACAACGTGGTTGGCGATGGGCGCTGCCCGATCGTTGACACGTGGTGGCAAACCGAAACCGGCGGAATCTTGATCACGCCGCTGCCGGGTGCCACGGCACTGAAACCCGGCTCCGCCACCCGTCCGTTCTTCGGTGTCCAGCCGCAAATCGTCGACAGTGAAGGCAATCCGCTAGAAGGCGCGACTGAGGGTAACCTGTGCATGATCGACAGTTGGCCCGGTCAAATGCGCACTGTTTACGGTGATCACGAGCGCTTTGAACAGACCTATTTCTCCACCTATCCCGGCAAATATTTTACCGGCGACGGCTGCCGCCGCGACGAAGATGGCTATTATTGGATCACCGGCCGCGTCGATGATGTGATCAACGTGTCCGGCCACCGCATGGGTACCGCCGAGGTCGAAAGCGCTTTGGTTGCTCACGAAAAAGTCGCCGAAGCCGCCGTGGTCGGCGCACCCCACGACATTAAGGGTCAAGGCATCTATGCTTACGTGACCTTGAACGCTGGGATCGAACCTTCTGACGAATTGAAGAAAGAGCTCGTCACCTGGGTCCGCAAGGAAATCGGCCCGATCGCAACGCCCGACTGGCTGCAATGGGCGCCCGGCCTGCCGAAAACGCGGTCCGGTAAAATCATGCGTCGAATCTTGCGCAAGATCGCTGAAAATGACTTTGGCAGCCTAGGTGACACCTCGACTTTGGCCGATCCCCATGTGGTCGACGACTTGATCGACAATCGTCAAAACCGCTAAGTCGTTTTGCGTACCAACGATTTAATGGCGGAGCCATAAGGCTCCGCCATTATCTTATATATTGAAATTAAAAGATTAATTTGCGGTAATTATTTAACTCTATTTAAAAGCATCTATACTTGCGGAGGGATGCCCTAGGTTTGGTAAAGCATTATCCTATAATGCCAAGCGATGCACGAGCTGAACTCATTCCGACGATCCAATTTTCAGTGCCTCATCGGCAATACCTTAAAACCTCGGTCACACGGCTTGAATAGCCCTGTCTCCGTTCTGCTATGCACCGCACCAAACGGATAAGATATAGAATTTTTTTATTATGCCTATAGGTCGCCTCATTAGCGCTCAACTTTCGCACCTACACATGTAGACGACAGCATTCTGAATCGCATGTATTCGTCCCCAGGTCGAAATGGACCGCCCTAGAGGGACCCGCAAATGCGCTTGCTTGCGGCGTCCTGAGGAACCTTTGGCATCGAATCATGCACGCTTGAATCGATTTTGATCCGCATCCGGTTTTGCGTTACGTCTCGACATCGACATCAACAAAATTTCTTGTTGCTATTGAGCAATATTAGCATAATGCACCACTTGCTTGCCTTGTACGGCTTTTGAATGAGCCCAGGGGCAGGTCGCGATAGATTAAAAATCGATACACCGTCCTTTGCTTTCCCAATCCCCGTACCGGGTTGGCTCCAGTCTTTGTTTGTTGTCAATTATTTGTTTATTATCAGCTGGATAATGAATCGTTTCTGAATCGTTATTTTGTCTAGGTTTAGCACCCGCCTCCTGGGTGGGTGGATCGTTTGATACCCGTGTTTTGGCGCAGGTAGCTATTTTCATTTCGTCTTCGACCATAATATTCACGATCCTCACCCGCAGCGCGGATATTTTCAGCTTTCAGTGTAACTGTGTGCTCGCTCATGGTATAGGAAAGGCACACCATTTCCAATCTGAACCGATCAGTCGAGCTTTCATCCGTATGCCCCGTACCGCCGCCCTCAATCTTCTCGATGCCGTCCTCAATCACAAGCATCAGCTTGATGATGCGCTTAATCAGGCACAGGGCTTCAACAGGCTACCGGAGCGTGATCGCGCGCTCGCCCAGCAAATCACCCGCACCGTTTTGCGTCACCTTGGCGAAATAGACTTACTTATTTCATCTTTTTTAGACAAGCCATTGGGCAAAAAGGGCCTAGCTGCGCAAAACGTCATGCGCCTTGGGTTGGCGCAACTGTTTTTCCTCGATACAGCCGATCACGCCGCAATCGACACTGCCGTCGAACTGTGCCGGGGCGGCGACTTGGCCCCTTATCGCAAACTCGTCAACGCCATCTTACGCCGCGCCCAGCGTGAAGGAGCCGCACTGCTTGCAGATCAGGATGTTGCACAACTGAACACGCCGGCGTGGCTTTGGCAAAGCTGGGTCGCGTCCTATGGCGAAGACACGGCGCACGCCATCGCCGCGCAGCATCTGGTCGAAGCGCCGCTCGACATCACCGTCAAGGACGACCCGGCCGGTTGGGCGGAAAAATTGGAAGCCCACCTGATGCCCACGGGAACATTGCGGTTGAGCGGCCATAAAGGCGTCATCACCTCGTTGCCTGGATTCGAGGAGGGCGCGTGGTGGATTCAAGACATGGCTGCAAGCCTACCCGCTCGCCTGCTGGGCAATGTATGCGAGCTCGATGTCATCGATCTGTGCGCAGCGCCTGGCGGAAAAACCATGGAGTTGGCTGCGGCTGGTGCGCGGGTGATCGCCGTCGACCGTTCCGACAAGCGTCTTGAGCGCGTTGCGGATAACCTCAAACGCACAAAATTATCGGCCAAGCTCATCACCGCCGACGCCACCCAGTGGCGTCCCGATATGCTGGCGGATGCGGTGCTACTGGACGCACCGTGCTCGGCGACCGGCACCGCGCGGCGCCATCCTGATGTCTTACAGTTGAAACAGCCCGCCGATGTCACCAAATTGGCTCACTTGCAGGGTCGTCTTCTCAAATCCGCAGTCGACATGGTCCGCCCGGGTGGCTTGATCGTCTATTGTACCTGCTCGCTGCAACGCGAAGAAGGCGAGGCACAAATCCAAACCCTGCTGCAAAGTGGCGCGCCCGTTCAGCTTGACCCCTTGCAGCCCAAAGAGGTCGGAACCTTCACCGACTTTGTCACCGCAGACGGATTTTTACGCACCCTGCCTTGCCATTTCGCCGAGCAAGGCGGTATGGATGGCTTCTTCGCCGCCCGCCTACGGCGTTTATAAGCTTTTATGTATTGATGACGACAGCGTCCACGACACAGCCGCAGAGCGAATCCAGTCCGGCGCTTTGCTCTCTTCGTCAAACATTGCGTTGCGATATGTAAATGATTGAATTTTCCTGAACAGTTAAAGGGTGTTGTTGGGGTGTGATCGCCGTTCTTGCCCATCCAAATCGAACCTGATACCCATCAAGCATGAGCACCGGCACACGCCACACCGCAGCGCACCTCAAAGACCCGCATTCCAAACTGCCGCTTTGGGCCGCGCAACCAAACGCAACGCTTTTCACAGCGTCCGCGTTGTATAGGCTTTTGCTATTAGGCTCTGCGCCTAAGGGCGTGCGCTTCAGCGTACCGGAGCTGTGGCCGGGCAATCCCGACGTTGGGCGCGACATCCTGGCGGGAATATTCCGATACCGCGATGAAACCCATGAACTGTCTTCTGCCAATGCCTTGCCCGTCAACGCATCGGCGGCGTGGGTGGCGTGGTTTCATGGTCATAGCTGGCTGAGGGATCTATGCGCCCTTGGCGGCGGAGAGGCCCCCTATTTTGCGCGGGAATGGCTTTCAACGTGGATCGAGGCAAACCGGAGTTGGCAGGCAATCGCCTGGACACCTGAGGTCACAGCGGAACGTTTGATCAATTGGTGCCAGCATTGGAGCTTTTTGGTGCGCGATGACGGCAGCGGCCCGTTCGAAAAATTGCTGCGTCGCAGAGCTGGGCGCGATGCGCGTCATTTATTATGGACCATGCCGCCGCAGGACGCGGGTTTTAACCGCTTGCACGCCCTCAAGGGCCAGGTGTTTGGTGTGTTTGCGCTTTTGGGTGGCGAAAATCGCATGACACGCACGCTCAACCAGTTGGAGCGTGAAATAACAGCGCAAGTGCTACCCGACGGCGGACACGTTGAGCGCAATCCCCAACGTCTTGGCGATGTGCTTAAAAATTTGCTTGAACTTAGGGCCTTGCTCAGCACCGCCACCGGCGATGTGCCGGGGTTTTTACAAAATGCCATTGATCGTGTTGCACCAATGTTGCGCGCGTTGCGCCACCCGGACGGTGGCTTGGCGGTGTTCAACGGCGGTCTGGAAGGCGATCGGGCTTGGTTGGATCTGCTCCTCGCTCATACTGATTCGAATGCCAAGCCGCCACGCCACGCCCCACATGCAGGTTTTCAGCGCCTCAACGCCGGTGCGGTCAACATCATCATGGATTGCGGTCAACCTTCGTCGGTGGGACGCACCCAGCACGCCGGGACGTTGAGTTTCGAGCTCAGCATCGGAAAGCATCGCCTGTTCGTCAACTGCGGCGCGCGCGACGGTGAGCAAGACCCATGGCGCACGGCACTGGCGGCAACGGCGGCGCACACCACGCTCACCGTCAACGACACCTCCTCAAGTGCGTTCGCCTTGGACGGCAAATTGCGTCGCTGTCCCGAGCACGTCACCTGCAATCGTCAGGACGTAGACCAGGGTGTGTTGGCCGAAGCCAGTCACGATGGCTATATGGACGGCTTCGGCCTCACCCATCACCGCGCACTGTTCGTGGCGTCTCACGGTACCGATGTGCGTGGCGAAGATCGCTTGGTCGGTTCGGGTGGCGAGTCTTTTACATTGCGGTTTCATCTCCACCCCAGCGTCAAAGCTTCCGTATTGGGCGACGGCCATGGTGTATTGCTACACCTGCCGGGCAAGGAGGTTTGGCGATTGCGCACCTCGGCCCATGACGTGAAGCTCGAAAGCAGTGTCTATCTGGGCCATGGCGGGGATCAGCGTCGTAGTGAACAAATCGTTATTTCCGGTCCGCTCTCAGGTAATGGAGCATTGATCAAATGGGCCCTGTCACGCGACGGTGCGTAACCCCCTAAGCAGTTGGACTTCTGTCATGAACAAACTCAGCGTCGTGATCCCCTGTTACAACGAAGAGCAAACTTTGGCCGATGTTGTGGCAAAAGTCGGAAGCGCTGACTGCGCCGGTTTGGATTTAGAGATCGTCATCGTCGACGACTGCTCCGCCGACAACTCGGCCGCCATCGCCGAAACACTGGCAAATTCCGACCATCGCGTCCGCCTCATTCGTCACCCCATCAATCAGGGCAAAGGCGCAGCGTTACGCACCGGATTTACGGCAGCCAGTGGAGATTTGGTGATCGTTCAGGATGCCGACCTGGAGTATGACCCCGCCGATTACGTCAAGCTGCTGGCCCCGATCCTCAACGGCGAAGCGGATGTGGTTTATGGTTCGCGGTTTTTGGATCGCGGCGCCACCGAGGCGCATTACCTGCTGCACGGTCTTGCCAACCGCTTTTTGACAGGTCTGTCCAATTTACTGACGGGTCTCAAGCTCACGGACATGGAGACCTGCTACAAGCTGGTGCCCAAGCGACTGCTGGATCAAATTACCATCACCGAAAATCGCTTTGGCATCGAGCCCGAAATCACCGCTAAACTTGCGCATATGAAACCTAAACCGCGTCTGGTTGAAGTACCTGTTTCCTATATCAATCGGTCTTATGCCGAAGGCAAAAAAATTGGCTGGAAAGATGGTGTCAGCGCCATTCGCTGCATTTTGAAGTTCAATCTTCTGCGCTGATCCAGCCCCACAGAAAAGACTGCCGCCACAAAGCGTTGCTGTGCTAACGTTCCCGCCCAGAACTACCAGACCAGCGACATCCGATCCGGGTATTATCGACCATGGCTTACCTGCCCAAAGCTTTGATTATGAAGCCGCGCAATTTGATCGCGTTCATTCATGACGTGATTATGGCGGCTTTGTCGTTCGGTGTGTCGATGATATTGCGCATTGGCGATGTTTTCGACCCGTTCCATGGCAAGGTTCTGCTCACCGGCACGGCGACTTTCACCGCCACTGCCGCCGTGGTGTTTTTAAGCCTCCGCATGTATCGCGGTATTTGGCGTTACGCATCGATGAACGATCTGGTGACCTTGGCCAAAGCCGTCACCATTTTGATGCTGGTATTTTCGCTGGAGATGTTCTTTTTCTTCCGCCTCGAGGGTGTGCCGCGCTCGCTGCCCGTAATCAATTGGTTCGTTTTGTTGGCCATGCTGGGCGGGCCCCGGTTTCTCTATCGTTTAGTGAAAGACCGCCGCTTCGATTGGCACCTGGACCTCAACGCGACCCCCAAAATTCCTGTGCTTTTGGTCGGTGCCGGCGACGAGGCGGAGTTGTTTATTCGCACCGCCGCCCGGTCCGACACATCACCCTATCGGCCCGTGGGCATCGTCTCTGAAAGCCCCGGACGCGTAGGTCGGCAAATTCACGACGTCAACGTCTTGGGCACGGTGTCCGACATCGACACTATCGTGTCGCAATTACAAGGCGAGGACCGCCCCCAGCGTTTGGTACTGACCAAGCACGAAATCAAAGGCGCGGGAGTACGTGAACTTCTGAGCATGGCCCAAAGCCTAGGCATGACCGTGGCGCGCATGCCACGCGTCGACGATCTCAAATCCGGTGATGATCAAGACGTGCGCATCCGCCCGATCGCCATTGAAGATCTATTGGGCCGACCTCAGCAGCCATTGGATCGCGACTCGATGACCAAGTTAGTGGCGAACAAGCGGGTACTCATTACCGGTGCAGGTGGCTCGATCGGCTCAGAACTGGCGCGCCAAGTTGCCGCAATCGGACCCCAAGAATTGGTGCTGTTGGAAAATTCAGAATTCGCGCTCTATTTGATCGATCGCGAAATGGCCGCGCAATGCCCTGACATGGTGCGCCATGCGGTGATCGCCGATGTGCGGGACCCTGCCCGGATCAATCAGATTTTTAACCGTTACAGACCCGAATTGGTTTTTCACGCTGCTGCTCTCAAGCACGTGCCTTTGGTTGAAGACAACCCTTTCGAAGGTATGCTAACGAACGCCATCGGTACCCGCAATGTCGCCGACGCCTGCGAAACCGCGGAGGTCGACGTGATGGTGATGATTTCCACCGACAAGGCCGTCAACCCCACCAACATCATGGGCGCGACCAAGCGCATTGCGGAAACCTATGTACAGGCGCTGGACTTGCGTCGGGGAACCGATGCAGGCACCCGGTTCGTAACGGTACGATTTGGCAATGTTTTAGGTTCCACCGGGTCGGTGGTGCCGCTGTTCCAAAAACAATTGGAGGCTGGCGGTCCGCTGACCGTTACGCATCCGGATATGACTCGCTATTTCATGACCATCCGTGAGGCTGTCGAGTTGGTCTTGCAGGCTTCCGCATTAGGTGTCACCAGCCACGCAACCACGGGCAAGCTGTTCGTTCTCGACATGGGCGAACCGGTCAAAATCGTTGAGCTGGCGCGCCAGATGATCCGCTTGGCCGGACTGCAGCCTGGCGAAGACATTGAAATTCAATTCACCGGCACACGTCCCGGAGAAAAGCTGTTCGAAGAAATTTTTCACGGTGCGGAACCCCCGGTGCCGACCACCGCACCGGGGGTGTTGCTTGCATCGCCGCGTACCCACGATGTTGAAGACGTACGCAGCACTTTAGACCAGTTGGACGCTGCCGCGCACGCGGAAGACCGTGACGGCTTGCTCGCTGGGATCGCCAAACTGGTGCCCGAATACGCCCCACCGCCTACGGATCAAAACAATTTGGCTCGATAACCCCACCGTAGGGCTGGTCTTGGCCGCCTGGGGCTGGTATATCGCAAGCGGTTTATGACAAAACTGTCATATGCACTTAAAGTCATCGCCGCTCCATCGCCAACAGGGGACCCGCTCACATGTCCGAACCCATCCGCCGCGCACTGCTTTCCGTTTCCGATAAAACCGGCATTGTTGAATTTGGCCGTTTTCTCGCCGATCAAGGCGCCGAAATTCTGTCTACCGGCGGTACCGCCAAGATGCTGGCCGAGGCGGGCGTGCCTGTGACCGAGGTTTCCGAACACACCGGCTTTCCCGAAATCATGGACGGACGGGTCAAGACACTTCAGCCCGCGATCCACGGTGGTCTGCTGGCGGTGCGCGACAATGCCGAGCACGTTAAGGCGATGGAAGAACATAACATCGCGCCCATCGATCTGCTGTGCGTCAACTTATACCCGTTCGAGGCAACCCTCGCCGCCGGGGCAAGTTATGACGATTGCGTCGAAAATATCGACATCGGCGGTCCGGCGATGATCCGTGCTGCGGCGAAGAACCACGGCGACGTCACGGTGGTGGTCGAACCCGAAGATTACCAGCGCGTTATGGATGAAATCGCCAGCCATTCCGGCGCGACCACGCTAGAAACGCGCAAATTTCTCGCTCAGCGCGCTTATGCCCGCACTGCTGCCTATGACGCCGCGATCTCAACCTGGCTGGCCGATGAAACCGATCAGATCTGGCCCAAGCGCTTGAGCTTCGCCGGTGAACTCAAACAAACCATGCGCTACGGCGAAAACCCCCACCAAGCGGCGGCTTTCTATGTCAACGGCGATCCGCGTCCCGGTGTGGCGTCGGCCACCCAGTTGCAAGGCAAAGAGCTCAGCTACAACAACCTGAATGACACCGATGCTGCGTTCGAACTGGTCAGTGAGTTCGAGGACACCGCCTGCGCCATCATCAAGCACGCCAACCCCTGCGGCGTCGCCGTGGGCAACACGTTGGCCGATGCGTACCGCGCCGCGTATGTATGTGACACTGAAAGCGCGTTCGGCGGCATCGTTGCGCTGAACCGTACCCTTGACGGCGAAACGGCGGAAGAAATCACCAAAATCTTCACCGAAGTGATCATCGCCCCGGCTGTCGACGAAGACGCATTGAAGATACTTAGCGGCAAAAAGAACCTGCGTGTTCTGACCACCGGCGCAATGCCTGACCCGAAAGCGGGTGGGCGCACCGTCAAGATGCTGGCCGGCGGCTTGCTGGTCCAGGGCCGCGACAACGCGATCTTCGAAGATCTCAAAGTGGTCACCGAAAAAGCCCCCACCGATGCACAGCTGGCCGACATGAAATTCGCTTACACGGTCGGCAAGCACATCAAGTCCAACGCCATCGTCTATTGCAAGGATGGCCGCACCGTCGGCGTCGGCGCCGGCCAGATGAGCCGTGTCAATTCGTGCCGCATTGCCGCTTTCCGCGCCGAGCAGGCTGCAAAAGCCCAAGGCGAAGATCAAAGCTGGGCAATCGGCTCGGTAGTTGCGTCTGACGCGTTCTTCCCGTTCGCCGATGGCCTGTTGGAGGCCGTCGAGGCCGGAGCCGTGGCTGTGATCCAACCGGGTGGTTCGATGCGCGACGAAGAGGTCATCGAGGCCGCCAACAAGGCCGGCATCGCCATGGTCTTCACCGGTATGCGCCACTTCCGCCACTAAGGTTTACAGAAAACAGAACGCCGACCCTGAAAATCCGGGGTCGGCGTTTTTTTGTGCGTTGTTCAACCCAGCACGAACATCTTTTCGCGGCGGAACCATTTCGCGGCGAGCAGGAAAATCAGCGCCGCCGATACAGTCGTGGTCAACGTCGCGATCATGACATGCTGCGGGTCCAGCGATTGTTCCGCCACCAGTTGATTGATCAGCAGCATCTGCCCCAACACCGGCACCGCCACCGTCGCGTCCGTCGGGTTCATCGGTGAAAACACCATCACCATGCCCGGCAACGCGGGCACCAGCGGCAGCAGCCCCAGATAGATTTGTGCCTCTTTCATCGAACGCGTGATCACCGCCACCGACATCTGCAATGCCACCGCGATGGCCATCAGCGGGACGGTCACCGCAAAGATCAAGACGAACACATCCCAACCCGGTGGCGCGACCAAGCGCTCGGACGAAGACGCCGCCAGGCCCATGAACAGCCGAAACGCACCTAAGTTCACGACCGTGGTCACGGCGGTGAACGCCAACGCCGCCAGCGCTTTCGCCAATAGCAACACCCATCGCTCCACCGGCGCCAGCAGCAACGGCTCCAACGAGCCGCGTTCGCGTTCACCCACCGTGGTGTCAATGGCCAGATGCACCCCGCCGAGGAAAATCATAAAGATCACCAACGGTGGGACCATGTTATAGAAGAACACTGCAATGTTGGCGTCGCGCGCGACGTTGACGCGCTCAATCTTCACTGGTGTCGCATACCCTTCCGGCAGTCCCGCTGCCAGGGCTTTTTCATCGGCGACGCGATCATTGAAGCCGCGTACGATCCAGCTGAGACGCGAGGTCACGCGCAAGTTGTCCACCCGTCCGGTATTGGTGATCAGCTCGACGGTGAATGTATCGCGATCAGCCGCCGCATCGGGTACGATCATCACCACCGGCAAACGGCCATCACGTACCGCCGCTTCTTGTTCTTGGCGGCTGAGAGGCGCTGCACTGAAGCGCACGTTGTTGTCTTCAAGATAAGCTTTCAGCTCCGGCGCGTGCTCGATACCCACCGCCGGGACAGTGACGAAATGTTCGCGAAAATCGCCTTGCAGGGTCTTACCGGCTAGAAACAGGCCGCCCGCCACCAATAACGGGCCCAACATCGGATAAATCAACGCCAACATCAGTGAACGCCGGTCTCGGCTGTGATCGCGCAGCTCTTTCGTCACCACGATGAGCACCCGGCGCAGCCACCCGTTTGCGGTCTGCTCGCTCATTGCGCGGCCTCCGCTTGAGTGGATGCGCGCGCCAAAATGCGCACGAACACTTCTTCCAAATCTTCTGCCCCGACCGCTTCGCGGAGTTCGTCGGGGGTGCCGCTGGCCACCGTGCGTCCCTCGGAAACGATCACCAGATCGTCGCACAGCAGCGAGACCTCGCTCATGATGTGGCTGGAAATCAAGATACAATGACCCTCGGCCTTCATCTCGCCGATCAGCTCGCGCACGGCACGCGAACTCATCACATCCAGGCCGTTGGTCGGCTCGTCCAAAATCAAATTGCGCGGTCGGTGAACCAAGGCGCGGCCCAGCGCGACTTTGAGTTCTTGGCCGCGCGAAAAGCCCTTGGCCAAACGGTCGGCGAAATCGGTCATGCCCAAACGTATCACCAAGCGATCAATATCGCTGTCCAGATCAGCACCTTGGGCGCCGTGCAGTTGGCCGAAATAACGGATGTGTTCGCGCGCGGTGAGCCGCGGATAGAGGCCGCGTACATCCGGCAACACACCCAGTTGGCGCTGTGCCGACATGCGATCTTGAGCGACGTCGACACCATCCACGCGCGCGAGGCCCCGGTCCGGTGTCAGCAAACCATAGACAATACGAAATGCCGTGGTCTTGCCCGCGCCGTTTGGTCCAATCAAGCCGGTTACCCGGCCATCTTGCGCCGTGAGGCTGAGACCACCGAGAGCCTGAACCGAACCGAAGCGTTTGCAGAGGTTTTCCATCTCGATCATGGCAAGAGCCTAGCATTCAGTGTTTGCAGATCAACCGTGTTATTGGCACGACGCTTGCTTTTTAAGGGCTGGGTGCGGCGGCTGTCGCATTCTGCACATCGGGGGGCCGGTATGAGGGGGAATGTGATATGGCGCGTATCTTGGTGATCGATGACGATCCGGACATTCGTGGATTGCTCACAACCTATTTTCAAGGTATCGGCCATCAGGTTTTTGTCGCCGAAGATGGCGCGCACGGAATCGGTGTGGCGGCTCAACGTCGCCCCGATGTGGTGATTTTGGATGTCGATATGCCTGTTTTGAATGGTCATTCGACTTTGCATGTGATGAAGAACGATCCGAAAATGTCGGCCATCCCGGTCGTGGTTCTGACGTCACGCGACGACGAGCTAACCCGAGAGCGCCTCCACCGCGCCGGATGTGCGGACTTTCTCGGTAAGCCGTTCGAATTGAACGCATTAGACTTGGCCGTGGCAAATAGCCTGAAAACGAGCCGAGGCTAAACAGAAGTTGAGCGCGTACTTCGCGCTTACACTCGTCCGGGGTTTGCCCTTGACGCACACCTTGCGGGGCTCAGGATCACATCCTGACCCCCGCACTTTTTATCCATGATTCGCATTTTGCCTCGCAATTTGCGATGACCTCAGCTTGCCCGCTCATCAACCAGTGACTTGAACGCCCGACTGGCCACCGCGATCATGGAAATGTCGTTGATGTCCCCGGCCCACAATTCCGTCAACAATTGCTCGGTGCGATTGATGGCGTCTTGGTAGGTGTCTGCCCACAGCGCCAGCGCCTTGAGCGGATCGGTAACGTTCCGCGAAACGTCGAGAACATGAGCCGCCAGATTGTACTGATGGCCAAACAGTTCTTCCACCAAGGCCGAGATTGCCAGCTTCTGCCAATGGCTATCGCTGGTTAGCGCTTCGCATGCCGCGCGCATACGGCCCAGACGGAACTTGGAGCCCACCGCGAAATACAGTGCCGCGACGTCGCAAACCTTCAGGCCACGTTGTTCGGCAAGCAGCACGATGTCGATACCCGACGCCATGTTGACCAAGCCCGCAATGCGCAAAGCCAAATCCTTGGGCACGCCGTCACTGATATATGCCTCTGCCCGGCGATCCAAATCTGCAAGGTAGTGCGCCGGCAAAACATCGTGCAGACCCGCATACAGTTCATTGTTGCCTGCCTGAAAGCGTTCGACACTGGCCTCCAACGATTGTCCTGCGACTCCATTGCGCAAGAACCACATGGTCGCGCGTTCCAACAACTTGTTGATGTCGAGCAGCATGGCGGTCTGAGTCCGCGCGTGCACTCTATTATCCAGGGCCTCGATGGGATGCCACATGTCGCGCACCGAAAAGACTTCGCGCGCGAGGATAAAGGCACGCGCAATGTCGCCCGGCGCCATGCCGGTCTTTTCCATCAATTGGGTGACGAAAGTGCCACCTACTCGATTGATCATGGAATTGGTGACGCGCGTGGCGACGATTTCGCGGCGCAGACGATGTTGGCCGATGTCGGCTTGATATTTCTTTTGCAACGGTGTTGGAAAATAGCGCAATAAATCACGAACCAAAAACGGATCGTCAGGCAAATCACTGGCGAGCAACTCATCGAACAGCCAGATCTTCGAATACGACATCAGCACCGATACTTCAGGGCGGGTTAGACCTTGCCCACCGACAGCGCGCTCGCTCAGGGTTTCGTCATCGGGCAGAAACTCCACGTCGCGATCCAGGCGATCGGATTTTTCCAACATCCGCATCAAACGGATCTGATGATCGACCAGATCGGTGCCACGCGCCTGAATGGTGGAAATGGCCTGGGTTTGTTCGTAATTATCCCACAACACCAATGCACCGACCTCATCGGTCATGCGTTCCAGTAATGCGTTGCGTGCGCGTTGGCCGAGTTTTTTCTGCGCCACCATGACATCAAGCAGGATCTTGATGTTGACCTCGTGGTCGGAGCAATCCACACCGGCGGAGTTGTCGATGGAATCCGTGTTCAGACGTCCACCCGCCAACGCATACTCGATGCGCGCGCGTTGAGTAACACCCAGATTGGCGCCCTCGGCGATGACCTTGGCGCGAACCTCGCGGGCATTGACGCGCACCGCATCGTTGGTGCGGTCGCCGACATCTGCATGGCTTTCGCTGCTGGCTTTGAGATAGGTACCGATGCCGCCGAACCACAGCAAGTCGGCCTCCAACTTCAAGATCAGCTTGATCAGATCGTTGGGCGCCATTTTGTCCACGGTGACGTCAAACAGATCTTTCATCTCTTTGGATAACGGGACCCACTTGGCACGCCGTTCGAACACGCCGCCGCCTTTGGAGATCCGTTTGGCGCTGTAGTCCGACCACATCGAACGCGGCATATCGAACAAACGACGACGCTCGGCAAGCGAGGTTTGCGGATTGGGATTGGGATCGATGAAGATGTGCATATGGTTGAAGGCCGCGATCAAACGAATGTGTGGGCTGAGCAACATGCCGTTGCCGAACACATCCCCTGACATGTCGCCGACGCCAATGACGGTGAAGTCTTCGTTTTGGGTATCGACGCCCATTTCGCGGAAATGGCGTTTGACCGATTCCCACGCACCGCGCGCGGTGATGGCCATTTTCTTGTGATCGTACCCGACGCTTCCGCCCGACGCGAACGCATCGCCCAGCCAAAAACCGTATTCAACTGAAACGCCATTGGCAATGTCCGAAAACGTCGCCGTGCCTTTGTCCGCGGCGACCACCAAATAGGGGTCGTCGGGATCGTGACGCACCACACGTGGCGGCGGCAACACTTGACCTTTGCTGTCCAAATTGTCGGTCAGGTCCAACAGACCGCGGATGAAAATCTTGTAACACGCGATGCCTTCGGCCGTGACCGCCTCACGACCCCCTTCGCTGGGCGGATTTTTCACCACGAAACCGCCCTTTGAACCGACCGGCACGATGACGGCGTTTTTGACCTGCTGGGCCTTGACCAGGCCAAGGACTTCGGTGCGGAAATCCTCGCGCCGATCCGACCAACGCAACCCACCACGCGCGACGTTACCAAAACGCAGGTGCACGCCTTCGACACGCGGCGAATAGACGAAGATTTCAAACTTTGGACGCGGTAGCGGCAGTTCTTCAATGTCGTGACTCGACAGCTTGAACGACAGCCACGTCTTGAGTTCACCATCTTCGGTGATCTGAAAAAAATTGGTCCGTAACGTCGCATCCACCAGATTGATGTAACGGCGCAAGATACGGTCTTCATCGGCACTGCTGACATCATCGAGTTGCGTAAACACTTTTTTGCGCAAACGGGTGGCTTTTCGCGATGCTTTGAGGGCGTCTTCTTTGACGCTGTGTGGCTGAAAGCGCGCCATGAACATATCGACGATGCCACGCGTAATGGCGGCGTTTTCCACCAAGGTGCGGGCCATGTAGGTTTCCGAGAAGGTGATCCCGGTTTGGCGCAAATATTTGGTGTACGCGCGCAGCACCGTGACTTCCCGCCAGTCCAACCCTGCTGACAAGATCAGCGCGTTGAGCGCATCGCTTTCCATCGCTCCGGACCAGATTTGATCAAAGGCGGCATGAAAGCGCGAGCGCACATCGTCGCCACTGCCCATCAGTGTTTCACGCGGTTCCAGGCCAAAATCATGGATGACGATTTTGTAAGGCGCTTCCTTGGGCCGTGCGCGATAGGGAATTTCCTCCATCACCCTAAGGCCCATATTTTCCAGCATCGGCAAAATATCCGACAACGCCACCGGTCCCTTGGGATTGTAAATTTTGAAACGCAAAGGCGGTCCCGAAGGTGCGGCGAGTTGGTAGAGATACAAACCTAAGCGACCAAATATATATGTCAGTTCGATGCGCTTGATGTCGTCGAGCGTCTCTTCGGTGGAGAAGTTTTCTTCGTAGTTGCGATTGAACGCGTTTTGGTACGCATCCAAAAGACGCATGCCTTCCATTTCACCGTGCTGTTCAATCAACGCACCGCCCAAACGATCACCCCAGGAGCGCGTCAATTCCGCAATTCCCGCTTCGATGACTTTGGGGTCATACTTGGGTATCTCGCCCGGCGTGGTTTTGATCACCACATGCAGACGCGTCAATGCCTCGTCGCCCAAGTGCGCGTAATGGGCGCTGACCAAACCGGCGAAGGCATCTTCCAAGTGAGTCTGAATTTTTTTGCGAAGATCGGTGCTGTAGCGATCACGCGGCACATATACCAGACAGCTTATGAACCGTTCGAAATCATCGCGGCGCAAAAACAAGGAAACCTTTTGGCGGTCTTGCAAACGCAGTATCCCCAGACTGGTTTCCAGCAATTGCTCGGTCGAGATCTGAAACAACTCATCGCGAGGAAAGGTTTCCAAGATATTCAGCAACGTTTTGCCGTTGTGACTGTTCGACGGCAAGCCGGCATAGTCGAATGTGCGTTGGATCTTGCGCCGCAACAGCGGAATGTCGCGGGCGCTTCTGTTATAGGCTCCGGCCGTGAACAGACCGACGTATATACGCTGTCCGATCACGCGCCCCTTGGCGTCGAGCCGCTTGATGCCGATCGAATCCATTTGTACCGGGCGGTGAACCCGTGAACGCATATCTGTTTTGGTCACCTGCAGCAGGTCAGGGCGATTGACGAAACTGCGCACTTCGGGCGGCATCTTGGCCAAATCCCGCAATTCCTGAAACACCACCCGCGACGGATCGCTCAACACACCTAAGCTACTGTTCTTGGAGATGGTTACCCGCGCGCTGGTGCCCGTGCCGGCGAATTCATATTCGCGGTAACCCAAAAAGGTAAAATTGTCGTCGTGCAGCCAGCGTAGAAAATCGCGAACCTCGCTGACTTCTTCCAACGGCACGTTCGCTGTCAAGGTTTCCAATTCATCGACCAAATCGGCAAGGGTGGCGCGCATGGTGCGCCAATCGCGCACCGCCAGTTCCACATCGCTCAGCACTTCAAGCAAGCCGGTACGGATTTCGTCGTGAACGATTTCCGGTTGTTCATCGATTTGAATGTGGATGAGGCTTTCGGCGCCGACGCCCTTATCGACGCCGAGCACGGCGGTGTCCATCACCTCTGTCAACTTACCGGCCCCGGTCCGGCGCACGCGCATCACCGGATGAATCGACAGGTGCACGCCAAAACCGTGACGATTCATTTCGGCTGTAACGCTGTCGATCAAAAAGGGCTTATCTGTGGTGACGATTTCCACAACCGTGTGATCGAGATCCCAGCCGACTTTTTTGACGCTGGGATTGTAGATGGTGACAATCGGCGCGCCCGATTTGTGTTTGCTAGCCGCCTCCAAATGATGAAGCGCGAGACCGGCGAGAACTGCGGGCTCTAAGGCGGCAAGATCGTCAATGGCGACTTGGCTGAAGTACTGTCCAATAAATTGCGGAAGGAGAGAACGCTCACTCTTTTTGACGCGCTTGAGCGCCACATCGAGAATGGATTTGACGATCTTCGTCCGACGACCATGATCTGCATCGAGCGGCATCTGAATAATCTCCCGCAGCTGAATTCATTAGCTCCCCACTAAAAGCTAGTACATCCATTGCAAAACACAAAAGAATTCGCAGCTAACGTCTTATTTATCCAATGTCTTAAGGCGTGGATTCTTGACCGCACGTGATCGCTATGAGACGCTTATGACTGATGGTACGTATTGCACCCCCCCTATTAGCGTGTTCCGTACCACACAGGAGATCGGCGCAAATGAACGGTGACATCACCACCGAAACACATGATCGGTTGCTGACAGGAAAAGACGATCCGACCAGTTGGGTCAGTCATCCTATCGATATCCGCATTTCGGTGCCGTTTTTGCACACGAGATTTTATTTCACCATCGTTGCCGGGCGCGAACGCCGTCCGGCCCATCGTCGCAAAGCGGAGCGTAAGGACTTTCCGATCTTAACGGTCGGAAACGCATTCTTCGTCTTAGGTGTGACCACTTTGTTTACAATGGTGGGGCTGGCGATTTTGATCGCACGCAGTGCCATCATCGAATACTGAACCGAGATCGCATGACGTATAGAAATGGCCGCAGATTCGGCAAAAAAAAGCCGGGCCTAAGCCCGGTGTTTTTTTGCCTGAACTTGGAAGATGGAGCGGGCGATGAGATTCGAACTCACGACTTCAACCTTGGCAAGGTTGCGCTCTACCCCTGAGCTACGCCCGCAAACCGCCTTCCAAAAGGCGAGGCGGATAATACCCACCCGCCCAAGCAATGCAAGCCCTCTTTTGCACTTTTTTTACCGAATTCGTCATTTATTTTCATGCCGCCCGCTTTGATGTGCGTTCGACCAAGGATTCCCATGACCACATGCTCGCCCAAAACGCCACACCAACTGTTCGAGGCGCTCAAAAAGTTAGCCATTCCATGTGTTACCGTCAGTCACGCAGCAGCCAAAACGGTTGAAGACAGCCGCGCGTTTCGTGGCGACATTCCCGGACGACATTGCAAAAACTTGTTTCTCAAGGACAAGAAAGGTGCGTTGTGGTTGGTGGTCACCGACGAACATCAAACCATTGACCTCAAGCAAATGCGCAAGCGCCTTGGGGTGGCAAATTTATCGTTCGGCAAACCTGAATTGTTGTTCGAAACGCTGGGCGTCACGCCTGGTTCTGTCACGCCGTTTGCGGTGATCAATGATGTTGCTGGACACGTGACCGTGGTTGTTGATCAGGCCCTTTTGGAGGCCGATCGCGTCAGCTTTCACCCACTCGTCAACACGCAAACCACGACCATTTCGGGACACGATCTGGGAACATTCCTGCACGCCACCAATCATGCGCCCATCGTGATCGATTTCTCGACAACGCCGTAAATCGAATAATACTGCCCACTCAGCCCTTGCAGCATGGTTGTTTTCCCGCCATTTATTGGTCAGCCCGTTTACAAGCCGAACACTGAAGGCGAGACCGCACGATGAACGATATCATCCTCGATCCCAATCACAGCCCCAGAACTTCTCAGGACAAGCCCAAACTCGACTTGGGACCTGCGCCTGCGCATCAAACTGGCGCACCTTCCTCGATGGAAAGCCCGATTAAGGATTCAGATACCAAGCATTTCGTTCAAGACGTTATCGATGTCTCCATGCAAACTCCGGTGATTGTCGATTTTTGGGCACCGTGGTGCGGTCCGTGCAAGACCTTGGGGCCGATGCTGGAAAAGCTGGTCAAACGTGCAGGTGGCTTGGTCAAGATGGTCAAGATCAACGTTGACGACAATCAAGGGCTTGCCGGTCAACTGCGTGTTCAATCCGTGCCCACCGTGTTCGCTTTCAAGGATGGTCGTCCTGTCGACGCGTTCGCCGGGGCGTTGCCGGAAAGTCAAATCCAGTCCTTCATCGATAAGCTCATCGGTGACGCCAAGCCCCCCATCGAAGCTGCCATGGAACAAGCCCTGGCGGCGCTTAAGACTGGTGATGCCGTGGCTGCCGAACAGCTTTACACATCCGTCCTAGCCCAAGATCCGACGTTCGTGCCGGCTTTTGCTGGAATTATCCGCGCGATCGCCGCGCAAGGCTCGTTCGAACGCGCCCGCGAAATGTTGAACAGCTTGGACGCCAAGACCCTGTCCAGTTCCGACGTGCAACAGGCTATTTCCGCGCTTGAGCTTGCCGAGGAAGGCGCGCATGCCGACCAATCCCAAGTTGGCGAACTTCAGGCGGCGGTCGATCGCAAACCCAAGGATCTTGAGGCGCGTTTCGCTCTTGCCCAAGCCTTGTTCACGCATGGTCAACATGACGACGCCATCAACAACTTGCTTGAACTGGTGCGCATCGACCGCAATTGGAACGACCAAGCAGGTCGCAAACAGCTTATCAAGATTTTTGACACTCTCGGCCCGACGGACCCGCTTACGGTCGATGCGCGCAAGCGTTTGTCGGCGATTTTGTTCTCTTAGACAATCGCGCCCTACCAATCAAACCAAAGGCTCATATGCTTGGCGAACGCCCCCCACTCGCACTGCCCACCCGTCTTCCGGTGTTCCCGTTGACGGGCGCTGTGCTGTTGCCGTTCGGACATCTGCCGCTGAACATTTTTGAGCCGCGCTATATCCATATGGTCGACGATGCGTTGGGCGCGTCGCGCTTGATCGCCATGATTCAACCGCGCATACCGGAGAGCGGTCTGGTTGCGAACGATGCCGAACTTTACGACGTCGGCACTGTAGGGCGTATCATTCAATTTAGCGATCCGGGCGATGGGCGGTATTTGATCACTTTGGAAGGTCTGATGCGTTTTCGCACCGTACCGGCGAGCGTTGTTACGTCCGAGCGTGGTTATCGTACACTTGAGGCAGATTACAGTCCCTTTCTCGGCGATCTCGATTCCGGCAAACACGACGACAAACCCAGCCGTGATCGTATCGTCGAACTCATGAAAATTTATTTTGCCGAGCAAAGCATCGATGCAGACTGGGATGCCGTCAAAAACGCGCCTTATGAAGCTCTGGTCGCCTCGCTGGCGATGAGTTGCCCGTTCGCGCCCGAGGAAAAGCAAGCGCTGTTGCAATGCGACAGCCACAAAGACCGTGCGCACATGTTGATCGCTCTGTTTGAAATGAGTGGCGATGACGGCCACAATTCAGGCAAGCTCAAACACTGAGGATCCCTTTGTCATGAACGACACCCCACACGACGTTGATCGCAAATTGCTGGAAATTTTGGTTTGTCCGCTGACCAAAAGTACTCTGGAATATGACGCCGAAGCCCAGGAACTGATCAGCAAACAGGCCGGCCTTGCCTATCCAATTCGTGATGGAATCCCGATCATGCTTGAAAGTGAAGCCCGGGAACTCTAAATCTGAGCGAACGCTAATATACGCTGGCCCCGTCCAGCCGCCTGACGGCAAGTCACCGCGAACCCTGCGGTATGTATTCCTTGCTCAGGCGCTCACTGCGCAAAGGATAAACCGATGATCGCTGCCACCCGTCAATTTGGCCAGACCCATACCCCGACTGAAATTCGTCTCAACCGCGAAGAAAAGCGCCTCGAAATCCAGTTCGACGACGGTCAGAGCTTTTCCATCCCCGCCGAACTGCTGCGCGTTGAAAGCCCCTCCGCCGAAGTTCAAGGTCACAGCCCCGATCAAAAAAAGCTCGTGGGTGGACGCCGTCACGTCAACATCATGGAAATCACCCCGGTCGGCAATTACGCCGTGGCGTTGAAATTTGATGATTTGCACGACAGCGGCATCTACACATGGGATTATTTTTACAACATGGGTCAGAACCAAGACGCCATTTGGGAAAACTACCTCAAGGAACTGGAAGCCGCAGGCATGAGCCGCGATCCCTCCTAAACCCTATTCGTTTCGAACAGAAAACCGCCCGGTGAAAACCTGGCGGTTTTTTTGTGCCGCTGCATGAATGAGAGCAGCAAGCACCTATAAAACATTACGATATAGAAATGTAAAGTGCGCTGTATGTAAGGCGTGGAGATCGCATTATAACTTATTGAAAATACATATAAATATTCAAGATGTCATATTAGTGCAAATATTATTTCTAAATACAACGTCACAAATTCAATGTGTTCTATAAAGGCATATGAAATGCACAATTAATGCATATGCATTATGCCATTATAAAATAATGATTTTTTGTCTTACTGTCGTACCTTGCCATTAGAGAGCCTCACCCCGCATCAGGCGCGGTAGTTCGCCCACTGTACCCATGGCGTGGCGCATGAAAAATCGTTTCATGTCCGGAAGTTGATTGACCGCGGCCATGCCGAGATCGCGGGCGAGCTTGATCGGTTCGATGTCATTTGAGAACAGTCTCACCAGCGCGTCGGTAACCCCGAGCATGAGATCATTGTCGAACCGGCGCCAGCGTTCGTACTTTTCCAACACCGCCAGCGAACCGATGTCTTGACCCAGACGGCGCGCCTCGACCAAAACTTCGGCCAACGCAGCCACATCGCGCAGACCCATGTTCAAGCCCTGGCCCGCGATCGGATGCATGCCGTGGGCGCTGTCGGCCACCAGCGCCAAGCGCTCGGCGATATACGTTTCGGCGTATTGCAACGACAGGGGGTACGCGAAACGCGGCCCCACCACCTCGATTTCGCCCAGAAAATCACCAAAACGCAGTTCAAGTTCTTCTTTGAAGTCGTCGTCGTCCAATTCCATCATGATCGGCCATAAATCGGCGCGTTCGGTCCATACGATCGACGAGCGGCACGCGGGCTTATCCTTGGTGCCCGGTAACGGCAAGATGGCGAACGGGCCGGACGGCAGAAAATGTTCTTGAGCGCAAAAATCATGCGGACGCTCGTGTTCGACCGTGCACACGATACCTGCTTGTTTGTAGTCCCACTTGGTCAACTTGATACCCGCCGCGTCGCGCGTCGGCGAACCGCGGCCTTCGCACGCCACCACCAGATCGGCGTGAATGACCGTGCCGTCTTTTAAAGTTGCGTGTACGCCGTCCTTGCCACGCTGCAAACCCACCACTTCATTGGGTGCAAAATAGGTCAAACCCTCGGTTTTCGGCACCAAGACGTTGAGACCTTTGCGGATCGACCGGTTTTCGACCATATAGCCGAACGGCTCGTCGCCGAGCTCTTCATGATCGTAATGCAAAAACAACGGTGAAGCACCGTCGGCAACACGGATGTCGTGGATCGGCGCGGTTTCATCTTTGATCACGTCCCAAAGCCCCACACCCTCAAGCACGCGTTGCGACGACAAGGCGATCGCCGAGGCGCGACCATCGAAGCCCTGATCGGTCCAGCCCGCCATATCCTCTTTATCCACCGTCGCCACCGCAAAACCGTGTTGCGCCAGCGCCAACGACAACGTTCCACCCGCAAGTCCGCCGCCAATCACCAAGATGTCTGCATTAACCGTTTTTGATGTTTTTTGTCGCGTGTGTGCGGAAGTGCTCATGGGGCCTGTCCTGGTCGAGCCGCTTGGCCTGCGGCGGTTTCACTTTGTGACTTAGAATCCACCGCATGATTGCTTTTGTCCAGTGCGCTGATCGATATGACCAAATGTGCATAAAAAATGTGCACACCATGCAAATTGCTCATATAAAAGGCAAAAATGTGTGTGCGTGGCGACCCAACATATTGGCCGCAAATTCCATAACTAATTGAATATAGTAATAAAAAATTCGCTCTGCCCGAGTCTGGCACGGCCCTTGAAATAGAGGGATCACCGGACCACTGGTTCAGGCCAGGGTTCAGGTACGAAATCCATCCGAGGCGCTGTGTGCGTCATAACACGGGGAATTAGAGCGATGAAACTTATCATGGCCATCATCAAGCCCTTCAAGCTCGATGACGTGCGCGAAGCCCTCACCGGACTTGGTGTCGAGGGTATGACCGTCACCGAAGTTAAAGGCTACGGCCGCCAAAAAGGTCAAACGGAAATCTACCGTGGCGCCGAATACGAAATTCACTTCCTTCCCAAGGTCAAGGTCGAAGTCGCTGTTGCGAACGATCAAGCCGAACGCACCGTTGAAGCAATCAGCGGCGCCGCCGGTACCGGCAAGATTGGCGACGGAAAAATCTTTGTTCTCGATCTCGAAAAAGCCGTGCGCATCCGCACCGGCGAGACCGATGACCAGGCCCTGTAAGGAGATTAATTCCATGAAAAATCGTCTGATCATTCCGGGCCTTGCTGCCGCCGTCTCTTTGATGGCAGCTCCGGCCTACGCTGTGGACGCGGAAACCGCGTATATTCTCAACAGCTTTTCATTCTTGGTGAACGGCGCGCTGGTCATGTTCATGGCCGCGGGTTTCGCCATGCTGGAATCGGGTTTGGTGCGGTCCAAAAACACCGCCACCATCTGCCTGAAGAACATCACCCTGTACGCCATCGCCGGCATCATGTTCTACGCCGTCGGCTATAACTTGATGTACATGGACGTTACCGGCTACATCGGCTCTTTCATGCCGTGGGCTGCCGATGACGCCGCCGCCATGGCGGAAACCGGTGCGAACTTCGAAGCCGGCTATTCGGCCTCTTCCGACTGGTTCTTCCAGATGGTGTTCGTCGCCACTGCCGCTTCGATCGTGTCCGGCACCGTTGCCGAGCGCATCAAGCTGTGGCCGTTCCTGATCTTCACGGTCGTTTTGACCGCCATCATCTACCCGATCCAGGGTTCCTGGACGTGGGGCGGCGGCTGGCTGACCGAAATGGGCTTTGCCGATTTCGCCGGTTCTTCGATCGTTCACTCCGTCGGCGGCTGGGCGGCACTCACCGGTGCCATCATCCTCGGCGCACGCAAAGGCAAATACGGCACGGATGGTTCCGTGCACCCGATCCCGGGCGCAAACCTGCCGCTCGCCACGGTCGGTACCTTTATCCTGTGGCTCGGCTGGTTCGGCTTCAACGGCGGTTCGGTTCTGGCTCTGGGTTCGGCTGGCGACGCCATCGCGATGTCCAACGTCTTCGCCAACACCAACATGGCAGCTGCCGGTGGCGTGGTCGCCGCAGTGATCCTCACGCAGTTGGTCTACAAGAAAGTCGATCTGTCCATGGCGCTCAACGGTGCCATCGGTGGCCTGGTTTCGATCACCGCCGGTCCGGACACGCCCACGCTCGGCTCCGCCATCCTGATCGGTGCGGTCGGCGGTGCGATCGTGGTGTTCGCGGTACCGCTGCTCGATAAACTGAAAATCGACGACGTGGTCGGCGCCATCCCCGCTCACTTGATGTGCGGCATCTGGGGCACCATGGCGGTTCCGCTGACCAACGGCGACGCCAGCTTTGTCACCCAGTTGATCGGTGTGGTCGGTATCGGCGCCTTCGTTATCGTCACCTCCACCATCGTGTGGCTGGCTTTGAAATTCACCATCGGCATTCGGGCTGACGAGGAAGCAGAAGTTATGGGTCTCGACAAAGTCGAACTCGGCCTCGAAGCCTATCCGGAGTTTGGACGGGGCGCCCACAGCATCTGATTCCCCAACCACCCCGTCCAAGCAGGGCCGGAGACGCAAGTCTCCGGCCCTTTCTTTTGCGTGAAAATTAGGCAAGTGCACCTTTCGTGCACAGAAATCGTGTGAAACCGATCTGCACAATATTGTGGCAGACCGGTTCTTCGTGTCGACATATCAAGGCGTTGTCACGTTTACGACAAATTGGCACGAAACTTGAGAGACGCGGGCAGGCCCGATTGGGGGGCCTTTTCGATGCTGTGACAACAATTGTTGGGGATTTATCGCCATGCAAGTGGGTATGGACGTCTTTTTCGTGCTTATGGGCGCGGCCATGGTGCTGGCCATGCACGCCGGTTTTGCTTTTCTTGAAGTGGGAACCGTGCGGCGCAAAAACCAAGTCAATGCGCTGGTCAAAATCATCACCGATTTCGCGATGTCGACCATCGCATATTTTTTTATTGGGTATTCGGTTGCATACGGGGTGAATTTTTTCTCTTCCGCGGCCGTATTGACCGGCAGCGTTCCCGGTGACGGTGTCAGCTTCGCCGCCAACGGCTACGATTTGGTTAAGTTCTTCTTTCTGTTGACCTTCGCCGCTGCCATCCCGGCGATCATTTCCGGCGGGATCGCCGAGCGCGCGCGCTTTTGGCCGCAACTGATCGCCACCGCGATGCTGGTGGCGTTCGTTTATCCTGCATTCGAAGGCATGGTGTGGGGCTCGCGCCTCGGCTTTCAAGACTTGGTGGAAAGTATCGCCGGTGCGCCGTTCCATGACTTCGCCGGCTCCATTGTCGTTCATGCGGTCGGCGGCTGGCTTGCCCTGGGCGCTGTGGTGATGCTCGGCGCCCGTCAGGGTCGTTATAAAAAAGATGGACGTTTGGTCGGCATCCCGCCGTCGAATATTCCGTTTCTGGCCTTGGGCTCTTGGATTTTGGTGGTCGGTTGGTTCGGTTTCAACGTCATGAGCGCCCAATCGGTCGAGGGTGTTACCGGTCTGGTGGCCATCAATTCACTGATGGCGATGGTTGGCGGTACCCTGGCCGCAGTGATTGCGGGCAAAAACGATCCTGGTTTCATTCACAACGGTGCTCTGGCCGGTTTGGTCGCGGTGTGCGCAGGCTCCGACATTATGCACCCGCTGGGCGCATTGGTGGTCGGCTCTGCGGCTGGCGCCCTATTCGTATGGGGCTTCAACCAATGCCAAGAAAAATGGAAGATCGACGACGTGCTCGGTGTGTGGCCATTACATGGCATGTGCGGTTTGTGGGGTGGCCTTGCGACCGGAATTTTCGGTCTCGAAGCCTTGGGTGGCCTTGGCGGCGTGACGTTCCTGGGCCAGTTGATCGGCTCGTTGAGTGGTGTTGCCTTCGCATTGGCGGGCGGATTTCTGGTCTACGGTGCGCTCAAAGCCGCTATCGGCATACGCTTGGATCCCGAAGATGAATTCCGCGGCGCGGATTTGAGCCTGCACCATATCAGCGCTTATCCCGAAGAGGACACGCATGCCTAACACCCCAATATTCCTCAACAAATAGACCAAAGGGCCGATGACCATGGTTGTCGGCCCTTTTTTCTGCCTTATGCTCGACGCATTTAACCCCCACCATGAGGGTTCGTTGTTAAGGTCTTATAAAGCCTCACGGTGTACAAAAAGCTATGGCTTGGTTGACCGACAAAATGGGGTCCGGACCCCTTCTGCCGGAAGGAAGTTCGGCCTTTTTTGCCCGCCGGGTGAGTGAGCTCGCCGGCGTGTTTCTTGTTGTCTTGGCCGCAGGCTATTTCACTGCATTGATTTCATACGCACCAACGGACCCCTCGTTGAATGCCGCCGCAGACGGTCCTGTTCAAAATTTGTTGGGCGCTTCGGGTGCGATGATTGCCGACCTGTCAATGCAGACCTTTGGCCTTGCCGCCGTTGCGCCAGCGTTGGCCGTATTGGCCTGGGGTATTTTGCTGGTACGCAAAATCGGCATCAGTCAGTTGTGGCTGCGCGTTACGTGTGCGCTTACGGCTACGGTTCTGGCGGCCATATCATTCGCCATTCTTTATCCTTTCGCCAGTTGGCCGCTGGCCACCGGGCTTGGCGGCGTTAGCGGCGCGGTGCTTTTAGAGCGTCTCGCCGATTTGTTGCACACGCTCGGTTCACCGCGCACGGGCTTGAACGCCGTTCTCGTCGCTGCGGTGTCGGCGGTACCCGCGATTGCGGCTTTCATCTGGTCTCTGGCGCTGCCGGCATCGGACTGGAAAGCCATGGGCCGCTTGCTTGCGCGGGCAAATCATAAAGTCGGCGCACTTTTGCTTAAAGCGGTCCGCCATACGGTTGGGCGTATGCCTTGGTCACGCAACGCCATTGACGATGATGGTCTCGACGACTTGGAGCTGAGCGCTGCGGGTGAGCAAAGTGTCGCAAAAGCCCGCACGCGTCGCGCTTCTGGCACAACGCAAAAATCCAAAGCCAAACCCAACGTTAAAGGCTTGGTCGAAAGCAACGCGGGACGGGTGAAACCGGGGCGTAAAGCCCAGGCTGAACGCCAGCGAACCTTGGATCTGGGCCTCAACAGCGATTACCAGCTACCGCCACTGGATATTTTGGACGCGCCCGAACCCAGCAACAACAGCCACCAACACAGCAAGGAAGCGTTGGAACAAAACGCCATCATGCTGTCCAGCGTGTTGGAAGATTTTGGCGTCAAAGGCGAAATCGTAAAGGTCCGTCCCGGTCCGGTGGTCACGCTGTACGAATTGGAACCCGCGCCAGGCACTAAAACCTCGCGGGTCATTGGTCTTTCCGACGATATTGCGCGTTCCATGAGCGCCGTATCGGTGCGTGTCGCAACGGTGCCAGGACGAAACGTCATCGGCATCGAAATGCCGAACCAAAGCCGCGAAATGGTTCACTTGCGCGAATTGATCGCCTCCCAAGACTTCGAAAAGGCCAAGGGTGCACTCAATCTCGCGCTGGGCAAAGACATTGGCGGTCACCCGGTAACCGTTGATCTGGCGCGCATGCCCCATCTTTTGGTCGCAGGCACCACCGGGTCCGGTAAATCGGTGGGTATCAACGCGATGATTTGCTCGTTGTTGTATCAATATTCGCCCGATCAATGCCGCTTCATCATGATTGATCCGAAGATGCTGGAACTCAGCGTTTACGACGGCATACCCCATTTACTCAGCCCGGTGGTCACCGAACCCGGTAAAGCGGTGGTGGCGCTGAAATGGGCGGTACGCGAAATGGAAGACCGCTACCGCCTAATGAGCCAGATGGGCGTGCGCAACATCACCGGTTACAACCAACGCCTGGCCGAAGCCAACAAACGCGGCGAAGTCATCATGCGCACCGTGCAGACCGGTTTCGACGCCGATGGCAAACCTGTGAACGAAGATCAGCCGCTGTCCATGGATCCACTGCCTTACATTGTCGTAATCGTCGATGAAATGGCTGATTTGATGCTGGTCGCGGGCAAAGATGTCGAAGCGGCCATCCAACGTCTGGCGCAAATGGCGCGCGCCGCGGGTATCCACCTGATTATGGCCACTCAGCGTCCGTCGGTCGACGTCATCACAGGCACCATCAAGGCCAATTTCCCGACCCGCATCAGTTTCCAGGTAACGTCGAAGATCGATTCCCGCACCATTTTGGGCGAACAAGGCGCGGAACAGCTTCTCGGCCAAGGCGATATGCTGTATATGGCGGGCGGCGGACGCATCACGCGCGTGCATGCGCCGTTCGTATCCGATGAAGAAGTGGAAGACGTGGTGCTGCACCTCAAAGATCAAGGCGCGCCTGAATACATTGAATCCGTGACTGAAGAACAAATCAGCGGCCCCGGCGACCTGCCGATCGCCGGTGGCGGCACGCAGGATGATGCCCTGTACGATCAAGCCGTCGCGCTGGTCGCAAGAGAAGGCAAGGCTTCAACCAGCTTCGTCCAACGCCACTTGCAGATCGGATACAATCGCGCCGCGCGCATCATTGAACGCATGGAAGCCGAAGGCGTGGTTAGCAAGGCCAATCGCGTCGGACGGCGAGAGGTCCTTATCGGCGATGTCAGCGCAGCCTAAAGCGTCACCACACGATACCAAACCGGAAATACCTGGAATCCCCAATCGGCCGTTCCCGCTCAAGCGCGTTGTCGGCGCCCTTTTGGCTGTAGCCGTCGCATTTGCCGCGGCGGCACTGGTGTTGCCAAAATCTGCCAATGCTAAGGACGCCATCGGCTTAAACGATAGCCAAATCGATTCGGTCGAGCAGGTACAAACTTACCTAAACGCTATTTCGACGCTACGCGCGCGATTCATGCAGGTCACAAATCAAGGAAATTTCGCACAGGGCGAATTTATGTTGTCCCGCCCAGGGCGCATGCGTATCGACTATGATCCGCCGGTACCGGTGTTGATCGTGTCCGATGGCAATTTGGTCATGTACAAAGATGAAGAGCTCGATCAAATCAGCTACGTGCCTTTATCGACCTTGCCTGCCTCGATGTTCATCGGCGAAACCGTGAATTTTTTTGGCGACGATCTGTTGATCACCAATTTCGAGCATGAAAAAGGTGCGCTGCGCCTTACGTTGCAGCGCAGTGAAGACCCGATGGAAGGCAGCCTGACATTGGTGTTCGCCACCGCACCGCTGGCGTTAAAAAAATGGTCGGTGGTCGATGCCCAGGGAATCACCACCACAGTTTCGTTGTTAGGCCCGACCTTCGGCGAAGCCCTGAACGAAGAGTTGTTCAAGGTCGAAAATCGCATCTTGCCGCGCAAACAAGATTGACCTGCGCAACCCTGGCAAAACCGCCTTCTCGTTCCCATATTTAACTTAAGGCCGATGCGCAAGGCATCGACGCGTCGTTGTGTGATTCCCCCTTAAGTCCACAACGGCTCTTTAAAAGAGCAAAAGCCCGGTCGCCCCCCTGGCCGGGCTTTTGTGTTTGTGCGCTTTGGTGTTTCAGAGTTGAGTGCAGGAGCCCTAATCTAATCACGGTATCAATCGATACCCACCCGGCTCTGTCACCAGAATTTCCGCGTGAGAGGGGTCTGCCTCCATTTTCTGACGCAACCGGTAGACGTGCGTCTCCAGCGTGTGGGTCGTTACGCCCTCGTTATAACCCCAAACCTCATCCAATAGCTCATCCCGGCCAACCACCCGCTCACCGTGAAGATAAAGAAATTTCAATATTTGAGCCTCTTTATCCGTTAGACGAATGGGGTGAGCCACGGCTTGTGAACCCCCTTCACCGTCAACCTTAAGCAATTTGCTTCCCGGACAAAACGCAAACGGTCCGATGCTCAACACCGCATCATCGCTCTGTTCGAACTGACGAATATGAGCACGCATACGCGCAAGCAAAACGCCCAGCTTGAACGGCTTGGTAACATAATCGGTGGCCCCTGCATCGAGGCCACGAATGGTATCGCTGTCACTGGCGGAAGCGGTGAGCATAATGATCGGCGCCATCATACCTTGGGCCCGCAATTGCCGACATGTTTCACGACCACTGATATCGGGGAGTTCGACATCGAGCACCACCAGATCGAAGTACGCGTTTTTCGCTGCTTCCAAACCATCTTTACCGCTGTGCACGCATACGCATTTAAACCCCTCCATCTGTACCAGTTGCTCGCAAAGCATCTCGGTCAGAATTTCATCATCGTCGATAATCAGGATGCGCTTGCCGTCTGTCATGTCGGTATCTCGCTTACACTGCATGTCAATGATCTTAGATAGTATATCGGGTGCTTGAGGGGGCCCGACAATAACGCACTTTGCCGCATTCGCTCTTTTCTTACCTCTACGCCTTGGGGTAATGTCCAGCTCAGACCTGTGCAATAGTATGGCACAAACATAATACCGCCCCAATGAGGTCCTGACTTTCCAATGCCCCATCGCCAACACCTTTTGACCATGCCAGCCACGCGGCAGCCCGCGTCGCTGCTGAGTGTCGATCGCGCTGTGTTCGAACTGCGCCGTGGCCGCGTTGTCGTCATCGCAGCGGCAAACGGCGCGCGTGCGCTGGTCATGGCCGCCGAAGGGGCAAGCCCGCAAAGTCTCACGGACTTAACCAATCTCGCTGCAAGCCTTCCTGATCTAAGCATCACGCGACGACGCGCGGAAGTCCTCGGTTTGACTGATAAATCTGATGCCGATGCAGGTACCGTTCTAGCGCTCAGCTTATCCGGCGGTTTGGATGCCGAGGCGGTTTTACGCTTGGCCGACCCGCTCACCGAAGCGCCCACTGCTGAGCTCGAGCGCACAACTGTCCATGACGTTGACAAACACGGCCCGCACACCGCGGCCGTGGGTCTGGCTAAGATCGCGCGCCTGTTACCCGCCGCTCTGGTCGCCACCATCGAAGATCCCGACAGCAAGGACCTAGCGGGATGGGCTGCGCGGCGCAATTTGGCTCTGGTCGATGCCGGCGACATTTTTCAATACGAGCGTACGGCTGCGCGCACGCTCACGCGGGTTTCTGAGGCACGGGTGCCGCTTGAAGACGCCGAACACACCCGTATCATCGCCTATCGACCGCAAGATGGTGGTCTTGAACATCTCGCCATCGTTATCGGTGAGCCCCAGCCAGGCGAACCGGCTTTGGTTCGTATTCACAGTGAGTGTTTTACCGGCGATCTTCTGGGTTCGTTGCGCTGCGATTGCGGCGATCAACTGCGCGGCGCGATTCAAGCCATTGGCGCCAGCGGATCGGGCGTATTGCTTTATCTAGCTCAAGAAGGGCGCGGCATCGGTCTGGTCAACAAATTGCGCGCTTATACGCTGCAAGATCGCGGTCTTGATACTTTGGATGCTAACGAAATGCTCGGCTATGATGCCGACGAACGTGTTTACCTGCCGGCTGCGCAAATGCTTCAGGATCTGGGACTTAATCAGGTTCGACTGCTGACCAACAATCCCGACAAGGTCGCGGCACTGTCGGGATGCGGCATCACCGTGAGTGAGCGCGTCGCACATGCGTTTCCCTCGAACAAGCATAACGAACAATATCTACACACCAAAAAAGCCAAAGGCGGCCACCTGTTCTAACGGTCCCGGCAAATACGTCCACACGACCAATCCGAACGGCAGATGTTGCCGGTCTATGTGATAGTTTCGTCAACGCAAGAATATATATCCTATTGATATAAAATCATTATTACCTTGGCATCCACTTTGCATCGCCTAGATGTAGTCGTACGTAGAGTGCGTCCGCGGTGAACAAATGTGGACTAAAGATATGGATATATCCCAATATCGTACCGAAAGCCTGTTGGCACTACGCGAACCAACGCGCGAGCTAGCCAAGGCACCTATCTCACCCGTCAAGGCCATTGGTGACGATAGACCCCAATTATCTGCCGAGAATGGCACCAGCCTATTCGATACCTTGCTTGATACCGTCAATCCGTTACAGCACATCCCCGGTGTTTCTCAGGCCTATAGGGCGGTGAGCGGCGATGAAAGTAGTGCACTCGCAAACATGGCGGGCGGTTTTCTGTTTGGCGGTCCCGTCGGCTTGGCTGCAGGTGCGGCGAGCTCTTTTTTTGAAATGCTCACCGGTAAAGATCTACTCGGCCATGCCATGGCCTTTTTTGAAGGTGATAGCGCACCGTCAGGCATTCAAAATCTGGAAACGGCTGCTGCTCAGGATACGGAATCTCTCATTAAACCTTATGGCACATCTCTAAGCCTTGAAAATTATCAGGCATTCGCCACCGCCAAAGACGCGCAACAACTGGGCATAGGCGCTACAGCCACTGCTGTTGGATGGGCGGAAAACATATGGACCGACAAGGCTTTGAAGGAAGCCACAGGAATCTATGACAATAGCCAGAACCTTGGCGAACAAACCAAGCGTCACAATGAGGCCATTGCATAGCCAAACTTAAAGTAATGTATCAGATGCAAATCATCGTCGACCCCGTTGGTTTTATACGTTATTTGGGACACAATTCCCCCTGCGCGCTTGGAAAGGGTGGATTACAACGCGACAAACGTGAGGGTGATGGCGCTACCCCTGTCGGCACGTTTACGATGGGGCGTATCTTTTATCGCGCCGACCGAACCACACGACCGTTATCTGGTTTGCCCTGCCATCCAATCTCACCCGATATGGGCTGGTGCGATGATCCGGACCATCCTGACTATAACCGACTCATCACCTTACCCCACCCGGCGCGCCACGAAAAATTGTGGCGGGACGATCATGTTTACGATGTGGTCGTTGAGCTTGGTTACAATACGGAGCCCGTAATAGCAGGTCGCGGCAGCGCCATATTCATCCACGTTGCCAAACCGGACTATGCGCCGACCGAAGGCTGCATCGCCCTGAAATTCGAAGATCTTTTAGATCTATTACAGATGTGCAATGAAGGCGACAACGTCACCATTCCCGCACCGCAATCGCCCTAAGCTGCGTTAGCCTTTGGTCTTTCGCCAAAAATGGCCGTTCCCACACGCACATGGGTGGCGCCGAAAGCGATCGCCGTTTCAAAATCGCCACTCATGCCCATACTCAATAAAGACAGGTTATTGCGCATCGCGATTTTTCCCAACAAAGCAAAATGTAAAGATGGTTCTTCGTTCGCCGGCGGAATACACATCAATCCCTGCACATCGAGACCAAGCTCTTCACGGCATAACCGTATGAATGCATCTGCATCCTGCGGCAAAACACCGGCCTTTTGCGGTTCCTCTCCCGTATTGATTTGCACCAACACCGCCATGTGTTTGCCCACGCGGCTCAATTCTGTCGCGAGGGCACGGGCCAGTTTTTCACGATCAACGCTTTCAATCACATCAAAGGTTGCCACGGCATGCTTGACCTTGTTGGTTTGCAGCGGACCTATTAGATGCAACACAACATCCGGAAAGTCCTGACGCAAAGCCGGCCATTTGCCCTCGGCTTCCTGAACGCGATTTTCCCCAAACAAACGTTGACCGGCTTCGAGGACGGGGCGGATGCGTGTTTCATCGTGATTTTTCGACACCGCAACCAATTGTACTGAACCTTCCGAACGGTTTGCAGCGCGTTCTGCGGCAGCAATAGACGCCCGAACTTCAGCTACGCGTGTTGTGGGATCAAATGTTGTGGCTGGTAAAGACATTAATAGAAGCCTCCGGCTAGGCTGGCGGGCAAACGAGTGATACAAACATCGCTATGGCAAAATTAGCAAAGCTCGGCGCGCGGTACAATTGTGTGCGCCCCGGACAAACCATAAAATCCCTGCCCCTATGTTATGTGCTGAGCGATATACAACGCCTGCCGGATCCAGGGATACTGCTGGCGCGCCTGCCGCGTGGAGCTTGCGTCATTTTACGCCATGACGACAACGATGCTTTGGCAAACCTTGCATATCGGATCATACCACGCGCACGCATCCGCGGCATTAAGGTCCTCATAGCCAACGATCTGCGGCTTGCGCTCCGCTGCAAAGCTGATGGCGTTCATTACTCCGAACGTGTGGCGCGACGCGGACAGTCGCGTTTGGTTTTTCGCAAACCGTCATTCATCGTGAGCGCAGCCGCACATAATCGGCTTGCGTTGTGGCGCGCAGCACGTGCTGGGGCTGATATCGCTTTGCTCTCGCCCGTTTTTGCGACCCGAAGTCATCCCAATGCAAAATTTTTAGGTATTTTGCGCTTTGCCGTTTTGGCCCGAATGAGTGCCATACCCGTGGTGCCCTTAGGCGGTGTATCGCTCTTAAATGCTCGACGTCTACGATTTGGTCCAGGTTATGGATTTGCCGCCATCGATGCCTGGAAGAACTGAGCGTTAGCATGCGACACTAAGCAAACTCCCATTTCCAAGCCTTTGTATTAGATGTCGTTAAGACAAAAAGAAAGGGCGGCCGAAGCCGCCCTTTCCGTAGTCTATCCACAAGTCACTTCAAATTAGAAGCCGACTTCGATACCAGCGATCAAGCCGCTGATGCTCGTGGACTTACCGGTGGCGATGGTCGTGCCGGTGCCTTCCGGGTCAGCCTTGGCGTGGAAGTAGTTGGCAGCCAATGCAACACCAGCGCCCATGTCGTAGGTCGCAGCGATGTTCCACTTGGTGTCTTTGTCGCTACCAGCAGCGGCCGTGCCTTTGTCTTTAGCAGACATGTAGCCAGCGGAAACGCTGTAAGGACCGGTGGCGTAGGAAACGCCGAGTTCCCAAGCGTCGCCGTCAGCCAGGTTGGAGCCCGTGCGGGTGTCGTTGAAGTCGGAGTAGCCACCACCAACGGTGAAGCCAGCCATGCCGACGTTCAAACCAAAGTGGGTCACGTCCTGGTCGTTTGCACCGAAGTTCATGCGCGTCAAGTCAGCGGAAACCGCTGCGCCGCCCAGGTCGCCGGAGTAAGCGATACCCAGCGTGGAACCGTCTTGTGCCGTGTTACCTTGAACGCGACGTGCGTTGGAGGCGTCAGCAGCTTCAGCAGCCGAGTAGGAGAAGCCAACCGTGATGCCGGAGAAGTTCGGCGAGGTGTACTTCAACTTAGCGGAGTCGCCACCGGCGTCGGAGATGTCCGGAGCAACCGTTGCGAAAGCGGCGGTCGGAGCGGTAGCAGAGGTAGCAACACCGGCCCAGGGATCCGTGTCACCCCAGTCGAAGTTACCGGCGTTCGGAACGCGAACCATGTTGTCGTCACCGAAGTGCGGGTGGTGACCGATGCTCAGGGCACCCATGGCGTCGGAGCTGATGGTCAACCAGGAACGGTCAACGTTCTTGCTGACGGCGCCGTCGGCTTCCATTTCGACGCGAGCGGCAACTTTGATGCCGTTGTCGAGGGTGGTGTTGCCGGTGAAGTAGATCTCGGTGTTGGACCACTGAGAAATGTCTTTGTCACGCGAGGTGTCGGAACGCGTGGAAGCAACTTCGTCAGAGTTGGTGAGACCAACGTAGTGACGCATGAAGCCGCCGAGTTCCAGTTTGATTTTATCAGCAGCGAAAGCTTCGCTGGACATGGCGCCCAGGGCGATAACGGCCGTGGTACCGAGCAGAATCTTTTTCATGGTTTCTCCTATACGATTTTTTCCCCTATCGCGTTTATTTCGTGTGTTGGTCGTTCACAAACCATGAAACACCACGTCGCGATAGACGTTTTACCCCAAATGGATGATGCATGCTGTACTGCTACGAACATAAAATCAAGAAACTCTAACCCATTATGTCTTCAAATGTTTGTCGGCGTGACAATTATGCAACAGAACGAGCTGTGCGCTCGAATATCTGACCTAAAATTCCATTTGACTGGCCCATATTCTATATCAGTTCTGTGACATGCACGCTACACCTTGCGCCACACATCATATAAACCCTGCGCGCGCCCGATATTATCATGTGTCTTATGCTGATGTTTGCAATTGAGTGCGAAATCTATACCGATGCGCACTTCGCCCGTTGCTCCAAACGCTAAGCCGCGTATTATTGGGCGACTGTTTCGCCTCTTGATGATGCACAGTGCATGGGATACGTAGCGGCGACGACTGTTAGTATAGTTGCCCTTGGCTACTGCCCATGTATATTTTTGCCTGCGGAGAATATGGACAATATGAAAAAGACCACCTTTCATTTAGCGGTCATCTCAACGGCCCTGCTTTCAATTGCGCTGAGTGCATGTGAGGGCGGTAAAGTCTTGACCCCACGCAAAAAACAGGTCGGTGAAATCGGCAAACAATATGAAGAAACCAACCCGCGCAATACCCTGTTCGGCGAAGGCGGTATTCAATTCGGCAACGACGCCAAGAAACCCGGCACGGCAGGCAGCGGCGGCATCGGCGTCAACTCCTATCTCTGGCGGGCCAGTTTGGACACCATCGCCTTTATGCCCGTGACCAGCGCCGATCCCTTTGGCGGTGTGATCATTACAGATTGGTACGCCCCGGTCGAAACACCCATGGAACGTTTTAAACTAAATGTCTATGTGCTGGGCCGCGCTTTGCGCGCCGATGGCATTCGTGTTTCCGTTTTCCGCCAGGTCGACGATGGCGCAGGCAATTGGCGGGATGCTGCCGTGGAAGAAGGCGCTGACCGTAAATTGGAAGATGCCATCCTCACGCGTGCGCGGCAATTGCGCAACGAAACACGCCTTCAGCAAAACTGATCGAGCGGCTGTCGTCTCAGTTTATCTCATCAACTCGACAACACGTTAAGTAGGACTCCGTACGCCCATGTCGCGCTACAACTTCAAAGAAACCGAAGCCAAGTGGCAAAAGGCCTGGGAAGACCAGGGTACATTCAAGGTCATCGAAGACCCCACCCGCGAAAAGTACTATGTCCTCGAAATGTTTCCTTATCCTTCGGGTCGAATTCACATGGGCCATGTGCGTAACTATACGCTGGGCGACGTTGTGGCGCGGTTTAAGCGCGCGCAAGGCTTTAATGTCTTGCACCCCATGGGCTGGGATGCATTTGGGTTGCCAGCTGAAAACGCCGCGATCCAAAACAAAACTCACCCCGCTAAGTGGACCCATCACAACATCGCGACCATGAAGGCGCAGCTCAAAACCATGGGCTTGTCCTATGATTGGGACCGCGAGATCGCCACGTGCACGCCGGAATATTACAAACACGAACAAAAAATGTTCTTGGATTTCCTCAAGGCCGGCCTGGCTTATAAGAAGGAATCCTGGGTCAACTGGGACCCGGTTGAAAATACCGTGCTGGCCAACGAGCAGGTCATCGACGGCAAGGGATGGCGCTCCGGCGCGCCTGTGGTCAAAAAACAGCTGTCGCAATGGTTCCTCAAAGTCACCCAGTACGGCGACGATCTGTTGCAAGAGCTCAAAACCCTTGATCGCTGGCCTGAAAAGGTCCGCATCATGCAGGAAAATTGGATCGGCCGATCCGAGGGTGCACGGGTCTTTTTCGAACGCACCGATTGTGACGAAACCCTCGAAATCTACACCACCCGGCCCGACACCCTGTTCGGTGCATCGTTCATGGCTATCGCCGCAAATCATCCTGTTGCGCTTAAATTGGCGCAAACCGATCCCGAATTGGATGCCTTTATTAAAGACTGCAACGCGCTCGGCACCTCGGAAGCGGCGATCGAAAGTGCCGAGAAAAAGGGTTTCAAAACACCCCTAAGCGTCAAACATCCATTTATCGACGGCCATACCCTGCCCATCTACGTGGCCAACTTCGTCCTCATGGAATATGGCACCGGGGCGATTTTTGCCTGTCCCGCTCATGATCAGCGCGATATGGACTTTGCCCGAAAATACGGTTTGCCGGTGATCCCCGTGGTGGCACCCAAGGACATTGCCGGTACGGACCAAGAGGCCGACTGGCTTGCCGATTTTGCCGCCAATTCTACCGATGCCGTCACCGATGATGGCGTTGCGGTGAATTCCGATTTTCTCAATGGTCTCGATGTCAACACGGCCAAATCGACAGTCATTCGTAAACTCGAGGATATGGGCCGGGGTAAAGGCACGGTTCAATTCCGTTTACGCGATTGGGGCATTTCACGCCAACGCTATTGGGGTTGCCCGATCCCCGTGATTCATTGCGCCGATTGCGGCACCGTTCCCGTGCCCGAAGATCAGTTACCGGTCGAGTTGCCAGATGACGTAACCCTGGGTGATGCCGGCAACCCGCTCGATCACCATCCGACCTGGAAGCACGTTGATTGCCCCAGTTGCGGCAAGCCTGCGGTTCGTGAAACCGATACGTTCGATACTTTTTTTGAATCGTCTTGGTATTACGCCCGTTTCACCGACCCGAAATCGGATCAAGCTTTTAGCAAAAGTGCCGTCGAATACTGGCTGCCCGTGGACCAATACATCGGCGGTGTCGAGCATGCCGTACTCCATCTGTTGTATTCACGTTTTTTCACCCGTGCGCTCAAGGACTGCGGATATCTTGATATCAAGGAACCGTTCGCCGGCTTGATGACACAAGGCATGATTTGCCACGAAACCTATAAAGATCAAACCGGTCAATGGTTGACACCCGAAGAAGCGCAAGCACTCGACTCAAGCACTGTGACTGTGGGTCGATCTGAAAAGATGTCCAAGTCCAAGAAAAACGTTGTCGATCCGGAATTGATTATTGGCACGTACGGCGCGGACACCGCGCGGCTGTTCATGCTGTCCGACAGCCCGCCAGACCGCGACCTGGACTGGACCGATGCCGGAGTCGAGGGTGCTTGGCGATATGTCGGCCGCGTATGGCGTTTGGTTGACGGCGGCGCCAGCAAGATCGCAGATATTGGCACTGTGTGTCCTGCAGAACTTGATGGTCCTGCGCTTACGATACGTAGCCTGGTGCACAAAACCGCCCACGCCGTAAGCCAGGATCTCAACAATTTCCATTTTAACAAAGCCGTTGCGCGCATTCGTGAATTAACCAATACGCTCGAAGGCTTTGATAATGATACCCCCGCAGCGAACTGGGTACGGCGCGAGGCGTTCGAATTCATCGCCAAATTGATCAATCCAATGATGCCGCACCTAGCCGAAGAATTATGGAAACGACTGGGCTTTTCCGACCTCATCGCCAATGAAGAATGGCCGGTCGTCGATCAGTCCCTTCTGGTTGACGACACCGTGACCGTCGCGGTTCAGGTCAACGGCAAAATGCGCGGCACCATCGAGTTGGCCAAGGATTGTCCCAGTGCAGATGCCGAAGCCGCTGCCCTGACCTTAGACACGGCCCTCGCCGCCATGGACGGTAAATCACCACGAAAAGTGATCGTCGTCCCTAACAGGATTGTGAACATTGTTGTTTAACCCTCAGATATTTCGCACATCGACTCCAGCAATCTTGCTTGTTGCTGGACTTGCGCTGAGCGCATGCGGTTATCGCCCCCTTTACGGCCAAAACACCTCGGCACCGGCGGCGCAACAGCATTTAGAAAGCGTCAATGTCAAACCGATCCCTGATCGTGTAGGTCAGATGATGCGCACGGCACTGACGCGTCGGCTCAGCCCACGTGGTGCCAAGTCGAGCCATGCCTATGACGTCGTCATCACACTTGATGAATCCGTCACTACGTTAGCGGTCGAGCGCAATGCCTTCGCCACCCGCGCAAATTTGACCTTGTCCGCCAACTATCTTCTCACGCGCCGCGCTGATCATGCCACGCTTACTTCCGGTTCCGTCAAATCCGTCGCCAGTTACAACATTCTGGCATCCGACTTCGCCACCAAGGCGGCTAAGGATGATTCGCGCAACCGCGCCATTCAGGATGTCGCCGACACTTTGCGCACCCGTTTGGCCATTTATTTCCAAGGCCCTGGGCAAAATCAGCCGCCATTGAAGTCGGGAACCGTTCGTCCGTGAAAATTTCCGGGGCTAAGATCGAAGGTTTTCTGCGCACTCCCGATCCTACGGCGCGCGCGATCTTGGTTTTTGGTCCCGATGAAGGTTTGGTTCGCGAGCGCGCTCAGCGTTTGGCCAAAACCGTAGTCGACGACCTCAACGATCCGTTTCGCGTGGTCGAACTGAACGGCGCTGATCTCAAAAACGATCCCGCACGTTTGCCCGATGAGGCCGCATCCATGTCGTTTGGTGGCGGATCACGTATCGTTCGCGTTCGTCAGGCGGCTGATTCCTGCACGGCGGCATGCAAATCATTTCTGCAGCTCGACACCCCAGTCGAGGCCCTGGTGGTGATTGACGCTGGCGATTTAAATCCACGCTCCACTTTACGAAAACTCTTCGAGAGCGCAAAAAACGCCGCCTGTATTCCCTGTTATGCCGACGACCTGCGCTCTCTGCCTGATGTGATACGTGAAACGCTCAATCGTTTTGAACTCACTGCCGATCGCAACGCCATGTCTTTATTGGTTCAAAATCTCGGTTCCGACCGCTCGGTCACGCGCGGTGAGCTGGAAAAACTGGCGCTTTACATGGGCGGACCCGGTCAGATCCATGAAGACGATGTGCGCGCCGCCATCGGCGACACGGCGGCCAGCGGCATTGACGACGTCATCTACAGCGCCGCAAGTGGCGATACCGCAAAGTTGGAATCATCCCTGAATCGCGTGTTGTCGGAAGGCGTCAATGCGGTTCAGCTCGTGCGTGCGGCCGAACGTCACTTTCAGCGCCTTCATATGGCCCGAGGCCATATGGCGCGGGGACACACTGCCGATCAAGCGACGAAATCCCTTCGCCCGCCGATCATTTTTAAACTTGCCGATGCATTTCGCGCGCAATTGGGCCTATGGCCAGAACAAAAATTATCGCGCGCCTTCGAGATTCTCACTCAAGCGGAAATTGATTGCAAAACGACCGGCTTACCGGCGGATGCGATTTGCGGACGTGCCATGTTGACGATAGCGCAGGCGGCGAAAGCCGGCCAACGCCGTTCCTGAATCCACCGACTTCATAAAAAAATTGAAAAACAATAAGATAGCCTATCTATAGATTAATTGTGCAAACTACAATTCATAATGAGACATCAATCGGCCTCAATGTCTCACTACGATATATGAATTGCACAAAAATGCCAGGCGATATCATCGCGTAATATCAAAGAGATAGTCACCATCAACCGCTTATGTAGATTATTTTTTGTGCTTTATGTTTCGGATTGGCAAGAAATTAGCAGTTCTACGCGTCGTCGGAACCACCGCCATGGGTCAAGCGTGCCAAAATACCATCCAGCTGTTCAAGGCTTTCGTAGTGGATGACTACCTGTCCTCGGCCACCCTTGTCTTGGATATCGACCTTAAGGCCGAGCAGGTTGGCGAGGTCGTGTTCCAGGGCAATGGTGTCGCTGTCTTTGCTGGGCTTGGCCGCCTTCGGTTTGGCGCCGACGGCACCGCCTGCCTTGACCAGATGTTCGGTCTGACGCACATTGAGGCCCTTGCGCACCACCTCTTTGGCGAGATCCGCCGCGCCGGAAACGCCAACCAGACAGCGCGCATGGCCGGCCGAAAGATCCCCAGCTTCAAGCAGATCTTTCACCTCGCCCGGTAACGTCAACAGACGCAAAGTGTTGGCTACGTGCGAGCGGCTTTTGCCCAAGGCGCGCGCCAATTGTTCTTGGGTGTGGTTGAATTCATGCATCAAACGGTGATAGCCGTCGGCCTCTTCCAGCGCAGACAGATCTTGGCGTTGCAAGTTTTCCACCAAGGCGACTTCCAGGGTTTCTTTGTCATCGAAATCGCGGATGATAACCGGGACTTCGTGTACCTGGGCCATTTGCGCCGCACGCCAACGGCGTTCGCCGGCGATGATTTCAAACTCGCCAACGTGCTGAGGATGGGGGCGAACCAGCAGCGGTTGCAACACACCCTTTTCGCGGATGGATTCCGACAGATCGCGCAGCTGATCATCACCGAAATTGTGGCGCGGCTGATATTTGCCCGGATGCAAATGCGACACCGCAATATGTTTGGCGCCCTCGCCGCTGTGAATTTCCGAAAAATCGGCTTCATCTTGTCCCAGCAAGGCGGACAGGCCCATGCCTAATTTTTTCTCAGCCATCTTCTCTTCCTTAAGCATGCGCAATGTGATCGTCTTGTATTAAATATTGCGTTAAACGCGGACGTGACCTTCGCGGCGCAGAACCTCGCCCGCCAAGTGCAGGTAAGCCTGAGATCCCGCGCATTTCATGTCGTACATCAGCACCGGACGACCGTGCGACGGCGCTTCGGAAACGCGTACGTTGCGGGGGATGACCGTTTTATAGACCTTGTCGCCGAAATACTCGCGCACGTCCGCTGCAACCTGATCGGATAGTTTGTTTCGCTTGTCAAACATGGTCAGTACGATACCCTGGATTTCCAGGTCCGGATTGAACACGTTTTTCACCCGTTCGACGGTTTTGAGCAAATGGCTCAAACCTTCAAGCGCGAAAAACTCGCATTGCAGCGGGACCAAAATCGCCTGTGATGCGACCATCGCATTCAAGGTCAGTAGACCCAAAGCGGGCGGGCAGTCGATCAAGACATAATCATAGTCTTGCGCGCCATCGCCAATGGCCTTTTGCAGCTGGTGCTCGCGGTCATCCATGCCAACCAATTCCAGCTCCGCACCGGACAAATCCATGCCCGCCGGCACGATATCGAGCCCCGGCACACTGGAATGCTGGACCGCATCGCTCAGACGCACCCCGCCGATCAACATGCGATACGTATCCAGGCGACGGTTTTTGCGGTCAACGCCCAAACCGGTCGAGGCGTTGCCTTGCGGGTCGAGATCGATGATCAGCACGCGTTGCTTTACCGCCGCCAATGCGGTGGCCAAATTGATGGCCGTGGTGGTTTTCCCCACTCCGCCCTTCTGATTGGCGACAGCGATGATGCGTGGGCCTTTTTCCGGCTCGGGCATGTTGATGATATCCCCTATGGTGCCGCCCATGTTTTTCTTGGGCATTTTATTCCAGATGCTCATGACGTCGGATGCACTCTTTCATCTCAAGGATCATGCCCGCCGGATCGGTCCGACTGGGGTGATGAATGACGCGCATCTTCCAGGTTTTTTCAGCCTCGGTCAATTCCTCGGACCAGCGTTTACCCTTGAGAAACAGGTATATCCCTGTGGATAAACTGTGCATCTCGGCGAACGCCAAAAGTTTATCCAACGAAGCCAAAGCGCGCGACGTCACCACGTCGGCATTCAGGGGAGCGAGATTTTCAATGCGATCGTTGTGCACCGTAGCCCCGCAGCCCGCAGCCCGGTTGACCTCGCGCAGAAACGCACATTTGCGCTGGTCACTTTCGACCAAATGAACATCCAGGGTCGGATCCAAACACGCTAGCACCAAACCGGGAAATCCCGCCCCACTACCGAAATCCACAACTTTTTTACCCTGCGGTACCAAAACAGCGATTTGTGCGCTGTCCAACATGTGTCGTTGCCACAAATCGGGCAGCGTGTCAGGCCCAACCAGATTGATTTTGGCCTGCCACTTCACCAACAACTCGGCGTAAATTTTCAGCCGCGCCAGCGCATCGTCCGATGCTCCTATTGCAGCCTGAAACTCCGCTGCGCTTCTGACCGCGGGGTTGCCGACCTCATTCATGTGAAGACCTTTCGATGGGGCAATGTTTCACGTGAAACATTGTGCCGCTTTTTCCCAAATAAATACTTAAGCGGATTTACGTTGTTTGGTGCGGCGGACGAACGATAATAACAATGTCAGCGCTGACGGTGTGACGCCGGAAATGCGTGACGCCTGACCCAAAGTTGCCGGTCGAACAATTTTGAGTTTGGCACGGACCTCGTTGGACAGACCGCTGATCGCGTCATAATCCAGATCTGAAGGAAGCGCCAAGGCCTCATCTTTACGAAAGGCCAACACATCTGCGTCTTGCCGATCTAAATAAACGCTGTATTGAGCCTCGATCTCAGCTTGTTCCTTGGCTTTTGCCTCAACTTCAGCCATTTGGGGCCAAATGTGTTCAAGCTGATCCCAGGTGACCTCAGGATAGGACAGCATCTGCTTGGCGCTACGCCGCTGGCCATCTTGATTGACCTTTAGGCCAAACTTGGCAAGCTCGACCGGGGTTGCGGAGAGCATTTCGATCAGGTCCAGCGCCGAACGAATTTGCTGATCCTTTTCCTTAAATGCTTGAGATCGAGGTGAACCCACACATCCCACTGCTATACCGCGCTCGGTCAGCCGTCGATCCGCGTTGTCTGCACGCAGGCGCAGTCGATACTCGGCGCGCGACGTGAACATGCGATAAGGCTCTTGGGTGCCCAGCGTCACCAGATCGTCGATCATCACGCCGATGTATGCTTCTGATCGATCAAGGACAAAGTGCTCACCCCCCTGCCCGACTTTGAGTGCCGCGTTGATGCCAGCCATCAGGCCTTGTGCGGCCGCTTCTTCATAACCCGTGGTGCCATTGATTTGACCGGCCAAGAAAAGTCCCGGTGCCCGGCGTGTTTCTAGCGACGGGTTCAATTCACGCGGATCGACAAAATCGTATTCGATCGCATAGCCTGGCTGAAGCATGCGGGTGTTTTCCAAACCCGGTATGGTTTTGAGCAGTGCCAACTGAACGTCCCGCGGCAACGAGGTTGAAATGCCATTGGGATACACCGTCGGATCGTCATAACCTTCCGGTTCAAGAAAGATCTGATGACTGTCGCGATCAGAAAACCGAACGACCTTGTCCTCAATCGAGGGACAGTAGCGCGGCCCCGTGCTTTCAATCTGACCCGAATACATCGGACTGCGGTCCAGATTGGCCCGAATGAGAGCATGACCCTGCGATGTCGTGTTGGTGATGTAGCAATCAATTTGGCGCTGGGTGATCGCCTTTGTCATAAACGAAAACGGTTCGGGATCCGGATCACCGGGCTGGGGTTGCAGGCTCGACCAATCGATGGTGTTGCCATCCAAGCGCGGCGGCGTGCCGGTCTTCAACCGGCCCATGGCGAAGCCCAGGCGCCGCAATGTATATGCCAGCCCCACCGCGCGCGGATCACCGACACGGCCAGCGGGAAAAGTTTCTGGACCAAGATGGATCAAGCCGCGCAAAAAAGTTCCCGTGGTCAAAACCACCGCACCGGCGATAAGGGTCTCTCCATCCGCCAGCTTGACCCCGCGCACCGCGTGTGCGGCGTCCAATAGGATGTCTTCGACCGAGGCCTCACGCACGGTGAGGTTATCTTGTTCGTTCAACAAGTCCTGAACGGCCTGACGATACAGTTTGCGGTCGGCCTGGGCGCGCGGTCCGCGCACCGCCGGACCCTTGGAGCGATTGAGCATGCGAAACTGAATGCCGCCGCGGTCCGCCGCACGACCCATGATGCCGTCCAGCGCATCGACCTCCTTGACCAACTGACCTTTCGCCAATCCGCCAATGGCCGGGTTGCACGACATTTCACCGATGGTGTCGAGGCGGTGGGTGATCAAAACGGTTTTTGCACCCATGCGCGCAGAAGCCGCCGCCGCTTCCGCGCCGGCGTGCCCGCCACCGATTACGGCGACGTCAAAGGTCATGTCATCTCGATCACTCATGGGGCGGAACTTAGGTGCGCGCGGTGGTCAAGTCAAACCCGCAGTGAAACCACGCGTGCGGAATGTTTCACGTGAAACATTGCGGCATAGAAACAGCACTGATAAAAGCAGCGCTCAAGCGTATGACCGGAACTCACTTACCGATGCAAAAATCGCGAAAAATAACATCGAGCAAATCTTCCACATCAACCCGACCCGTAATGCGCCCCAGCTCACGTGCTGCTAGGCGCAAGTCCTCTGCTTCCAATTCAGCCCCAATGTGCTGGGCATTGTCGCGAACCAAAAACCGCTCCAGCGCATCAGCCGTACGTACTAGGGCTTCACGATGCCGCGCCCGCGTCGGCGCGGGACCATCGGTGCTTACGCGACATCGTACCGAGACCAGTTCAGCCAGGCGCGTCAATAATTCATCAAGCCCCTGCCCTGTCTTAACCGACAGCGGCCAAACGGGATGGCCATCGATGGTATCGGGGATAGGCACGGCGGCGACCTCGGCCTTGTTGATCGCAACCAACGTATCGCTCTCCAACAGATCACGCGTGGTGGGATCGAGGGCCGGCAAGGTCAAGGCATCGAAAACCGCCAATTTAATATCAGCGCCCTCCGCCCACAAACGCGCGCGGCGCACGCCTTCTTGTTCGATCGCGTCGCCCGTTTCACGGAGCCCCGCCGTATCGGCGACCAGCAGCGGATAGCCTGATAGGTTCAAATGGACCTCAACCACATCACGGGTGGTCCCGGCAATATCAGAAACGATCGCCGCATCACGCCGGGCCAGTGCGTTCATCAGCGACGACTTGCCGGCGTTGGGGGGGCCGATGATTGCCAACCGCACCCCTTCGCGCAATCGCTCCCCTTTGCGACCATCGCGTAAGTGAGCCAACAACTGAGTGTGAAGTTCGCGCACGCGATCCATAACCGCCGCGTGCAAATGCTCGGGTAGTTCTTCGTCGCTAAAATCAAGCTCGGCCTCAAAGTGCGCCAAGGCACGCACCAATTCATTGCGCCAGCCGTCGTATAGGCGGCCCAGTTCTCCTTCGGACTGGCGCAGGGCCTGCTTCTTCTGAGCCTCGGTTTCGGCCTCGATCAAATCAGCCAGACCTTCGACTTGGGTGAGATCGAGTTTGGCATTTTCAAACGCGCGGCGGGTAAACTCGCCGGCCTCCGCCAGGCGCAAACCTTGAACCCTTGACAGCGCCGCCAACACACCGTCGACCACCGCAGGGCCGCCATGCACGTGCAGCTCGACCACGTCTTCGCCGGTGAAGCTGCCTGGTGCGGCAAACCACAACACCAACGCATCGTCCAGCACCGCCCCATCACCAGGATCGCGCAGCCGAACCAGTTTGGCCAGACGCGGCTGAGGCAGGTCGCGGCCGCTCAACGCACACAAAGCCGCACCGGCATCGGCACCGGAAATGCGGATCACCGCAACGCCGGAACGGCCGGTACCGCTGGCCAGTGCGTAAATGGTGTCACCTGTCATCGTAGACATCCCAAGCGGTTAAAATAGATTGTCTGCTATGTTTATTGATCGGGCTGAAGCATCAGGCGATCCACACGGCCACCCTTTTCGATGTGGTCGATAAGGATTTCGTCGACATCTTCGAATGTCTTGATCGAATACCAGATCCCTTCCGGGTACACCACGACCGCCGGACCCAGTTCGCACCGGTCCAAGCAGCCCGCGGAATTGACACGCACACCTTCAAGACCAAGCTCTTTGGCGCGCGCTTTCATATAATCGCGCAGCTTTACCGAGCCCAACGCCGCGCACGATCCGCGCGGATGTTTTGCAGGCCGCTCATTGGTGCAGCAAAAAATATGCAGACGATAGTAAGGGCGTGGATCGGTCATAAATCGGTTCTCGATGGTGGCGGAGGAAAGTTATCCCGCGTTTTAAGGGTTGTAACATGGCTTTGCTCACACAAAGTAAGCAAGCAGGTACCGTTGTGCAACGGTGCCACGATTGCATGGTGAATTCATATTCAAATTCGCAATACATAAGGCGATCAATCATGCCCAAGAATAGACTGGCCAACGAGTCCAGCCCCTACCTGCTGCAACATCAGGACAATCCCGTCGACTGGTACCCTTGGGGCGAAGAGGCATTACAGGCAGCGCTCGCCACCGGCAAACCGATCTTGCTGTCGATTGGGTATTCGTCGTGCCATTGGTGCCACGTCATGGCTCACGAGAGCTTTGAAAATCCCGAAATCGCCAAGCGCATGAACGATCTGTTCATCAACGTCAAGGTCGATCGGGAAGAACGCCCCGACCTGGACGTCATTTATCAGTCCGCGCTCAATCTCATGCGCCAGCCGGGCGGGTGGCCCTTGACGATGTTTTTGACCCCCGACGGCGACCCGTTTTGGGGCGGCACCTACTTCCCCCCCGAAGAACGGTATGGACGGCCTGGATTTATGCAGGTGCTAGAAGGCATCGCCGGGGCCTGGAACGACAATTCGAAACAAGTGATCAGCAACGTCGCCGTCATCCGCGAGGCGCTCGAAGCACTGTCGACCTCACGCACAGGCAAAGAGCTGGATATGGCAACGGTCGACGAGGTCGCCGACGGCGCCTTGCGCATGATCGATCCGGCCTTGGGCGGCTTTCGCGGCGCGCCGAAGTTCCCCCAGGCGCCGATGTTACATCTGCTGTGGCGGGCGTGGCGCCGCACCGGTCTGGAACTCTATCGCGACGCGGTGACCAACAGCCTCGACCACATGTGCCAGGGCGGCATTTTCGATCACATCGGCGGCGGCTTCGCCCGCTACTCCACCGACGAAAAATGGCTGGTGCCGCATTTTGAAAAGATGCTTTACGACAATGCCCAGCTGATCAGTCTGATGGCCGACGTGTGGAAAGAAACTCGTTCACCGCTGTACGAAACCCGCATTCGCGAAACCATCGACTGGGTTCTGCGCGAGATGAAAGTCGAAGACGGCGGGGGTCTGTTCGGTTTCGCCTCCGCGCTCGACGCCGACACGCTCAACGACGATGGGCATAACGAAGAAGGGCGCTTTTATGTCTGGACCCAAGACGAAATCGACCGCCTGCTCACCGATATGGCGCCGCTGTTCAAACAGACCTATTCCATCACGCAGCGCGGCAATTGGTCCGAAGGCGGCCCCGGCGCAAACGTGATCGCACGCCTAAAACCCTACCCCGCCGATCCGGCGATCGAAGACATGCTGGGATCGGCTCGCACACTTTTGTTCGACGTCCGCAATCAACGCCCCAGGCCCGGGCGTGACGACAAGGTGCTCGCAGATCTCAACGGTTTGATGATCCAGGCGCTGACCAAAGCCGGCTCTGTGTTCAAACGTGCCGATTGGATCGACGTGGCGAAGACCGCCTTCGCCTTCGTCTCCAAACACATGGTTCAAGATGGACGCCTGAGGCGCAGTTGGGCACAAGGCGCGGCGCGCCACAATGCCGTGCTAGACGACGTCGCGCACATGAGCCGCGCCGCACTACATCTTTATGAAGCCACCGGCGAAGATACATACCTTGCGCAATGCGAGGCCTGGGTTCACCAAGCCAACACACTGTTCTGGTGCGCTGACGATGGCGGCTTTTGTTTGAGCGCGCGTGACGTCACCGATGTCATCACCCGCACACGGTTGTGCGCCGACAACGCCGTTCCCAGCGGCAACGGAACCATGGCCGATGTTTTGGCGCGGCTTTATCTGATAACAGGTGAAAACGATTATCGCGTGCGCGCCGAAAACGTAATCCATGCCTTCCCGGCTGAAAACGCCAACGCGGTCGCCAACATGCCAACTTTGTTGAACGCCTTCGAACTGCTCAGCGAAGGCGCTCAAGTCGTCGTCGCCGGAATCAACGGCAACGCCACTGCGTTGATCGAGGCTGCGTTCGGCGCACCCAGCACCCTGCACGTGCTGATTCGCACCGATCCGGACAATACCTATGCCCCGGGACATCCCGCGCATGGAAAAACACCTGTCGACGGCAGGGCCGCCGCCTATGTATGCCGGGCGGGAACGTGCTCTGCCCCGGTCATCGACGAGCATGCCTTGATCGCCCAGCTCAAGGGGCTGTAAAGTCCACGCCATGGAAACGCTTTGCATCAAGACACCGGTCGGTGAGCTCACCTTGTTCGAGGACGGCGGGCAAATCGTCGCGCTCGATTGGGGTCAAGGGCTCGATACCCCACGCACCAGCAAAAATCCCGTGCTCAGCCAGGCGGCCGAAGCCCTGCGGGACTACTTTCGCAGCGGCGATGAGAACTTCAAAACACTGCCGCTTGATCCCGGCGGCACCGAATTTCAACGCCGAGTGTGGAAAGAGATGCAAAAGATCAAACCCGGCAAGGTGAAAACCTACGGCGAGATCGCCAAATCCTTGAATTCATCGCCACGCGCGGTGGGCAATGCCTGCGGCGCCAACCCCATACCCATTCTCATTCCCTGTCACCGCGTGGTCGGGCAAAGCACGCTCGGCGGTTACACCGGTGACGGCGGACTGGATACCAAAACCCAACTGTTGCGCCTTGAAGGCTACCTTTAGGAGACCTCCCACATGAGCTCGGCCACCACATGCAAAGCCGTTCGTCTGCACGCTTACGGCGGACCCGACGTGCTGAAGTACGAAGACATCACGGTCAACGATCCGGCAGCCGGTGAAATCCGCATCCGCCATACCGCCATCGGTTTGAACTTCATCGACGTCTATATGCGCACCGGACTTTACCCCTTGGCCGATTTCCCCGTCACCATCGGCATGGAGGGCGCGGGCGTGGTCGACGCCATCGGCGACGGCGTCGCGGATCTGCAAGTCGGTGATCGCGTCGCCTATGCGGCACAACCGCCGGGATCTTATGCCCAGATGCGCACCATCGCGGCCAACCGCGTGGTCAAGCTACCCGACGCCATCGGCGACAAAACCGCTGCGGCGATGATGTTGCAGGGCCTGACCGCACAGTATCTGTTGCGCCAGACGTATCGGGTCGAGGCTGGAGACACCATTTTGATGCACGCCGCGGCGGGCGGCGTTGGCTTGATCGTTTGTCAGTGGGCCAAACATTTGGGCGCCACCGTGATCGGCACCGTCGGCAGCGCAGCCAAAGCCGATTTGGCCAAGGCGCATGGTTGCGACCACACCATTTTGTACCGTGAAGAAAGCTTCAAAGACCGGCTTATGGATCTCACCGACGGGCGCGGCGTCAACGTGGTTTACGATTCCATCGGCAAAGACACCTTCATGGACAGCCTGGGCTGCTTGAAAAAACGCGGCACCATGGTGACGTATGGCAACGCGTCCGGTCCGGTGGAACCGTTCCAGCCGGCGTTGCTCGGCAAAATGGGTTCGCTCTACGTAACCCGGCCGACGTTGTTCGATTACATTGCCGAACGCGAAAACCTGGTCGCCATGGCCGATGAACTTTTCGACGTTGTGACATCGGGCATCGTCAAAATCGAGATCAATCAGGAATATCCGCTCGCCGACGTGGCCCAGGCGCACACGGATTTGGAAGCGCGTAAAACCACAGGTTCCACGGTTTTGATCCCATAACGTCATCACCGACGAAAAAGCCCCGGCCCTCTTCATCGAGAGCCGGGGCTTTTTTCGGATGAAACCAAGTTTAGGTGTTCATGGTGTCGAAGAAATCATTGTTGTTTTTGGTTTCGCGCATCTTGCCCATGAGGAATTCCATCGCGTCGGTGACACCCATCGGCATGAGGATGCGACGCAACACCCACATTTTCGACAGCGTGCCCTTGTCGACCAGCAACTCTTCCTTACGCGTGCCCGACTTGGTGATGTCGATCGCTGGGAAGATGCGCTTGTCGCTGACTTTGCGGTCCAAAATGATTTCCGAGTTACCCGTACCCTTGAACTCTTCGAAAATCACTTCGTCCATGCGCGAGCCGGTATCGATCAACGCGGTGGCGATGATGGTCATCGAGCCGCCCTCTTCGACGTTACGCGCCGCACCGAAGAAACGCTTGGGACGTTGCAGCGCGTTCGCGTCGACACCACCGGTCAACACTTTGCCGGAGCTTGGCACCACGGTGTTGTAGGCACGCGCCAGACGGGTGATGGAATCCAACAAGATGATCACGTCGCGTTTGTGTTCGACCAGACGCTTGGCCTTTTGAATGACCATTTCCGCGACCTGCACGTGACGTGCGGCGGGCTCGTCGAAGGTCGAGCTGATGACTTCGCCTTTGACCGAACGAGCCATGTCGGTGACTTCTTCGGGGCGTTCGTCAATCAACAGAACGATTAGATAGCTTTCGGGATGGTTGGCCGCAAGCGCATGAGCGATGTTTTGCAGCATCACCGTCTTACCGGTGCGCGGCGGGGCCACCACCAGGGCGCGCTGACCCTTACCGATCGGCGTGATCAAATCCATGATACGCCCGGTGTAGTCTTTGCTTTCGGGGTTTTCGACTTCCATGGTCAGGCGCTCGTCGGGATAGAGCGGCGTGAGGTTGTCGAAATTGATGCGATGGCGCACCGCGCCGGGATCTTCGAAGTTGATGGTGTTGACTTTCAACAGCGCAAAATACCGCTCGCCATCCTTGGGGCTGCGAATTTCGCCTTCCACGGTGTCGCCGGTGCGCAACCCGAAACGCCGCACCTGGCTGGGCGAAACGTAAATGTCGTCGGGGCCCGGCAGATAGTTGGCTTCGGGGCTACGCAGAAATCCAAAACCGTCCTGCAAGACTTCCAACACACCTTCGCCGTAAATGGATGTGCCTTGTTCAGCCAGTCGCTTGAGAATGGCGAACATGATGTCTTGCTTGCGCAACGAACTGGCATTTTCAATTTCCAGCTTTTCGGCGAAAGCGAGCAGGTCTGCGGGTGATTTCTGTTTGAGTTCTTTGAGATTCATGTCTGAACCTGTCTTTGGATCGTGAAAGGGAAAGATGAGGCCGGATAAAGTTGGCGGAGAGCCACGCGGCAAAAAGGAAAAAATTGGAAAGACGTCTGGTGGAGGTGGGATGGTGTATTCAGACGGGGTGGCGGCTACTTATAAAAACTTAAGTCCACTTACAGTGAATCAAAAGTGCGAGCCGCTTGAAATACACGAACATCAATACCCGAAGCTGGAATTGAAGTCAAAGCCGATTTGTTGTGAGCAATAAAGGTGTTGAAGAGCCTCAAAACGGTTTAACGATGACAATAATCACAATTGCAATCATCAACACGGTCGGAACTTCGTTGGAAATCCGATAAAAGCTTTCCGGCTTTTGGTTGTCGTCACGCTCGAAGGTTTTACGCCATTTGGCCAAAAACATATGAAAGACGGTCATCAACACGACCAAGGTCAATTTGGCGTGAACCCAAGCCTCAGTCCAGGCGTCGAGACTGTACATCATCCACAATCCGAAAATCCACGTGCAGATCATTGCCGGGTTCATGATTGCGCGCAACAAGCGCCGTTCCATGATTTTGAACGTTTCCGACTGGTTGGATCCCACTTGCGACTGGCAGTGATATACGTACAACCGCGGCAAATAGAGCAACCCAGCCATCCAGGCAATCACCGAAATGACGTGCAACGCCTTGACCCAGTTGTAGGCATCACCTTCAAGCAGCAGGTTTTCAAGCATGGATGGACCCTTTGAGCCGTCGTTTATTGATCTTTGTTTTGCACTGGCCAGGAGTTTACCCGTTCCAGCGTTTAGAGCAAGCCCATGGGACAAGCTTTTGCATCCTTGGCGCAGATCCGTGCCGTCGATCCGCCGGGACACAAGCTCAGCTGTTGATCGAGCGTGCTTTGAACTAAGTTGGACAAACCCTTTATAAAAGCCTCATGGGTTGCAACCGCCGGAACGCGGACATAAGTCTTCACACCCACTTCATCAGCTAAGTGTTTGTATTCTATATCTAATTCTACAAGAGTTTCGGAATGCTCGGACACAAATGCAATCGGCAATACCACCAGCGCCACGCCATCGCGACCAGCGCGACGAATTTCGTCATCGGTCGAAGGTCCGATCCATTCCAATGGTCCGACCCGGCTTTGATAACTGACCAACCACTCATCCAATTCAACACCTTGGGTTTGCAGCTCTGCAACAATGGCCTCCGCCCCTTGTTGCACATGTTGGGGATAGGGATCGCCCTTTCGGTCGACAATTTTTTTCGGCAATCCGTGAGCTGAAAATAAAATCCGTACTGGGCCTTGGCCAGCAAGTGCGCGGGCTTTATCCAACGCTACCTTCAGCAATTCCGTCTGTGCCGCGACCAAACCAGGTTCCGTCGGATAACAGCAAATTCGTTGATTGGGTACGCGCAGGCCCACTGCGGACGCCGCCCGATCCCAATCCAAAAACGAGCTTTCACTGGTGGTGGTGGAATACTGGGGATAGAGCGGCAGCATTACGATGTGATCGGGATTGAACGCCTTAACCTCTTGGGCAACGGCATCGCTCATCGGATGCCAATAGCGCATGCACACGAAAGCCTGAACGTCGACATCGGAAAAATCACGGCGAAGTGCCGTTTCCAACGCGCGGGCCTGTTCATTGGTCAAATCCAACAGCGGTGATTTTCCGCCGATGTGTTTATAGATGTCTTGAGCCAGGGGCGCGCGGCGCTTGGAAATCAATTTGGCCAACATCCAGCGAAACGGCTGCGGGACGGTGATAATCGCCGGATCCATGAACAAATTGAAAAGAAACGGTTCCACCGCCTCCAACCGATCCGGGCCGCCCAGATTGTAGAGAACGATCGCCAAACGTTTCATGGATATCCCCAAATCTGATTAGGCTTCGCCGCGCACCAAAGCACACAAACGCTCGACGTGTTCCGGCGGGGTTTGCGGCACGATTCCGTGGCCGAGATTGAAGATAAAGGGACCTTGACCCAAAATTTCAAGGATGCGCGCAACCTCGCGCTCCATCTGCTCGCCACCCGCAACCAACAACAGATTGTCCAGCGTGCCCTGAACCGTCGCCAAAGGTTGTAGCACGTCGCGCGCCCATTCCAGCGGCACGGTGTGATCGAGACCGATGCCATCGACCTTGGTTTCGCGGATGTAGGCTTCGTAAAGCGGTCCCGCACCACGGGGAAACCCAATGATCGGCACGTTCGGGTGCACGGCTTTGACCCGCTCGACGATGCGCGCCATCGGTTCGATCGACCATTTGTAAAACTGTTGTTCCGACAACACACCGGCCCAGCTGTCAAACACCTGCAGACATTCGGCGCCACGGTGCACCTGTTCGATTAAATACATCGATGTGCTTTCGACCAACATGTCGATCAAGCGCTGGAAAAACGCCGGATCGGAGTACGCAACCGACCGAACGTCTTCGTAATTTTTACTTCCCTTGCCTTCGACCATGTAAGTCGCGACCGTCCACGGCGCCCCAGCGAAACCGATCAAGGCGGTGGTGTCGGGAATTTCCTGCGAAAGGCGACGCACGGTTTCGTAAACCGGCGCCAAATGCTGGTGTAAATTGCTAAGATCAAGCGTCGCTTCCAACTGAGCTTCGTTTTTAATCGGCTCAAGCTGGGGGCCCTGTCCGGACACAAATTCGACCTTTTGGCCCAAAGCGTCGGGAATCACCAAAATGTCGGAAAACAAAATCGCTGCGTCAAAGGCATAGCGCCGCAACGGCTGCAACGTCACTTCAACGGCCAAATCTGGGGTATAACAAAAATGCAGGAAGTTGGTCGCTTGGCTGCGGATCTCGCGATATTCGGGCAGATAACGCCCCGCCTGTCGCATGAGCCACATGGGCGGAGGGTTGAGCGTTTCGCCTTGAAGAGCCTGAAGGAAGCGTTTGGTCACGTTTGATCAATCCTGATTTTCGAAGAGTTATCCCGTTTTCGAGTGCCCCTAACAAACAATATATTTAGATAAATAAAAAGGATGTTGTTGTTGTAGTGACGTGGATATCGGGGATTTCTTTTTGCCCCGGAGTTTTCCCGGCTTTCATGCACAGCCCCTTTTCAACCGATCTCGATGATGGTGAAAAGCCTCTGCATAAGATTTTGTTAACCATGAAAACAGCGCTAAAAACGGATAAAATGAAAGTTGTGAATTATGGGGATCGGTTTGAGCATCCGGTGCCAAACGATGAGATGTCCAGCCGTCGTGGAGAATGTTGTACACTGAGGGCCAAGAGGCTAAAAAGAACCAAGTTATACAAGCATAAATGCCAATCTCGCATTCGATGCGATTTTGTCCACATGTTTTCCCGGCTGAAAAAGCCCTGCGTTCGACACGATAGACTTAAAGGCCTTGGGCTCACATGACGTCATTGATCTTACATAAAATTTCCGACAGCACCGGTGAAACGCTGGATGTGGTCGCGCGTGCATGTTTGGTTCAGTTTCCCGACGTCAAAGTGATCGAAAAACGTTGGACCATGGTCCGCAATCAAGCTCAAGTGAATGAAATCCTGAGTGAAATCGAGGCCAACCCGGGCTTTGTCATCTTCACTTTGGTCGATGACGACTTGACGGAAAAGCTGGTGCATGGATGTAAGAAATTCAAAGTCCCGTGTATCGATTTGCTCAATCCGGTGCTAGGTCAACTCGGAAACTACTTGGGTGTCGAACGTGAACACCGTCCCGGCAGCCAGCATGTCATGGATGCGGATTATTTTTCCAAGATAGCCGCTCTGCACTTCGTTTTGGCTCACGATGACGGTCAGTCCATGCACGATATCGACGATGCCGATGTTGTGTTGATGGGCGTGTCGCGCACCACCAAAACGCCGACGTGTATTTATCTCGCCAATCGCGGTATCAAAGCGGCGAATGTGCCGATTGTGCCGGGTATGGCGCTTCCCGACGAGGCGCTACGCGCCAGTCGACCATTGATCGTCGGTCTGACCAAAGATCCGCGCCGGTTGGTGCAAATCCGCCGCCAGCGCTTGAAAATGCAGGGTCACACCGAAGAAACCGATTATATCGATCCCGATGCGGTGGCCCAGGAAATGCGTGAGGCCAAGCGCCTGTACGCCGAACACAATTGGCCGGTGATAGACGTCAGCCGCAAATCGGTTGAAGAAACCGCGGCGACCATTTTGCATCTGTACAACGAACGCCTCGATGCGGCCTCCTGAGATCGTATTGGCGTCAGCCAGTACCGCACGAACACGCATGTTAACAAACGCAGGTGTACGCCACTGCTGCGATCCAGCCGATATCGATGAAACTTCGATCAAGCAAAATTGGCTAGGTTCCCCGCAAGGTCTGGCGCAAAAGTTGGCTTTTGAAAAAGCCCGTGTCGTGAGTTTACGCCATCGTGGGGCTTTGGTGATCGGTTCGGATCAAATTTTGGCGCTGGATGACGAAATTTTGGACAAACCGGGCAGCGTCGAAGCTGCCGCCGAGCAGCTCAGGCAGTTGCGGGGACACACGCACCGTTTGATTTCAGCCGTAAGCGTGGTTTGCGACGATCAAGAGTTGTGGACCTACAGCGACCATGCCGATTTGAGCATGCGTGATTTTTCAGATGTTTTTTTACATGACTATCTGGACCATGTCGGTGCGGACGTAACTTCAAGCGTTGGCGCGTATCATTTGGAAGGGCTTGGTGCGCAACTTTTTCAAAGTATCGAAGGCGACTTTTTTACCGTGTTGGGAATGCCGTTGATCGCATTGTTGAACTTTCTACGCCACAAGGGTGCCCTGACTCTCTAATAGGTAGAATATTTTTTATGAAGCGCTATTATTTCGTTTGACCTTCCCGCAAATGGAACCTTTAGGGTGCCGAAAGCACAGTACGTATGTGTATTAATGGTGGGGGGGCACCGTTTTGGCGATCTTGCATTTTCACGAAGCCGTCGAACAGCATCATAAATGGTTGGATCGGTTAACTGCCGCGCTTCAGGACTCTCTAGACGATTTTCATGAACGCGAAATCGTTCACGATGACGCATGTGTCATTGGCCAATGGCTGTATGGTGACGGATTGGCGTTTGAAGGTCTGGCGGAATTCAAAAAAGTAAAAGAACTGCACAAGGAACTTCATGCCATCGCCGCCAAGGCCTGGATGCGAAAAGTCCAGGGCAACCTCGATGACATTCAAGAATGCCTGAATGAGATAAAGGAGGCTGGCCACGCATTATTTATGTCGTGGAGCGAGTTGAATTTGCAAATCGGCGCGCTCGATTGATCACAAAAGTTCGTTTATGAATTCATTTTCCGTATGCCGACTGGGCACGGATATCCTTATACTGCGCTTATGACTGAAACACCCCACACCACCCAATCGTCCTTTCGCCGAGCCGGCGTCATTGGTTGGCCCGTTGACCATTCTTTATCGCCGCGGGTACATGGCTTTTGGCTTCGTCAATATGGGATTGATGGCGAGTATGTTCGCATTCCCGTCCCGCCAGAAGATTTTGCTCGACAGTTGAAAAACTTGCGCATTGACGGTTTTGTCGGTGCAAACGTCACCGTGCCGCATAAAGAAGCCGCACTGGCGGGCGTTGATGAAGTTCACCCACTGGCCCAACGCATCGGTGCCGTTAACACCGTGGTGGTGCGTGAAGACGGCTCGCTTTATGGGTTCAATACCGATGGTTTCGGTTTTCTGGAAAATTTGAAAGCCGGCTTCGCCGACTTCTCTGCGTCTGCTGGACCCGCCGTCATCTTAGGTGCCGGCGGTGCCGCCCGCGCGGTCATCGTCGCCTTGTTGGATGCCGGAGCGCCGGAAATTCGTTTGCTCAACAGAACCAAAGAACGCGCCGAACAGTTGGCCGATCAGTTAAGCGGGATCGGATCCGGTGTTGTGCTGGTCGGCGATTGGAATAAGCGCGCCGACTATCTGGACGGCGCAAGCCTGCTCGCAAACACCACCACCCTGGGTATGAAGGGCCAAATGCCGCTCGACATCGATTTGTCTGCATTGCCGCAAACAGCGCTGGTCAATGACATCGTTTATGCACCGCTGGAAACGGATTTACTGGCGCGGGCGCGGGCGCGGTCCAACCCGACGGTCGATGGCCTTGGTATGTTGTTGCATCAAGCCCGCCCTGGCTTCGAGGCTTGGTTTGGTCGTATGCCGGAGGTCACCGAGGCCCTTCGCCAGCACGTTTTGGCCGGTGTGTAGGCGATGTTTATTCTGGGTCTGACCGGTTCCATCGCCATGGGAAAAACCTGGGGAGCCAGGTGTTTTCGACTTCAAGGCGTGCCGGTGCACGACGCCGATGCATGTGTACATCAATTAATGGGCCCGGGTGGTGCGGCAACCCCACGGGTTGCGGCTGCATTTTCCGATGTGCTTGATTCAAAAGGCGGCATCGATCGCCAGAAGCTCGCACAGCGAGTACTCGGTAACGACGGCGCGTTGAATAGATTGGAAGCTATGCTTCATCCATTGGTGCGTCTGGATCAACGGCGGTTTTTGCGCCAGTGTCAGGCCAGGGGTGAAAAATTGGCGGTGTTGGATATTCCGCTTTTATATGAAACCGGCGCGCGCGCGCGGCTTGATGCAGTGGTGGTGATGTCCGCGCCCCCGTTCATTCAGCACCAACGGGCGTTGCGTCGTGCGGGGATGAACGAGCAAAAATTCCAAGCCATCATCGCGCGCCAAACCCCTGATGAGGTTAAGCGTCGACTGGCCGAATTCGTCGTTACGACGGGCTCGACACGTGGGCAATCCTTGCGCCAAATCGCGAACATCGTCAAAGTGTGCAGGTCGCTGAGGGGTCAAACATGGGGCCCGAACTGGGTTCGATAATCAAAACCGTCCCATCCGAACAGGAAAAATGCATGCGCGAAATCGCCCTCGATACCGAAACCACCGGCCTCAATCCCAAATCGGGACATCGAGTCGTCGAAATCGGCTGCGTGGAGATGATCAACCACGTCGCCACCGGTGAGGTTTATCACGCCTACATCAATCCCCAGCGCGACATGCCCGAAGAGGCTTTTAACGTTCACGGCCTGTCCGAGGAATTTCTGAAAGACCATCCAGTGTTTGCCGAGGTCGCGGACGCATTTTTAGACTTCATCGGCGATGCTCCGTTGGTGATTCACAACGCCGCGTTCGACATGGGGTTTTTGAACTGGGAACTGGAAAATCTCGGTAAGCCAACCTTGGATATGGCCCGCGCCATCGACACGGTGCAAATGGCGCGCAAAAAATTTCCCGGCGCACAAGCAAACCTGGATGCGCTGTGTCGCCGCTTTGGGATCGACAATTCAGACCGACAACTGCACGGCGCGCTGCTGGATGCGCGGCTGTTGGCCGACGTCTATCTGGAATTGAAAGGCGGCCGCCAAACCGGCCTTGGTCTCGGGGTCGAAGAGACGGTCGAAAGCGAAACGGAAATTCGCGTTGAAAAACGCCAACAGCGCGATGCGCGCGTATTTGCGCCCACACCCGAAGAGATTGCCGCGCACGAAGCGTTCATAGGAACGCTGAAAGACCCGATCTGGAAGCTCTAAACAAAAAACGCCCCCGATTGGGGGCGTTTCTTTTTAGTGGTAGCTGCGACTGCCGGCTTTAAGCGTTTCCTTGGGTCGTGGACAAATCATCGACGGTTTTCTGTGCGTCCTGAACTTGTTGCGCCAAATTCGCCTGATACATCGCGGCGAAATCGATCGGCTGCAAAAGCAGCGGTACAAAGCCGCCGTCGCGAGTGGCGTCGGCCATGATGTTGCGGGCAAACGGGAACAGGATGCGCGGGCATTCGATCAGCAGCATCGGCCCCAAGTGTTCCTCGGGTACGTTAATGGTGAATACACCACCGTATTTCAGTTCGACGATGAAGCCGACCTTGCCTTCGAGCTTCAGTTCCGAGCGCATGTCCAAAACCACTTCGAACATGTTGTTGGCGGCTTGACCTTCGATACGAGCGGCCTGAACGTCCACGTTGACATTGACGTCTGGCTGCTTGTTTTGCAGTTCGGCCAAAATACCCGGCGCGTTGGGTGATTCAAAAGACAAGTCCTTGATGTACTGGCCGTTGACCGCCAGGACCTGCTGTTGGGCGTTGGCGCCGCCGGTTTCGGGAGTGTCGCTCATGGGATATGTCCTCTGATACCTGAATATTGATAAAGAACAGCGGAAAGACCGCATGTGTTCGATAAAACTCGCCGATTGTCGGCGCAAAACCTGGATCTTTCGCTAACACGGATTGCTGACGTGAACAAGGCTGCAGCCGTTTTAGGGGCGATCTTTGGGTTCGCTGTCCGCACTTGGTGGGTTTTTGGTGATGGTGACATCTTGATAGTCGACTTCAATGACATCGTCGCTTGCGTCACTGTCGGGTGATCGGTTCTGGGTGCTGTGCCAATAAAAATATTGTTGTCCGCTGTGGCGGGCGGCCTGCATGCGGCTGACGATCAGGCGCTTAAGCGCGGCGCGCAGCGGCGGGGTGAACAGCAAAAAGCCGATTGCATCGGTAAAAAAACCAGGCGTCAGCAACAAAATCCCGGCCGCCAACAAACAAAACCCGTCGAACACGGGATCTATCGGTGGCTCGCCGCGATCGAGGCTGTCTTGCAATCTCGTCAAGGCGCTCAGACCCTGGTGACGCAACAGCGCGGTGCCCGCGATGGCCGTCAAAACCACCACCGCAATGGTCGGCCACAACCCGATCGCCCCGCCAACTTGTATGAACAGCGCGATTTCGATCAGCGGTACGCCAATAAACCCGGCCAATAAAAGCAAAGCCATATTATTCCTTATGCCTTGCCCTTCCATTGGCATCGGCCTATCTAACGGTTATCGTGAGGTGATGATCTGCGTATAGTCATCGTACGATAGCCTTTTTAATCTAGGGCAGATGTGGGGTCCAGTTCGGGGCCACGCAACCCAGCCCGGCCCATGGACATAAGCGACGGATAGCGGCATGCAGTTTTTCGACATTATTCTTTTTGCCCTGATTGCCATCTTCTTGGTTTTGAGGTTACGCAGCGTGTTGGGCAATCGCGATGGCCATGAAGGCGGGTACGGCGATGTGTTCAAACGCGACCAGGATGCCAAGGCTGAGCCTCGCGACGACAATGGAAATGTGATCGAGCTGCCCGGCGCGCGCACAGCCGACAGCGATCTCTTCGGTGACGAAAAACCCGTCGAGAAAGCCCAGCCACAAGAGGACCTGCCCGAAGGTCCGCTTGGCGACGGCATCCGCGCCATCCGCGAGAACGACCCAAGCTTTACCACCAAGGACTTTATCGGCGGCGCCAGCATGGCGTTCGAAATGATTTTGAACGCCTACGCCGACGGCGACACCAAGACGTTGAAAAACTTGCTCAGCAGCGATGTGTTCGCAGGGTTCGAACAGGCCATATCCGAACGCAACGCCGAAGGCCAAACGTTGCAGGAAACCCTGGTTGGTATTTCCAAGGCCGAGGTCGTGGAAGCTTATATGGACGGACGCGATGCTGTCGTAACGGTGAAATTCGTGTCGGAACAAATTAGCGCGCTGTTGGACAGCGACGGATCGGTCATCGACGGGGATCCCACCAAGGTCGTAGAGGCGACGGATTTTTGGACTTTCTCGCGTCCGGCGAAATCGCGTAACCCCAACTGGTTGCTGGTCGGCACCGGCAGCCTGGAATAGGGCCTGCCTTCATGAGGACATCGGCCCTTTTATCCGCGTTCGCGCTCCTCGCGTTGACCGCCGGGTGCGCGCCGATGCCTGCCTCGCCCACCCTGCCCGCCTCGCCCCAGGCGGAAACCGGGCCCGAACCCAAGGTCGAACTGCGCAGTTGGACCTTTTCGGCCTTGCCCGGCTGGTCTTCGGATAAACACGGCGAAGCATTGGCCGCGTTTCAAAAATCGTGCGCACGTATGATGACGTTGCCGCACAATCGCAACGTAGCTGCCAACGATGCCGCGCCGGGCGGCATGGTGCAAAATTGGCAAGGTCCATGCGGCGCGGCCAAAACGGTTTCGGTTGGCGATCACGCCCAAGCCAAGCGGTTCTTCGAAACGTGGTTTGTACCCTACGAGGTCGCCGACGTCGGCGATCCCGAAGGTCTGTTTACCGGCTATTACGAGCCTGAGCTCAACGGCGCTTGGAACCGCGGCGGACCTTATCAAACCGCGCTTTACGCCCGTCCCGACGATTTGGTCAGCGTCAGCCTGGGTGCGTTTGACGACGAACTGGGCGGCAACACCATTTGGGGTCAGGTAAGTGATGGCAAGCTGGTGCCCTACGCCGACCGCGCCCGCATCGAAGCGGGTGAGGTCAAGGGATTGCGCCCATTGCTGTGGGTCGACGATCCTGTCGATGCGTTTTTTCTTCATGTCCAAGGTTCGGGGCTGGTGAAGCTGTCGGACGGATCCTTTGTGCGGGTCGGCTTTGCCGGCAAAAACGGCCGCACCTATAAATCCATCGGCCGGGTGCTGATCGACAGCGGCGAAATCCCCGCCGACCGCCTGACCATGGACGCCATTCGCGATTGGGTGCATGCCCGTCCGGTTGCAGGGCCGGAGCTGCTGCGCAAAAATCCCAGCTACGTGTTTTTTCGTCTGTTGGACGGCATCGGCGACGGCGACGGTCCATTGGGCGCACAAGGCGTATCGCTGACGTCGGGACGCTCGCTGGCAGTGGATCGGCGCTATCTGCCGTTGGGCGCGCCGTTATGGTTGATGACCCACGATCCATTAGACGCAAACAGGCCGTTTCAACGTCTGATGATCGCGCAAGACACCGGCGGGGCCATTCGCGGCGTGGTGCGCGGCGATATCTTTTTCGGTCACGGCGCGGACGCCGGTAAGCGTGCGGGCAATATGAAACGGCCCGGACGATACTTCATCCTGCTGCCGCTGTCGGTGGTGCCGACCCTGGCCGATAACCGATAACGCTTGAATTGGGACTGTGCCGGGCACACAGTAGCGCTATGAATGATACTTTACCTCCCCAGCCCCGTTTTTCTAAGCCACGCGTCGGATTGTTTGTCACCTGCCTGGTCGATTTGATGCGTCCGTCGGTCGGGTTCGCCGCATTGCGGCTGCTGGCGCGCGCGGGCGCCGAGGTGGTGGTGCCGGACGGGCAAACCTGCTGCGGCCAACCGGCATATAATTCCGGCGATATGAAAAACGCGCGCAAGCTGGCTCAAAACGTGATCGAGGCCTTTGCCGATTTCGATCACGTGGTCGCGCCATCGGGATCGTGCGCCGGCCAGATCGTGCATCACTATCCAAAACTGTTTGCCGACGACCCTGACTGGCGCAGCAAAGCCGAAGACCTGGCCACGCGCACGTTCGAACTGACCGCCTATTTGGTCGAACATCTCGACCTAAATGATAGTGGCGCGGTGTTTCACGGCAGCGCCACCTATCACGACAGCTGCGCGGGCCTGCGGGAGCTTGGGATCAAGAAACAGCCTCGCCACCTATTGGCCACCGTCGATGGACTGATATTGAACGAACTGGAAGAGTCTGAAGCATGTTGTGGTTTCGGCGGTTTGTTTTCGATCAAGTATCCCGACGTGTCGGGGGCTATCGTCGACAAAAAAGCCGATCGCGTCGAAAAGGCTGAGGCCGATTTGCTGCTCGGCGGCGACCTCGGTTGTTTGATGAACATGTCCGGTAAGCTCAGGCGGCGGGGTTCGGGGGTGCGGGTCTTTCACGTCGCTGAGGTGCTCGCCAATATGACCGATGGCCCCGCCATCGGTGAGGATGTGGACGCATGAGCCAAGATCCGCACTGTCACGATTTTCAAAAAGGCGCGAAGAAGGCACTGGACGACGAACGCTTGCAGACCCTGCTCGGGCGTACGCTCGAAAACGGATTTCAAAAAAAACGTCTTCAGGGCATGGCGCGATTGCCGGAATACGACCGGCTGCGCGATCAGGCGCGCGATCTGAAAAACCATGTGCTCGATCACCTGGATATGTATCTGGCCCGTTTCGAAACCGAGGTCATGAAGGCCGGCGGCCATGTGCATTGGGCCAGCGACGCGGCCGAAGCGCGCGAGATTATCGTCGAGATTTGCCGCAAGGCCGGCGCCAAGACGGTCAGCAAAGGCAAGTCGATGATCGCCGAAGAGATCGGCCTCAACGACCACCTGATCGCCAACGCCATCACCCCGGTGGAAACGGACTTGGGCGAGTACATCATTCAGCTGCGCAATGAGCCGCCTAGTCACATCATCGCACCCGCGTTTCATATTTCGAAGGAACAGGTCGCGGAAACGTTTTTGGAAAGCCATCCGCACCTCGACCCTGCGCGCGATCTCTCGGAACCAACTGCGCTGTTGAGCGAAGCCCGCGGTGAGTTGCGCGAAAAATTTCTGCGCGCCGACGTCGGCATCACCGGGGCGAACATTTTGGTCGCCGAAACCGGAACCGCGATGATCGTCACCAACGAAGGCAATGGCGATCTAACGCAAAATCTACCGCCGGTGCACATCGCTTTGACCTCGATCGAAAAGGTGGTGCCGACGTTGGAGGACGCGACCCTGATTTTGCGCCTGTTGGCGCGCACCGCGACGGGCCAGGAACAAAGCGTCTACAACACGTTCTTCACCGGCGCCAAGCGCCCGAGCGACATAGACGGGCCAGAACAGTTCCATGTGGTGTTGTTGGACAACGGCCGTTCAGAGCTGCTGGGTTCGGAGTTTCGCGACATCTTGCGCTGCATCCGTTGCGGTGCGTGCATCAATCATTGCCCGGTGTATGGCGTAACCAGCGGCCATGCCTACGGCTGGGTCTATCCCGGTCCGATGGGTTCGGTGCTGACGCCGTATTTCGTCGGTATCGAAGAGGCCCACCCGTTACCAGGCGCTTCGACGTTTTGCGGGCGCTGCGAAGAGGTCTGTCCGGTGCGCATCCCCCTGCCCCAACTGTTGCGCAGTTGGCGGGTGCGTGCGTTTGAGCGCAAATTGCCCGGCGGCGCGTCCGGCGTTGTGCAACGTATAGCGCTTGGAGGTTGGGCGATGTTGGCACGGCGGCCGTGGCTGTACCGTCCGGCGATGAGTCTCGGTGTGGGGCTCTTGCATAAGCTGGCGGGCGGCAGAGGTGCGTTTCGCCGTTTGATCGGCGCAGGCGGTTGGACCAAAGCGCGCGATCTTCCCGCGCCCCAAGGCGGCACGTTTCAATCCAGATACCGCAAGGGGGAACGATGAGCGCGCGCAAAGACATCTTCGCCCGCCTGAAGACGACGCTGGATCGGGTGCACAATCCGACGGTGCGCTATTCGCGCGCCGATCGGTATATCCAAAAGGGCGGATCGCACCTGATCCCCGAACGCGGCCGCGCCGACGGTGCTGCACGGACCGCGCTGTTCGTATCCGAAGCCGAATATGCGGCGGCCGACGTACGCCGCTTGGCGCGTCTCGACGATGTGCCGGACGTGGTGAAAGGGATCTTGAACGAGGCTAAAATCGGCGCGGTTAAGATCGCACCCGACGATAGATTGCAAGCAATGGACTGGTCGGGTATCGAGGTCGCCTTTGGTCGCGGCGTAGGGTCGGACCATGCCGGTTTATCGTTCGCGTATGGCGGGGTTTCTGAGACAGGTACCTTGGTGATGACCTCGAGCGCCCAGTCGCCGACGACGTTGAACTTCCTGCCCGACGTGCATATTGTTGTGGTCCGCGAAGAAACGATCGCGGCCAATTATGAAGAGGTGTGGAATCTCCTGCGTCAGGACGCCAAACCCGACACCCCGCGCCTGCCGCGCACGGTCAACTGGATCACCGGCCCGTCGCGCACCGCGGATATTGAACAAACCTTGTTGTTGGGTGCGCACGGTCCGCGCAAGTTGATAATTTTGCTGATCGATGCCGAAATCTCGTAAACCCCGTCCACCAAAAAAGAAAAAGGCAGAAACGCCCGAGGATGACCTGAATCTGTGGCGCGCCGTGGCGCAAACGGTCGAACCCTTGAAAGGCCGTGACGTTCCGCCGGAAGATTTCGGCGCCAAGCCACCGGCGAAATGCCGCCCGTCCCTGCCCGTCGTCCGCCCTGAAACACCGCCGCCGATGCTCAGGCCACTGCCCGAGCTGACCCACGAAGATCAGCCGGGTTTGGACAAAGCCACCGCAAAACGTATGCGCCGCGGACAGGTGCGGCTTGAGGGGCGCTTGGATCTGCACGGCCAAACCCAGGCCGAGGCGCACCGCGCATTGGATGCTTTTTTGGACGCGGCCTACATGGTGGGCAAGCGCGAGGTGTTGGTGATCACCGGCAAGGGCACGCGGGCGGATGGCTCGATCGGTGTTTTGCGCGAACAGGTGCCGCGCTGGCTGAGCTCGTACCCCAACCGCGCCAAGGTGGTTGCATTCAGTTATGCCTCGCCCAAAGATGGTGGCGTAGGGGCGCTGTACGTGCGCCTGAAAAAGCGCTAACAGTTACCTTATCCCCTTGATACTTTGAGTATTTCGACATTTCAGGAGTTTGTCTAATGCACCCCTACGCTCTGTTGGGCCTTGCGATATTCGCCGAAGTGGTCGGTACGTCGGCGTTGAAGGTGTCCGAAGGCATGTCCAAGCTGGGTCCCGTGGTGCTGGTCGTTGTGGGCTACGGACTGTCGTTTTGGCTGCTATCGTTGACGTTGCTGAGCATGCCGGTGGGCTTGGTTTATGCGATTTGGAGCGGTGTGGGCATCGCCGCCATCGCCCTGATCGGCCAGTTTATGTTCGGTGAAACGCTCACCCTGGGCTCGATGCTTGGCATGGGCTTGATCATTGCCGGGATCGTGGTGTTGCAGATGTCGGGTACCGGCTCAGCCGCGCACTGATCCATTTGACGGGAATTTAACCACTTATCGCTAACCTCAGCCCCACGGATCGAGGAGCTGCGATGACGCCGTTTGGGGAAAAAATGCGAACCTTGCGCGATGCCAAGGGGGTATCGCAAAAACAGATGGCCACGGCACTGGGTGTGTCCGGGGCTTATTTGTCGGCGCTGGAACACGGCAATCGTGGCCGTCCCGGTTCCGGTCTGATCATGCAAATCTGTGATTATTTCGGCCTGATCTGGGACGACAGCGAAGAGCTGAAACGTTTGGCGCGCCTGTCTCATCCGCGCGTCACGGTGGACACCGCCGGGATGAGCGCCAAGGCCACCGAACTGGCCAACGAGCTGGCGGAATCCATCGGCGATCTGGACGAGCCGACGCTGCAATGGATCCTTGACGAAATCCGCGCCCAGAAGCTCGCCAAAAGCTCCGGACCGGCCTATTGAACCGTCCTTCAATGCCGGGTTTGCCGAAAGGCTAAAGTTCTCATACAATTGACGTGGGTGCCGAGGAGGAGAACTGGACATGCTTATGCAGTGGTCCAAGGCGCTTGAGATAGGCCATCCGATTATCGACTACGATCACCAGATGCTGGTGAACATCGCCAACGATCTACACCATGCGGTTCATGCCAATCTTGGCGATCAGATGATCGCGCAGTCCCTGCAGCGCCTGGTGCAATACATCGAAACGCATTTCGCCCGCGAAGAAGAGCTTTTTTCCAAAACCCGCTATCCCCATGTTGAAAAGCATAAACAAAATCACCGCGATATCGAAAAATTGGTCCACGGATTTTTAACCGCTTTCGAAGCCGACCCCAATGCCGTGGATATGAACAAGTTGCTCGGCTTTATGAAGGAATGGTTGATCAAGCACATCGGCAAGCTGGACAAAAGTTATGCGTCATATGTGATCAAGTCCGAAAAATCATCGACCCTGGGCCAGCGCCGCGGATTTGCGTGAATACGATTTTATGAAGATTTAACCCCTCGTTTTTACCATATTATATGAAATGGGCGTAAGATCACCAAAAGCCGAAACGGTGGATGAGACAGCATGGCGGCAGAGCCGAAGAAAAAACCGGAAGGCCTGATCGGTAAAATTACCGGCGTGCTGGGATTGAAAAAAAATCAACCCACTGCCAAAAGCGCCGCGCCGAAAGCGGCATCACCGTTTTCTGACGCCAAAAAAAGTCGTCCCGCCGCACCGGTTCATTGGCCCGCCAACCGTCTCAATGTCGTCGAAAAGTTATGGGGTCTGGGTTACACCACGCCGGGTGGCGCCGACTTCGTCAAGTTGCTGTTGCCGCTGTTGGGGCTGGATGAAAAGAAAAGCTTGCTTCTGCTGGGCGCGGGATTGGGCGGAATATGCGAAACCATTGCCGAAGAAACCGGCGTTTGGATCACCGGTTACGAGCCCGATAAAGAACTTGCCAAAATGGGTCAGGAAAGCATGAAGCGCGCAGGTCTGCAGCGCAAAGCGCCGATCCGTTTCGATCACATGGAAGACCTCAAGCTCAAGCCCAAGTCCTTCGACGCGATGATGGCGTTCGATGCCATCCACACGGTCAAAGATAAAAAAGCTTTGTTCACCGCGGTCAGCGAGGCGCTGCGCCTTGACGGCGAGATGCTGTTCATTAGCTACGTTTTGCCCAACACCAATCCGCCCAGCGAAAAGGTGCAAATCTGGGCGCGCCATCAGAGCCTAATGCCGCATCTGTGGCCGCAAGAGGCGATGGTGGCGATGTTGCAGGGCTGCAATCTAGATGTGCGCCCGCCCGATGACATCACCCACGACTTTCGCGTCCGAGTGTTGAAGGCGTGGATGGACTTTTTATCGACGATGAAAAAGGACGAACTGTTGAACATCGCCGCCGATCTGGTCGGGGAATGCGAACGTTGGGCCGACCTCATCACGGCGATCGATTGCGGCGACCTCAAGGTGATGAAATATCATTGCATCAAATTGCCCGATCAGCGTAAATCGGTGCACGAATTGATGGCCAAAGCCTAACCGGCTTAAAGAATGAATTTCCGCAAATCGGCGTTTTGCGCCAAGTTCGATACCGTATCGCGCACGTTGCTCGCGTCGATGACCACGGTTTCGCCGTTGCGTTCGGACGCTTCGAAACTGATCTCTTCGAGCAGCTTTTCCATCACCGTGTGCAGGCGGCGTGCGCCGATGTTTTCCATCGATGCGTTGATTTCCGCAGCCAGTGTGGCGAGTTCCTCGATGGCGTCGTCGGTGATGTCCAGCGTCACACCCTCGACGGCCATCAACGCCGTGTATTGGCGAATCAGGCTGGATTCAGGCTCTTTGAGGATGCGCACCAGATCATCACGGGTCAACGCCTGCAGTTCGACGCGGATCGGCAGGCGGCCTTGCAATTCGGGCAGCAGGTCGCTCGGCTTGGCGACGTGGAACGCGCCCGATGCGATGAACAGAATGTGGTCGGTCTTCACCGGACCGCGCTTGGTCGAAACGGTGGTGCCTTCGATCAACGGCAACAAATCACGCTGAACGCCTTCGCGCGATACATCACCGCCGGAACGTTCGGCGCGCACCGCGATTTTGTCGATTTCGTCGAGAAACACGATGCCGCCCATTTCCACCTTGGTGATGGCCTCCTTGGAAAGAGCCTCTTCATCGACCAGCTTATCGGCCTCTTCCGCGACCAAGATGTCGTAGCTGGCCGCCACGGACATCTTTTTCGGTTTCAGCTGCGCGCCAAACGCGCCGCCGAACATGTCGGTGAGATTGATCATGCCGATTTGCGCGCCGGGCATGCCGGGAATGTCGAACGCCGGCGCGCCGTTTCCACCCGCGTCGCGCACCTGAATTTCGATTTCCTTGTCGTCGAGATCACCTTCGCGCAGCATTTTGCGAAACTTCTGCCGGGTGGCTTCAGACGCGTGATCGCCAACCAGGGCATCGAGCACGCGATCTTCGGCGGCCAATTCGGCCCTGGCACGGACTTGGTTTTTGTGTTTTTCGCGAACCATGTGCACGGCGCTTTCCACCAGATCGCGCACGATTTGCTCGACGTCGCGCCCAACGTAACCGACTTCGGTGAACTTGGTGGCTTCGACCTTGATGAACGGCGCGTCGGCCAACTTGGCCAAACGCCGTGCGATTTCGGTTTTGCCGACCCCGGTGGGCCCGATCATCATGATGTTTTTCGGCACGATTTCGTCGCGCATGTCGTCAGAAATTTGCTGACGCCGCCAGCGGTTGCGCAGAGCGACCGCGACCGCGCGCTTGGCGTCGTTTTGGCCGATGATGAAGCGATCCAGTTCGGAGACGATTTCGCGAGGCGTGAAGCTGCTCATGAAGAAGGTAACTTTCAGAGTTTCTCGATGGTGAAATTGGAATTGGTGAAGACGCAGATATCGGCGGCGATTTCCATGGCGCGCCGCGCGATTTCTTCGGCGCCCAGGCCGTCCTGGCCCGCCAGCGCGCGCGCCGCGGCCAGCGCATAATTGCCGCCCGAGCCGATGGCGATCACGCCGTCGTCGGGTTCCAGCACATCGCCGGTACCGGTCAGCACCAACGACACGTCCTTGTCGGCGACCAGCATCATGGCTTCGAGCTTGCGCAGATAGCGATCCGTGCGCCAATCCTTGGCCAGTTCCACGCACGCGCGGGTCAGCTGGTTGGGGTATTGCTCCAACTTGGCTTCCAGGCGTTCGAACAGGGTGAAGGCATCCGCCGTGGCGCCCGCAAAACCGGCAATCACGTTACCGCCGCCGAGACGACGGACCTTGCGCGCCGTGCCCTTGATCACGGTGTTGCCGAGGCTCACCTGACCGTCGCCGATCATCACCACGTCGTCTTTGGTGCGCACGCTGAGGATGGTGGTGCCGTGCCAGGTGGGTTGGCGGGTGTCGGTCATGGTTTTCGGATCCGTTTTCAGTGCATGAGCAAGCCTCCCGGATGTAAGCCGCTCTGGCGGATGGGTCAAGGGTTGCGGGCAGGTTCTCGGGCGCTCTTTTGCCCCCTTTGATGCTGGTACTTACAGAACGATCCTGTTAAAACGGACACGTCAACACCGCTTTATCTTTTTTGGAGGACGTCCAGTGCGCACAGGCCGCGTTGAGCGCAAGACCCACGAGACCCAGATCCTCGTCGAATTGAATCTCGACGGCACGGGTTCCTACGACGTTTCCACCGGGATCGGGTTTCTCGATCACATGCTGGAACAGTTGTCGCGCCACTCCCTGATCGATCTCAAGGTCGAGGCCAAGGGCGACCTGCACATCGACTTTCACCACACCACCGAAGACGTCGGCATCGCCATCGGCGAGGCTTTCACCCAAGCGCTGGGCGACCGCAAAGGCATCACGCGCTACGGTTCCGCGCTGTCGCCGATGGACGAAACGCTGTCGCGCGTGGCGCTGGATGCATCCAACCGTCCGTACTTGGTGTGGAAGGTCGAGTTCGTGCGCGACAAACTCGGCGACATGGACACCGAATTGTTCAAGGAATGGTTCGCCGGTTTCGCTCAAGCGGCCGGTTTGACGCTGCACGTCGAAACGTTTTACGGCGAAAACAACCACCACATCGTCGAAAGTTGTTATAAGGGCCTCGCCCGCGCTCTGCGCCAAGCGGTGGAAATCGATCCGCGCAAAGCCGATCAGGTTCCGTCGACAAAGGGCGTTTTGGGCGGATCGCTGTAACGCACGCTTTTGAGGACCTTATGACCGTCTATTCCGTTCACGTGCGTGACACAGGCCTGAAGCCGAACCTGGCTTTGGTCAAGGACGGATTTTCTTGGCCGGCGGCGGTCTTCGGCTTTATCTGGGCGCTGGTTATCGGCGCGTGGGATGTTGCGCTGGTGCTGTTCGCCATCCAATTGGCGGCGGGCATCCTGGCGCCGCTGTTGATCCTTGACCCCACCGCGCAATCGGTGGTGCAGGTCGGCGTGTCGGTGGTGATCGGTCTGATCGCCAACGAACTGCGCCGCTGGTCGCTGGATCGCCGCGGCATGTTTGAAGACGCAGTGGTCACGGCCCACGACAAAGAGGAGGCGGAGCGTCGTTATCTCGACGCCAACCCCTACATGACATCGAAGCTTTTGAGGGACATATGAAGGTCGCCATCATCGATTACGGTTCCGGCAATCTGCGTTCAGCGGCCAAATCGTTCGAACGCGCGGCGGGCGAGCAAGCGCTGAACGCCGATATCGTGGTCACCGGAAACCCTGACGATCTGCGCGGTGCGGACCGCATCGTGTTGCCCGGCGTCGGCGCATTTGCGGACTGCAAGGCCGGGTTGGAGGCCGTCGACGGTTTGCATGACGCATTGAACGAGGCGGTGATCGAAAAAGGTCGGCCGTTTCTCGGCATCTGCGTCGGCATGCAATTGATGAGCGACGTCGGTCACGAATTCGGCGACACCCCCGGCCTGGGCTGGATTGCGGGCGACGTGACGGCGCTCACCCCCACCGATGCGATGCTGAAAATTCCCCACATGGGTTGGAACGACTTGCGTATCCTCACCCCACACCCGGTGTTCGACGGCATCGCGAACGGCGAGCACGCCTACTTCGTGCACAGCTTTCAATTTAAGACCAAAGACCCGGCGCATGTGCTGGCGCAGGTCGAGTACGGTGGGCCGGTGACGGCTGCGGTCGGGCGCGACAACATGATCGGCACCCAATTCCACCCGGAAAAAAGTCAGGCCCTGGGCCTGCACTTCATCGCCAATTTTTTGAAATGGGCGCCTTAACGCGCCCCCAGTGACAAGACTTAATAAAGAGATAGATCATGATTTTCTTTCCCGCCATCGATCTGAAGGATGGCAAGTGCGTGCGATTGTTGCGCGGCGAAATGGACCAGGCCACGGTGTTCAACGACGATCCCGGCGCGCAGGCCCGCGCGTTCGTGAAGCAAGGCTGTCAGTGGATTCACGTGGTCGACCTCAACGGCGCGTTTGAAGGCCGCCCGGTCAATGCCGACGCGGTGGACGCAATCTTGGACGACGTCAGCGTGCCGATCGAACTGGGCGGTGGTATCCGCAACATGGAAACGATCCGCTTTTGGCTCGACAAGGGCGTGCGCCGGGTGATTTTGGGCACCGTGGCGCTGCGCGATCCCGAACTGGTGATCAAGGCCTGTAAGGCCTATCCCGGACGTATCGTCGTCGGCGTCGATGCCAAGGACGGCCTGGTCGCGGTCGAAGGTTGGGCAGAGGTGTCCGACATCTCCGCCATCGAGCTGGCGAAAAAATTCGAAGACGCCGGTGTCGCCGCGATCATCTTCACCGACATCGGTCGCGATGGCTTGATGCAGGGCCCGAACATCGATTCAACCCTGGAACTGGCACGCGCGATTTCGACCCCGGTGATCGCATCGGGCGGGGTTTCGTCGATGGACGATTTGCGCGCCCTGCAAGCCCGCGGCGGCGATATTCTCGAAGGCGTGATCAGCGGCCGCGCCGTTTACGACGGTCAAATCGAGGTCCGCGAAGCGGTCGATCTCTTGAAGGCGAAAAGGGCTTAAACGCGATGCTCAAAGCACGCATCATTCCGTGTCTCGACGTCGAAGGCGGGCGTGTGGTCAAAGGCGTCAACTTCGTCGACCTGATCGACGCGGGCGACCCTGTCGAACAGGCCCGCGTCTACGACGCCGCCGGGGCGGATGAGCTGACGTTTCTCGACATCACCGCAAGTCACGAAAACCGCGACACCATTTTCGATGTCGTCAACCGCACCGCCGAACAATGTTTCATGCCGTTGACCGTCGGCGGCGGGGTGCGCACCACCGAAGACATTCGCAAGCTGCTGTTGGCGGGCGCGGACAAGGCCTCGATCAACACCGCCGCCGTGCACAATCCCGAATTCGTCAAAGAAGCGGCGGAAAAGTTCGGCAGCCAGTGCATCGTCGTCGCCATCGACGCGAAAACCGTGGCGCCCGGCAAGTTCGAGATCTTCACCCACGGCGGCCGCAAGCCCACCGGCATCGATGCCGTCGAATGGGCAAAACGCATGGCAAGCTATGGAGCGGGGGAAATCCTGCTGACGTCGATGGATCGTGACGGCACCAAGCAAGGCTTCAACATTGAACTGACCCGCGCCATCGCCGATGCCGTCGACGTTCCGGTGATTGCATCGGGTGGCGTCGGCACGCTGGATCATTTGGTCGAGGGCGTGCGCGACGGTCACGCGTCGGCTGTGCTGGCGGCGTCGATCTTTCACTTCGGCACCTATACCATAGGCGAAGCCAAGCGTTACATGGCCGCGCACGGCGTGGATGTACGCCTGGACGGTCTCACAGAGGAAACCGCATCATGAGCGACGTTACCGTTTTGACCCGATTGTTTGAGACCATTTCCAGCCGCAAGGGCGGTGATCCGGACTCTTCGTATACCGCCAAGCTGTTTCACAAGGGCCGCACGGCGATCGCACAAAAGGTCGGCGAAGAGGCGGTCGAGGTCAACATCGCCGCGTTGGCCGAAGGCCCGGACGCGCTGGCGGCGGAAAGCGCGGATTTGATTTATCACCTGATGGTGTTGTGGGCCGATGCCGACATCACCCCCGATCAAGTGTGGAGTGAATTGCAAAAGCGCGAGGGCGTGTCCGGGATCGAAGAAAAGCGTGCCCGAGGCGAGCTGTAAGGGGGGGGTGCCATGACGTACGATACTGACAACATCTTTGCCAAAATTTTGCGCGGCGAAATTCCGTGCGACAAAGTCTACGAAGACGAATGGGTGTTGGCGTTCAACGACATCGCGCCGCAAGCGCCGGTTCACGTGTTGGTGATTCCCAAGGGCGCATACGCGTCGATGGACGATTTCACCGCCAACGCGTCGGATGCGGAAATCGTCGGCCTGTACCGCGCGGTCGGCCAGATCGCCCGCGATCTCGGCCTGGTCGAGGCGGGCTACAGAACCATCAACAACACCGGGCGCGATAGTCATCAGGAAGTGCCGCACCTGCACGTGCATATTCTGGCCGGCCGTCCCCTCGGCCCGATGTTGGCGCGCTAAACCATGGCTATCGACGGCGTCGGACCCGACGGCACAATCATCATGTGCACCCTGACCTGTCCGCATTGCGGGCATCGGGAAGAATTGGAAATGCCGCCGTATTCATCGCAGCAGTTTCACACCTGTTCGGGCTGTGGGGCGCGATTGCAGGCCACCGGCGCGGCTTGCTGCGTGTTTTGTGCGTATGGCGACGTACCGTGTCCGCCGACGCAGTTGGGTGGGAAAAGCTGCTGCTCGCCCGATTGAGCGCCGCTCAGCTCGATGTGTAGTCGCGCAAAATGACCTCGGCGTTGCGCAACAGAATGCGCGCCGGACAATCCTCCATGCACGGTTTATTTCGGCCGTCCTTGCGCAAAACCGTCAAGCCGCAGGTGCTGCACATCGCGTTGCTTTGTTGTGTGAGCTTGGCGCTCAACGCGGGATAATCAGGTATCGTCATCGGAAAATTATAAACGCAACAACCGCTGATTTGCTCATGCAAAAGAGGCATGGCTACCATGACGAACAATCTTGGCGCGAAAGCATTTCGGCACCGTACGCATCTGGGGAATGGAAAAGGATCAGCTTATACGGTCAATCTTCTCTTCGGAGATGGACATCGCCGTGGCGCGGACCCGGTGACCAGGGCAATCCGGTCGGCGGCATTTCATCACACCGTGGGCATCAAAATAGCGGTCACCGCATTTGCCGCAGGCTTCATCCATTTCCGAAAGCATACGTAAACGCATCGCGTTGTAATCAGGATCCTGTTTGGTCATGGGTGCTGACCTAAGTCACATCGAACGTAAATCGTTCAAAACGGCAATGAAATATGTACACTATTTCTTCGGAAATAGCAAGATTAGACTAGTCTTAATAATTGTATAATGATTCCAGATTCAATGGATCATGGGCGCTGCACAACCCGTTGGATGGTTCATTATGCCCCGCCTGTGATGTTCGAATGGCCCGGAATGCGCCGACGATAGGACAGCGCTTCGGCGAGGTGCAGTTTTAAAACCATCGGCTTGGCGTCCAAATCGGCAATCGTGCGTGCGACTTTTATGATGCGGTGATAACCGCGTGCACTGAGGCGCATGCGTCCGGCCGCGTCCGTCAGCAGGTCCTTAGCCGCACCGTCCAGTTGCGCAATGCTTTCGAGCACTTGGCCTTCCGCTTCGGCGTTGGTGCGTGCTTCGGCGCCCAAGGCATCGAAACGCTCGATTTGACGCCTGCGGGCTTCGGCGACACGTTGACGCACCTGCTTGGACGTTTCACACGGCGGCGGCAAAGCCAAATCGACCGCCGCAACCATCGGCACCTCGACATGCAGGTCGATGCGATCCAAAAGCGGCCCGGACAAGCGGTTTTGGTAATCTTCCGCGCATTTGGGCGCGCGCGAGCAAGCCTGCCCGGGATCGTCGAGGTAACCGCACCGGCATGGGTTCATGGCGGCGACCAGTTGAAATCGTGCCGGATACGAAACATGAGCGCTGGCACGGGCGATTACGGCCACGCCGGATTCGATCGGTTGGCGCAGGGCTTCCAGCGCAGGGCGTTGAAATTCAGGCAATTCATCCAAAAACAACACACCCAAATGAGCCAACGAAATTTCACCGGGACGCACCTGTATGCCACCACCGACCAATGCGGCCTGTGATGCCGAATGATGCGGGTCGCGAAACGGCCGGGTGCGCATCAGGCCGCCTTCGGGCAATGTTCCGGCTAGCGAATGAATCATCGATACATCCAGTGCTTCCTCAGGGGACAGGTCGGGTAACAGCCCCGGAAGGCGTCTGGCGAGCAAGGATTTGCCGGCGCCGGGCGGCCCGCTCATGAGCAGGTTGTGGCCGCCTGCCGCGGCGATTTCCAGCGCCCGCTTGGCTGATTCCTGGCCTTTTATATCTACTAGGTCTAGGACTGGTAGGGCTTCCAAATGGGTAGTGGAAATAAGCGCATTCGGACGACTTAAGACTTGTGATCCTTTGAAATGATTGACCAAATCAATGAGCGACCGGGGCGCGAGCACGTCCAGATCGCCCGCCCAAACGGCTTCACCACCTTGCGCAGGCGGGCAAATCAGTCCAAGACCTTGGGCGTTTGCAAAAATAGCGCTGGGCAACACGCCGGAAACCCGCGTGAGCGTACCGTCGAGCGCCAGTTCGCCTAGGGCGACAAACCCGTCCATTTGATCCGCAGGCAAAACGTCCATCGCGGTGAGCAGACCTAGCGCGATCGGCAGGTCGAAATGCGACCCTTCCTTTAGGGCATCAGCGGGTGACAGGTTGACGGTGATGCGTTTGGGCGGCAACGCCAACCCCAACGCCGACAGGGCGGCGCGCACCCGTTCGCGTGCCTCGCTGACCGCCTTGTTGGGCAGGCCGACGACGGTAAACGACGGTAGACCTTGCGCAATGTGCACTTGAACGTCGACCGGCAAAACCTCGATGCCCTGAAAGGCGACGGTATTGATGCGTGCAACCATACGCGGCTATCTCCACTCCGATGCTTCGTTTGAGTGTAGATCGCCGCGATGGCCATGCAAGGGTTTTGTGAGGATTAGCGCTCGGGCGTTTCCCATTCGGCCGGCGGCACGTGGCGACGGCGCAGGCGTAGCGCCAAACCGATGGCCACACCGACGCCGATGGCCAGGGTCAGGTCGGTCAAAACGGTCAAAAACAAGGTCAGCAGCATCAAAATCCTGTCCGATAGGGGGCTCGACATATAGCTGCGCCATTTGTGCGGCTCGCTCATGTTCCAGGCGGTCAGCATCAACAACCCGGCCAGGGCGGGCATGGGCAGATACCCGGCCGCTTCGGCAAAGCTCATCATCACCGCCAAAATCATCACCGCATGAACGAGGCCTGCCACCGGGGTTTTACCGCCCGCGCGCACGTTGGTCGCGGTGCGCGCGATGGCGCCGGTCGCGGGCATACCGCCGAACAGGGCCGATCCGATGTTGGCCCAGCCCTGTGCCAAAACCTCGGCGTTGGAACGATGGCGGCCGTTCACCATGCGATCGGCGACCATCGCCGACAGCAACGATTCAACCCCGGCCAGAAACGCGATGATCAGCGCCGACGGCAACAGTTCGACAATGCGGTCTAGCGAAAAAGCGGGCAGTTCAGGCATCGGCAAATGATCCGGCAGCGCGCCGAAACGTGAAGCGATGGTGTCGACCGGAAGTGACCCGTAGGCGACCAGGGCCGCCGTGCACGCCATCGCGACAATCAATCCCGGCAAGCGCGGTGCCACGCGGCGCAACACCACGATCAGGCCCATGGTCAAAACGCCAACGCCCAACGCCGACAGGTTAAAGGTGTCGCGCGCCTGCCAAAGCACCGGAAGTTTCTCGACGAAATCGGCGGGAACTGTATCCACCGAAAGGCCAAACAAATCCTTGAGCTGGCTGGTCGCGATGATAATGCCGATACCGATGGTAAACCCGTTGACCACCGCTTCGGGTACGTAACTGACCAGATTGCCGACGCGCAAAAGACCGGCGATGACGAGTATAATACCAGCCATAAACGTCGCCAGGACCAATCCGTCATAACCGTGTTCTGCGATGACGGCGAACACCACGACGATAAAAGCGCCGGTCGGCCCACCGATTTGCACGCGGCTGCCGCCCAACAGCGAAATCAAAAAACCGGCGACGATGGCGGTCACCAAACCCTTGATCGGTTCGGCACCCGATGCAATGGCAATAGCAAGGCTAAGCGGCAACGCCACCATGGCGACGGTCACGCCCGCGATGAGATCCGCTAAAAAGAGCGACCGCGAATAGGTCGCCAGCGTGGTGATAATTTTTGGGTGCATGATCTGAAAATCAAACGGTCAAGGATCAAGGTGTGAGGGCGTGAGACTGATGATCATCGCAAAGCCTCAGCCGAGCACGAATGAATGATAATCGCTCCACATGCGCAATGCATCATCGATTAAGTCAGATGTCTTTAAAACCGTTGCCGTACGGACAACGCCAGACGTCAGCGTTCCGCGAACGCCAGTCTCAGTCCCAACAGCGCAAACGTCCCGGCGAAAAGTCGACGAAACCAGGCCATCACCCGGGGGCGCGAAATCACCGCATCGCGCATGAACGCCGCCCCAAAGCCGTACCCGGCAAACACCACCGCCGTCAACGCCATGAACATGGCGCTCAACACCATCATGTGAATCAACGGCGCAGGGTTATCCGCAGGCACGAATTGAGGCAAAAACGCCAGGAAGAAGATCGACAGCTTGGGGTTCAGGATGTTGATAAGAAAACCATGCAGAGCGATTTTCCGTGTGCTGAGATGACGACGATTTTCCGTGACGGAAAGTGTGCCATCGTCTTTAAGTGTCGTCCAAGCCAGATAGATCAGATAGGCCACACCGGCGAATTTGATCGCTTGAAACGCCATCGCGCTGGCATGCAGCACGGCGGCGAGGCCGAAGATGCTGGCCGCCATATGCGGAACGATGCCAAGGGTGCAGCCCACCGTCGCGGCCAATGCTGCACGGGCGCCACCGCCCAGACCATGGGACAGGGTGTAAATGACCCCGGTGCCGGGCATCAAAACGACGATCAGAGAGGTCAAGAAAAACTCGGTGCTCATGGTATACCTTCGCGCCTATTTTATCAGTGTGCCCGACAAATTTGCCATGGGCAAGCGATCGCACAATCGCTAAAATGTAGGCATGCTGGAGTTCTTCAACACCTATGCGCGTGGTTATATCGACCAAAATTTCGCGCTGATCGAAAGGCATTTCGCCTATCCTTGCATGCTGAGCAATGAAAGCGGCACGGATCTCATTTGCGATGCCGACGATTTACGCCAGCACGTCACGGGCTTTCTCGCCATGCTGCAGGAAAACGGTTTGACCCGCGCCGTGCCCACCATCCTCAATGATCAGCACCACGGCACGGATCATCGGGTGGTGTCGGTGCATTGGGATCTGTACGGCGCCACCGATCAACCTTTCGCCGCTTTCGATTTTCTGTATGTGCTGATCGGCGGCGAGGGAACTTGGAAAGTCAGTCTTGCGAACTTGCTCTAAACGGCGAGCTTCGCTTCGATCGCATCCCAGATCTTTTGTTCCAGTGCGACCCCGTCGAAACGGCGGATTTCCTGCAAGCCGGTGGGCGAGGTGACGTTGATTTCGGTAAGATAATTGCCGATCACATCGATGCCGGCGAATATCAAGCCACGGGCTTTCAGATCGCCGCCAATGGCGGCGCAAATTTCCAAATCGCGTTCGTTCAGTTTGCACGGTTCCGGCGTGCCCCCGGCGTGCATGTTGGAACGCGCCTCACCTTCGGGGGGAATGCGGTTGATCGCACCGACCGGTTCGCCGTCGATCAAGATGATGCGCTTGTCACCTTGGCGCACGTCTTTGAGATACGCCTGCACCACGATGGGCTCGCGCGAGCCGTTCAAAAACATTTCCAGCAACGAGCCGAGGTTTTCGTCGTCGGGTTTGACGTGAAACACCCCTGCGCCGCCGTTGCCGTACAGCGGTTTGACGATGATGTCGCTGTGCTTTTCGCGAAACGCCTTGATATGGGCGACGTTGCGCGTCACCAAGGTGGGCGGCACCAGATCGGGAAAGCGGGCGATGTAGAGCTTTTCGGGATTGGCGCGCACTTGGGTAGGGTTGTTCACCACCAAGGTGCTGTCGGGCAGCATGTCCAACAGATAGGTGGTGGTCAGATAGGCCATGTCGAACGGCGGGTCTTGGCGCAACCACACCACGTCCATGGTTGAAAGATCGACCAGTTCGGGCGTGCCGAGCGTGCAGTGGTTGCCCAGCTCGCGGCGCAACTCCAGCCGCTGGGCGTGAGCCATCACGCGGCCGTCTTCATAAAGCAGGTCGTCGGGATGATAATAAAACAGCTCATGGCCGCGGTTTTGCGCTTCCAAACCGATGACGAAGGTGCTGTCGGCGTCGATATCGACACCGGTGATCGGGTCCATTTGCAGGGCGACTTTGAGGGTCATCGGTAAGGTTCCTCGGCAGGGACGCTATGGGGTGCGGTTGCTTTCGATGCGGCGGCGCAAAGTCTGCAACATCTGAGAAGCTGTATAGCGGTGCGCGGCGCCTCCCGGCAATTGTAAAAAGCGCTCCAACGCGCGGGTGGCGTCGAGCAGTTGGTCGAGCCGTTCGTGCAGCAACGCCAGTTCGCGCCATAGATAAGCCTCGTCCGGTGCGATCAGCACCGCCGCCTGTACCGCCATCAGCGCCGCTTCGGGCGCGGCGTGCAGCAGATGATGCACCTTGATGTCGGTTTGTAAGCTGAGCAGGGCTTGGCGCGGGGTCATCGGCACCAGGTGTCGGGGCGTCAATTCGCCGCTTTCGCCTTGGTGCGCTTTCAACAATCGCCGCAATTCGCGGGCATGAACGATGCGCCCGCCGTCGAAGGGATCGATCAAGGTGCGTGTGCCGCCCGTGAAAACGCCGACAAGGGTACGCGGCGCAAAATCGATCATCACGACCTCGCGCTCTAAGGCACGCAGCACGTGGCGATACATCAACGCCAAAACCGTCGCGTTGCCGCGGCGGCGATCGATGGTGCGGGTGATGTTGGCTTCATCGTTGCGCTGACTTGAGCTTTGCGCACCACGGTAGCCATAGCGGCGGTCGAGAATTTGCCGCGCGGCTTCCAGCGCCAGCGCATCGTCGCGCCGGTCGTCGGCGAGATAGGCGCGCGCATCGCTGACCAGGGTGTCGATATGACGGCGATAGGGGTCGAGGTTCAGCGATGGCTCGGCCCATTTGGCCAGCCACAGCGCGCCGTCGATGGGATCGATGGCGTCGGCGTCAAGCACGCCGATGGTGCGCAGAGCGTCTTCGGCGTTGGCCTGAACCTCCGCGCTCATGGGTTAGCTTCCTTGCGTAGTGGCCGGTGGGTTGGCGGCCGGATCCGGTGCCTTGATGCGCACGTGGCTGACGATGTGGCGCACGTATTCGATCGCGCGGGCGTGATTTTTAACCCGCTCCAACTCGTCCGCGCTTTGCGCGATGCCGATCAGATATACCGTGCCGCCGACGGTTTCGATGGCGTAATTGATGGCGAGAATTTTTTCATCGAACGTCAGCTTGGCTTCCAATTGGGCGGAAATCCAACTGTCGCGGGCGGTGTCGATGATGCCGCCGTCGGTGGTGACGTGAATTTCGTTGATCACGTCGGTGATGCCATCGACCTTCCACGCCAGGCGCACCGCTTTGGCCCGCTCGTCCTCGGTTTTTACCTGACCGGTCAAAAGCGCACGGCTTTCGTAGACCTCGACCCCGACGTGGGCGAGCAGGGTGTGGTCGTTGCGCGCATACTGGTCGAGGATGCGGCTGGACAGACCGATGTCGCGGGCGACGCCGTCGACGCCACGTTCTTGATACGCAGCGATGCCGGTGCCCGCGCCGACACCCAACACTGCGCCGACGGGGGTGCAGGCGGTGACGAGCAGCGCACAACCGATCGCGAGTGCGCTCAAAGCTGTGCGGGGGTTCGAGGGAAGGGTCATCGTATGTACTCACTCAAGTCCTAAAACGGGCGCTCAGTCTACAAGGCGATGGTTAACAAAGCGTGGTTTGCGGATCAACCGGGCCGCCAGGCATCGCGCACCAGGGTCAGGTGCAACGGGCCCGTTACCAACGCCACATCGAAACGCACATCGCAGGTCTGAAACGCCGGATTTTGGCACAGATACAGCTCCGCAGCCCGTTGAATGCGTTGGCGTTGGCGCGCACCGATCGCGGCGGCGGCTTGGGCGGCATCGGCGCGCGCCTTGACCTCGATGAAGCAAAGCACCGATCCGCGTTTGGCGATCACATCGATCTCGCCGACCTGGGTCTTGAAGTTGCGCGCCAGTATGCGATGTCCGCTGAGACGCAGGACCAGCGCGGTCAAGGCTTCCGCCCACCGGCCACGTTTTTGCGCGCGCACCTTGGCCGATTGGGAAGGGGATGATTTTGTGTGATCAGACGGTTTACTCATTGAGCTCTGCCCGCTACCCTTCACCAAAATTTAGCCGCTTTCACGGGTCACGATGACACCGGATGAAAGAGTAGCAGTTTTTCCGGGAGGCTCCAGGCCGCACATGCGCAACGTGACCTATAAATCCAACTGGCGGCGCTTTCGCGCGGGCATCGTCATCGCTTGTGTAAGCGTGGCGCTGGCGGGTTGCGAACAGGCGGGCTTTGGAACCAAGCCGAAGCTGGCCGTACCGCCGCAAACCCAGCAAACAGCCAAGACACCTGGGCAACAACCGGACCACACGTCGCATGCGGCGTCGGCCGGCGTCGGTCCGCAAGTGGTCAACCGTCCGGCCGATGCGCCGCTGCCGCGCCCGCCGTTGCTGCCATCCCTGGACGATTTGATCGGGCGCATTCCCCAAGCCACGACCCAAGGCGGCGTGGGCGGTGAAATGGCCGAACCGCCATCGCTGCCCGGTGCGCGCGGTCTGCGCGTGGCGATCTTGCTGCCATTGTCGGGGGCCAATCAGCGGGTCGGCTCGGCGATGCTGAACGCGGCGCAAATGGCGCTGTTCGAATTTTCCGGAAACGATTTCGAACTTTTGGTGCACGACACCCAAGGCACCCCCGAAGGTGCGGCGGAAGCCGCCCGCCTGGCGATCGGCGATGGCGCGCAACTGATCATCGGGCCGTTGCTGTCGACCTCGGTGCGCGCGGTGGCCGATCAGGCCCGCGCCGCCAGCGTGCCGGTGGTGGCGTTTTCGTCCGACCGCACCGTTGCGGGCGAAGGCGTGTACACCATGGGCTTTTTTCCCGGCGACGAGGTCAAGCGGGTGGTCGATTTCGCCGCCAGCAAAGGCGCGCAGCGCTTCGCTTTGTTGGCGCCCGAGGGCGCTTACGGCGATGCGGTGTCGGCGGCGTACAACGCCGCGGTGTGGCAGGCGGGCGGCTTCGTGGTGCAAAGCGAATTTTACCCGCCCCAAGTCAGCGACTTTTCCGAACCGGTCAAACGCATCGCCCACTTCGACGAACGCCGTGCAGCGCTGCTCGATCAGCGGCGCATCCTTGAGGAGCGCGGCGACGAGGTGTCGTTGCTGGCGTTGAAGCGGCTGGAAAATTTGCAGACCCTGGGCGAAGTGCCGTTCGACGCGCTGTTACTGGCCGATGGCGGCAAGCGCCTGATTGCGGTGGCGGCGTTGCTGCCGTTTTACGACGTTGATCCGAAAAAGGTCAAAATTCTCGGCACCGGACAGTGGGACGAGGCCGGTCTCGGCGCGGAACCGGCGCTGGTCGGCGGTTGGTTCGCGGCCCCGGATCCCAGCGCTCGGCGGGCGTTTTCCGACAAATACCTGACGGCCTATGGCAACCGCCCGCATCGCCTAGCGACGCTGGCCTATGACGCCACCGCGCTGGCTGTCGTGCTGGGCGCGCAACAGGTGGCGCAGCCTTATGGCGTCGAGGTTCTGGCCCAGGCAGGCGGTTTCGCAGGGCGTGACGGGATCTTCCGATTTACGCCCGCGGGCGCGGCGGAACGCGGGCTTGCGGTGATGCAGGTGGAGCGCAAGGACGCCAGCATTGTCGATCCGGCGCCCAAGGCCTTTCCCTGATTGCCGAACTTAGACGAGAATTGAGGACTTAAGCGGGTGCGGTGACCAGCGGCGGCTCGTCCAACAGCCGCGCGATGATGGCGTTGAGTATCAGCCTTCCTTGCGCGGTGGTTCGCACGCCGCGCGTATCGACTTCGATCAGTTCGGCCTGCTGCAGATCCGACAGCGCCTCGGCATTGAGTGCCGTCGCCAGATCTTGGCCGCACTGCGCCACAAAGCGCGCCGCGTCGAGGCCGTCGCGCAACCGCAATCCCGACAACACCAGCTCTTCCAGGCGCTCATGACGACTGAGTTCGCGGACTTTTGCGGTGGCGTGGCCTTTTTTGCTCACCGACTCCAGCCACCGGGCCGGATCGGCGATTTGATGTGTGGCGCGGGTTACGGTCATGCCCGTCGCACCGTCGGGTTGCGCCGTCAGGCGGCCGTGCGCGCCGGGACCGACACCGATGTAATCGCCGCCGGTCCAGTAGGTGAGGTTGTGGCGGCTCTCAAGGCCGGGTTTGGCGTGGTTGGACACTTCGTAGGCCGGCAGTCCGGCGTCCTCGCACATTTCTTGGGTCATTTGGTAAAGGTCGGCGGCGAGGTCTTCTTCGGCTTCCACCCGGTTTTGGCGGAAAAATGCGGTGCCCGGCTCGATGGTCAGTTGGTAAAGCGAAACGTGTCCGTTGGCGAGGCTGAGGGCTTGTTCCAATTCATCGGCCCAATCGCCTTGGCCCTGACCGGGACGGGCGTAAATAAGATCGAATGTGTAACGATTGAAGATGGCGCTGGCGATGTCCAAGGCGCGCAACGCTTCATCGACCGAATGCTCACGGCCAAGGGCTTGTAAATCTTCATCATTCAAAGCCTGGACACCGATTGAAACGCGATTCACACCGGCATCTTGAAAGGCGCGGAACTTCGCCGCCTCGATCGAGGTGGGGTTGGCTTCCAGGGTTATTTCGCAATCAGATTGAAGGCTCCAATGGCGTTGAGCGGCGTCAATGATGGCATGGATGGTAGCGGGTGCGATGAGGCTCGGCGTGCCGCCGCCGAAAAAGATACTGCTCAGTGGGCGCGAATTCGTTTGCTGTGCGTAATGTTCCAGTTCCCGCAAAATTGCGCCGCGATAGTCGATTTGATCGCGCTCACCCGGGACCAGCGGGCGTGAATTGAAATCGCAATACGGACATTTCGACAAACACCATGGCCAATGCACATACAAGGCAAGCGGCGCGTTCACGTCGGGGCGGTGCGGGCGGTCTGTGGCCATTCATAGAGTCCGCTGTTTGGCACAAAGTGCGGGGTTGGAGCGTCTTACGTTCATGTATTGGTCCTCAACGGTCAATCCCTTAAGGCGATTTAGTGAAAGGATGATGATGATCAAAGGAATTTCGGTGCTTTTGGCGGTCTTGGCCCTGGCCGTGACGACCATGGTGGGGAGCGTGACGCGCGCCTGGGCGCAAGACGCGTCATATGCATGCATTCTGCCCAATGGTGAGAACGTACAGATCCTGGCCAATAAGACGTTGCCCAACGTCGCCGTGGCACGGCGTGATTCCGCGGGTCGGCGGACCATCGTGATCAATCCGACGTTGATGGAGCTGTTTCAACCTGCAACGCGGTGGTTTTGGCTGGCGCACGAATGTGCCCATCAGCAGTTGGGCCACACCCTGGGCAACTACGGCCCCGACCGCGAGCAGCAAGCCGACTGTTACGCCGCCAAGCAAATGGTCAAAAACCGGCAAATGGACGCCGATGACCTGAGGGCCATCGAAGAGGACATTTCACAACTGGGCGGGAACTACAAAGCCTACCTGCCGGGGCCCGCGCGCGCCTTCAACATCGACGAATGCGTGGTGCAGGCTGTGCAGGAAATCCAGCAATCGCAATAAAATGCAGCGGATCAATCGGCCGCGAAGCACGCCGCGACGAGCTTTTTGAACGCATTGGCGCGGTGGCTCATGGCGTGTTTTTGTTGCGGCTCCATCTCGGCGAAAGTGGTCTCATAGCCATCAGGCACGAAGGTTGGGTCGTAACCGAAGCCTTTTTCGCCGCGCATCGGCCACGTCATGGTTCCGTGAACCTGACCCTCGAAGCTTTCCACATGCCCATCTGGCCACGCCAAGGTTAAGGCGCAGGCGAAGTATGCGCTGCGGTCGTCCGTGTCGGCGGCGACCAGGGCCTCTTCGACCTTTTGCATGGCGACGGAAAAATCCTTGTCCGGTCCGGCCCAGCGCGCCGAATAGACGCCGGGTTCGCCCCCGAGCGCATGCACGCAAAGCCCCGAATCATCGGCCAACGCGACGTGTCCGGACGCTTTCGCCGCCGCCAGCGCCTTGATTTCGGCGTTGGCGATGAAGGTTGTGCCGTCCTCGACCGGCTCATCGAGGCCCAGGTCGCCCACGGAAACCACCTCCGCGCCGAACGGCGCCAGCAATTCGCCGATTTCGCGCACCTTGCCGGGGTTGTGGCTGGCGATGACCAGCTTGCCGCCTGCAAATTTACGAGGTGCCGTCTGCGCCATGAGCCGTTACTCCAGATCGAGGGCTTGGCGTTGCAGCTGCACCAGCTCGCCGACGCCCTTTTTGGCCAGACGCATCAGTTCCATGAATTGATCTTCGGAAAACGGATAGTCTTCGGCGGTGCCTTGGATTTCGACGATTCCGCCCGCGCCGGTGAGCACGAAGTTGGTGTCGGCTTCCGCCGCGCTGTCTTCCAGATAGTCGAGGTCGAGCACCGCGTTTTCTTTATACAAACCGCAGCTGATCGCCGCGACCTGATCGATCAGCGGCACGGACGGCAAAACGCCGCGTTCGACCGCGCCGCGAAAGGCCAGATAAAGCGCCACATACGCGCCGGTGATCGACGCCGTGCGGGTGCCGCCGTCGGCCTGGATGACGTCGCAGTCGACCGTGATCTGCATTTCGCCCATGGCTTCCAGGTCGGTGACGGCGCGCAGCGAGCGTCCGATCAGGCGCTGGATTTCCTGGGTGCGGCCCGATTGCTTGCCGCGCGCGGCTTCGCGCTGCATGCGTGAATTGGTGGCGCGCGGCAGCATGCCGTATTCGGCCGTGACCCAGCCCTTGCCCTGGCCGCGCATCCACGGCGGCACGCGCTCTTCCAGCGTGGCGGCGCACAACACGTGGGTGTCGCCGAATTTGATCAGGCACGATCCTTCGGCGTGTTTGGAAAAGCCGGTTTCCAAGCTTACGGTGCGCATGACGTCAAGGGCGCGGCCACTGGGTCTCATCTGTTTATCCTCAATTTTTTAAAAAGTTGCGCCAAGCTACCCGCCCGCGCGCGTCAGGTAAAGCGCCCAACGCACATCATGGGCGCAATTGACGGACATGGCGGGCGCGACTACCTTCGTCACGGACAACAACAAGGGCCCTTCGGCACATGATTACCGAGCTGAACGAGCGTTCGCGGGAAATTTTTCGTCGCATCGTCGACGCCTATTTGACCACCGGCGATCCGGTGGGCTCGCGCACCTTGTCGCGTCAGCCGGGCCTGGACATTTCACCCGCCACCATCCGCAACGTCATGGCGGACCTGGAAGACGCGGGTTTGCTGTTTTCACCCCACACCTCGGCCGGGCGGTTGCCAACCGAACTGGGCTTGAAGCTGTTCGTCGACGGCATTTTGGAAGTCGGCAATCTGACCAAGGCCGAACGCCAATCCATCGAAGGCGAGTGCAAGGCCTCGGGCCGTTCGGTCGAAGGCCTGCTGGAAAACGCCACCCAGGCCCTGTCGGGGCTATCGCACCTGACCGGTCTGGTGGTCGCACCGAAAAGCCAAGCGCCGCTTAAACACATCGAATTCGTCGCGCTCAGCCCCGGCCGGGCGCTGGTGGTGTTGGTGACGGAAAACGGCGTGGTGGAAAACCGCATCATCGAAATTCCACCGACCGTGCTACCCAGTGCTTTGGTCGAAGCAACCAACTATTTGTCGGCGCGCTTGGTCGGGCGCACCCTCGAAGACGCGCTGGATGCGATCAAGACCGAACTGAACAGTCACCAAGCGCAACTCGACGCGCTGACCGCCAAGGTGGTGGAGGAAGGCTTGGCGGTGTGGTCCGGCAACGAAGGCCAAGGTTCGCGCGGGGGCTCGCTGATCGTGCGCGGTCAGGCCAATCTGCTCGAAGACATGGACGCCATGAAGGATCTGGAAAACATTCGTGCGCTGTTCGAGGCCCTGGAAACCAAGGAAACCATGGCCCGGTTGCTCGAACGCGCCGACACCGCCGACGGTGTGCAAATCTTCATCGGCGCGGAAAACAACCTGTTCGGCATGTCCGGCTGTTCGCTGATCGTCGGCCCTTACCGCGACACCAAAGAACGCATCATCGGCACCATCGGGGTGATCGGCCCGACGCGGATGAATTACGCCCGCATCATCCCCATGGTCGACTACACCGCAAAGCTGGTGGGCCGTCTGATCGGATAAATGCGCCCGGCGCACACTGCGGTGGGTTGATTGATTCGTCAAATACGCTAAATACCACCCCAACACAGATGCCAATTGGCCCCAGACCATGACTTTAGGTGCGCAATGAACACTGAGAACGAAATCCAGGCTGACGATCAACCCGAAACGTCCGAGGCTGCCGCACAGGCAGAACAGGACGCCATGGCCGATGCCGCTCGCGAAGCCGAAGCGGAGGCCCTGGAAGCCGAGGCCGAAGCCGAACTGGCTGGCGCGCCCGCGCCGGAACCGGAGACTCCCGATCTCGCAGCCGAGGTGGCGGAGCTGAAAGACAAATTGCTGCGCACCATGGCCGAGATGGAAAACACCCGCCGCATCGCCGCGCGGGAAAAGGCCGACGCCAGCAAGTACGCCGTGACCAATTTCGCCCGCGACATCGTGCGCGTCGCCGATAATCTGGGCATGGCCATGATGATGGTGACCGACGAAGCCCGTCAGGCGGACAAAAACCTCGACAATCTGTGCGTCGGCATCGACATGACCATGAAGGAGCTGCTGAACATTTTCGAAAGCTACGGCATCAAGCCGGTGGCGGCCGAAGGTCAGCCGTTCGACCACAACGTTCACGAAGCGGTTCAGCAAGTGGAAAACACCGAGGTCCCCAAAGGCACCGTGATGCAAGTGCTGCGCGGTGGCTTCACCTTGCAAGACCGCTTGCTGCGTCCGGCGCAGGTGATCGTTTCAACCGGCGGTCCAAGCGCGGCCGAGGTCGCCAACGGTGGCGACGAAAACGCTCCGGCACCCGCGGAAGGCGCTCAGCAAGCCTACGAGCCCAGCGCTGCCGAGCCCGGGACGAACCTCGACCAAGAAACTTAAGACACCACGGTTCGGAGCGATTTTTTCCGTGTGACAAGCGTTGCACGGCGAAAAACTCCGGCTTATATACCACCCGGTGCCGAATTTAATGAGCACTGCAAGATTTAATGAACGCAACTTGAGGCGCCAGCCTCGTTAAACCCGAGGGGACATGCGCGGAGCTTGAAAGCCAAGGCCGCAGATGTCCGCCTAAGACGGAGATGAAAGACATGAGCAAGGTTATCGGCATTGATTTGGGCACCACGAACTCGTGCCTGTCTTTGATGGATGGTTCCGACCCCAAGGTTATCGAAAACGCCGAAGGCGCGCGCACCACGCCGTCGATGGTTGCGTTCACCGAAAGCGGCGAACGTCTGGTGGGTCAGGCTGCTAAACGCCAAGCGGTCACCAACCCGGAAAACACGCTGTTCGCCATCAAGCGCTTGATCGGCCGTCGTTACAGCGATCCGATGACCAAAAAAGACAAAGACCTTGTTCCTTACCAGATCGTCGAAGGCGACAACGGCGACGCTTGGGTCGAGGCGCATGGCAAAAAGTACAGTCCCTCTCAGGTCTCCGCCTTCATTTTGCAAAAAATGAAAGAAACCGCTGAAAGCTATCTCGGCACCGAAGTGACCCAGGCGGTCATCACCGTTCCGGCCTACTTCAACGACAGCCAACGCCAAGCCACCAAGGACGCCGGCAAGATCGCCGGCCTTGAAGTGCTGCGCATCATCAACGAACCGACCGCCGCCGCGCTCGCCTACGGGCTCGAGAAAAAAGAAGGCGGCGTGGTCGCGGTGTATGACTTGGGCGGCGGTACGTTCGATATCTCCATCCTCGAAATCGGCGACGGCGTGTTCGAAGTGAAATCGACCAACGGCGACACCTTCCTGGGTGGCGAAGATTTCGACCACACCATCGTTGAGTACCTCGCCGACGAATTCAAAAAGGAAAACGGCATCGACCTGCGTCAGGACCGTCTGGCCTTGCAGCGCCTCAAAGAAGCTGCGGAAAAAGCCAAGATCGAACTGTCCAGCTCGACCCAGACCGACGTCAACCTGCCGTTCATCACCGCCGATGCGACGGGTCCCAAGCACCTCAACGTCAAGATGACCCGCGCCAAGCTGGAAAGCCTGGTCGGCGACCTGATCAAACGCACCGTCGGTCCGTGCAACGCCGCGCTCAAGGACGCCGGTTTGAAAGCATCGGAAATCGACGAAGTGATCTTGGTCGGCGGTATGACCCGCATGCCCAAGGTGCAGGAAGTGGTGAAGGAAATCTTTGGCCGCGAACCGCACAAGGGCGTCAACCCCGACGAAGTCGTCGCCATCGGCGCGGCCATCCAAGGCGGCGTGCTCAAGGGCGAAGTCAAGGACGTGCTGTTGCTCGACGTTACCCCGCTGTCTTTGGGTATCGAAACGCTGGGCGGCGTGTTCACCCGCTTGATCGATCGCAACACCACCATCCCGACGCGCAAATCCCAGGTGTTCTCGACCGCCGAGGATAACCAAAACGCCGTCACCATCCGGGTGTTCCAGGGCGAACGCGAAATGGCCGCCGACAACAAGTTGCTTGGCCAGTTCGACCTCGTGGGCATTCCGCCGGCGCCGCGCGGCATGCCGCAAATCGAAGTGACCTTCGACATCGACGCCAACGGTATCGTCAACGTGTCGGCCAAGGACAAGGCGACCGGCAAGGAACAGCAGGTTTCCATCCAGGCGTCCGGCGGCCTCGACGACGCGGACATCGAAAAAATGGTTAAGGACGCCGAAGCGCACGCCGAAGAAGACAAGAAGCGTCGCGCGCTGGTGGACGCCAAGAACCACGCCGAAAGCTTGGTTCACGACACCGAAAAGAACGTCAAGGAATACGGCGACAAGGTTTCGGCCGACGACAAGACCGCGATCGAAACCGCCATCCAAGACACCAAGAGCGTGTTGGAAGATGAAAACGCCGACGCCGATGCCATTAAGGCCAAGACCGATGCTTTGATGCAGGCGGCGATGAAGTTGGGCGAAGCCATGTACAAGGACAGCCAAGCCGAAGCCGCGGGCGCAGCGCCGGAAGGCGACGCCGGTGCGGGTGACGGGGCTCCCGAAGAGAACGTGGTCGACGCCGACTTCGAAGAAGTCGATCCGGATCAGGACAAGAAATAAGCCGGGGAAAGCCCCTCAGGTATTTGGCGGGCTCAAGTGTCCGGCGGGCTGTGGCCCGCCGGATGCGTTCCGGGCGGGGCAAACCCGTGATCGGATTAGCCCCCCGCTCTCGGGTCGGCTCTAGGGGATGAGTGGATAAAGCAATGGCGAAGCAGGACTATTACGAGCTGCTTGGGGTCTCGAAAAGCGCCGACGGCGACGAGATCAAAAAGGCGTATCGCAAACTTGCCATGAAATATCATCCGGACCGCAATCCGGACGATAAAGCTGCCGAGCAGAAATTCAAAGATCTCAACGAAGCCTACGAGGTGCTCAAGGACGCGGAAAAACGCGCGGCTTACGATCGCTTCGGTCACGCCGCGTTCGAACAAGGCGGCCCGGGCGGGCCGGGCGGCTTCGGTGCGGGCGGGTTCGAGGGTTTCGGCGGCGGTTTCGCCGACATTTTCGAAGAAATGTTCGGTGGCGGCGGCGGCGGTTTCGGTGGTGGACGCGGACGCGGCCAGGAACAATCGGGGCGCGGCTCCGATCTCCGTTTCAACATGGAAATCAGCCTGGAAGACGCCTACAAAGGCAAATCCACGGAAATTCGCGTGCCCGGTTCGGTGGCATGCGGGACCTGTCACGGTACCGGCGCGACGCCGGGGTCCGAACCGGTCAACTGCTCGACCTGCGGCGGCCATGGCCGGGTGCGCAGCCAACAGGGCTTTTTCACCGTCGAACGCACCTGCCCGTCATGTCACGGTCAAGGCAAGGTTATCAAGGACCCGTGTCGCAACTGTTCGGGCACCGGCCGGGTGCACAAGGAAAAAACCCTCAGCGTCAACATTCCCGCAGGCGTCGAGGACGGTACCCGCATCCGCCTGTCCGGCGAAGGCGAAGCCGGTTTGCGCGGCGCGCCGGCGGGCGATCTGTATATCTTTTTGTCGATCAAGTCGCATCGCATTTTCCAACGCGAAGGCGCGAACATCTATGTGCGCGTTCCGGTGCCGATGACCACGGCGTCGCTCGGCGGTTCGGTCGAAGTGCCGTCCGTCGATGGTTCGCGCGCACGCATCAACATTCCCGCCGGCACTCAGTCGGGCCAGCAGTTCCGTCTGCGCGGCAAGGGCATGAGCGTGCTGCGATCCAGCTCGCGGGGCGATATGTTCGTCGAACTTTCGGTGGAAACGCCGGTCAATCTGACCAAGAAGCAAAAAGAACTGATGGAACAGTTCCGCGCCGAAGGTGGAGACGAGAATAAGCACAGCCCGCAAAGCGGCGGCTTCTTCTCCAAGGTCAAGGAAATCTGGGAAGATTTGAAGGACTAAGCCAGCGCGGCTTAGGGTTCATCGCGGTGATGCTGCAGCGTTGCGGCGTCACCAAAGCGTGTATTTGTCTGATAATATCAACTTGTAGTTTATTTTTCTGTTCGTCTTATGCGTGTGGACCGACCGGCCCGGCATTATGTGGGCGGGATGGCCCATTGAAATCAGCACGATGTTGAGATGGTTTAGACCGTGTTCATGCTTGGGTGCGTTCCGCGACCAGCGCCAGTGGCGCCCAGTAATCGCCCGCGCGGCGTTTTTTGACGCGACCAGCGATGATGTTGAGACGGCGGTGCTTGCCACCCAGCGTGACGCGCCAGTCTTCGAGCTGTTCGCGGAACTGGCTCACGCGGGATTTAATGACCTGCTGGCCGTGCATGCTCTCGGCCATGGTGTTGAACATCACCGCGCCGAATTGCAAGGTGTTGCCGTCAACACCATCGCCCATCAAATACAAAATTCTTTCCACATCGGTTTTGATTTTATTCAGGGATTGGACGTCGCGTTTGATTTCGAACGCGGCGCGCGGCTCTTTGCTGGCCGCCCAGCACATCAAAATGTCGCACCGGCCGTCGCCGCGACCGTGCGTGTGTGTTGAACTGAGGTGATGACTGCGCCGTTCAGACCGGGCTTGGCTGAGTTGGAATTCCAACCAAGTCAGATGGTTGGGCGCGCTTTTGCCTAGTTTTTCCGCGACATTGACGGTCAAAAGGTATTCCGGTGCGCGATTGAGATAGACGCTGTTGGAGGTCAACGCGCTGAATTTACGTTCCGCCGCCTGCATGCCGTTGAAAGCGGCGCGAATAAGGTCTTGCTTGGTAACACGTTTCATATGGAAGTCTCCGTTCTGGATACATGCTAAAATGTTGCGGTATAAACCACATACATCATGAGATGTAGACTCTCCTGCGGCGGTTGTGCGGCTGGGTTGGGGCAAGGGTGTGGTGTTTGATTTGTGATGGTGATAAAGCTGTCGCACGCAACACTAAAGACGGGTTTGAGTTATGAAGATCGCAATTGTCGGCGCCGCCGGGCGCATGGGTCGCATGTTGATTGCCGCTGTTCTTGCGGCCGATGGCGCTGATCTGGCGGGCGGTAGCGAAGCCGCAGGCCACCCGGACATGGGCCGTGACCTGGGCGAGTTGATCGGCGCGGACGCTGTCGGCGTGACCTTGACGTCGGATCCGCGGGCCCTGTTCGAGGCCGCCGACGCGGTGATCGATTTCACCGTGCCCACTGCCACCGCCGCACACGCGATGCTGGCCGCCGAAAGCGGCACGGCCTTGATCATCGGCACCACCGGACTGGACGCCGCCCAACAGGCCGCTGTCGACGCGGCGGGTGAAAAAACCGTAATCGTGCAAGCAGCCAATTATTCGGTCGGCGTCAACGTGTTGCTGGGTTTGGTGGAAAAAGCCGCGCAAATCCTGCCTGATGCCTACGACATCGAAGTGTTGGAAATGCACCACCACCACAAAGTCGACGCCCCTTCTGGCACCGCGCTGGCCTTGGGCCATGCGGCGGCAGCGGGTCGCGGTGTGGTGTTGGACGAGGTGGCCTGCAAAGCGCGCGACGGTATCGTCGGGGCGCGCCCGCGCGGCGAGATCGGCTTTGCCACCCTGCGTGGCGGCGATGTGGTCGGCGATCACACGGTGATGTTTGCAGGTCCCGGCGAGCGGGTGGAAATCACCCACAAGGCCTCATCGCGCGAAGTCTTCGCAGGCGGCGCGGTACGCGCAGCCCAATGGGCAAGTTCGCAACAGCCGGGCGTGTATTCGATGAAAGACGTGCTGGGTTTTTGAGCTTAGGGGGTTGGCGCAGACTTCAGGCGCCGCAACACATCCTGAATTTGATCGGCGGTGCGGTTTTTTTCCGATGCGGATAAAAACCGGCCGATTTCAACAGCATCGCCATGACTGCGAATTTCCAGGGCAGCGTTTTCGGTCGGTGATCCGCTGAACGACACCTGCGCCCAATAGGCGGGAAAATCCTTCGTTTGCTGACCGCTCAAATCGCGGCGGGTGATATGCACGGCGTCGGCGGTGATCTCGATGGTTTCGACCACTTCGGTGCGGCGGATGAAGATGTGCACCATACCGGCGATGAATATGAACTCCGCGCCGAAAAAACCAAGCAGCGGCCAGCCGCCCATGGAGATGGTGAAAAACAGCCCGGCGATGAACCAGAACACTCCCAACACGGCGCAAAAGCCATAGGCCACGCGCGGGTCGGCGCTACGCCGGGGCCGCAACGTCATGATAAACGCTTTCAGCCCACCGTTTGTTTCCATGCGTTCGGCAATATCGATGGTTTGCATAAAAAATATGTGGAGAAGTTTGAAAAATTTTTCCACAAAAAAATGAATCTGCGGGAGGGGTAAAGTCCACGTCTGGGGCTTGGAAACCATGCGCGATTTGCTTTAGGCTGACGCCCATGAAAAAAGCCGATGTTCAAGAATTCTTCACACGCCTGCGCGCCGCCGATCCGGAACCGAAGTCGGAGCTGAATTGGACCAATCCCTACACCTTGGTGGTAGCGGTTTCTCTGTCCGCGCAAGCCACCGACGTGGGCGTCAACAAGGCCACCGAAAAGCTGTTCAAGATCGCCGACACGCCGCAAAAAATGCTCAAGCTGGGACTGGGCGGACTGAAGGACCACATCAAGACCATTGGCCTATACAACAACAAGGCCAAGAACGTCATCGCCATGAGCCAGATGCTCATTAACGATTTTGGCGGCGAGGTGCCGCGCGACCGAACGGATTTGGAAAAGCTGCCCGGGGTCGGGCGCAAGACCGCCAACGTGGTGCTCAACGTGTGCTGGGGCGAACCGACCATGGCGGTGGACACGCACATCTTTCGCGTTTCCAACCGCACCGGGTTGGCCCCGGGCAAGACCGTCTTGGCGGTGGAAAAAAAGCTGCTCAAGGTGGTGCCCGCCGAATTCATGGTCCACGCCCATCATTGGCTGATCTTGCACGGACGCTATGTGTGCAAGGCGCGAAAGCCCGACTGCGCGGTGTGTGCGGTGCACGATTTGTGCGCGTTCAAGGGCAAGACGCTATAGATCAATTCTGCAGCATGGCAAGGCAACGGTCGCGGTCGGTGTTGTCGCCTTTGATGTTGCGCGCGTCGAAATGCAGTACGTGCGGCACGGCGTCATCGCCTTCGACATATAAAAAGACGTTGAGCACGCAAACGTGATTTTTGTACTGCCAGATGTTGGCAGTCTTTTCGCTGCGCACGAACGCCGGCTCGCCAAGCCTGGACTTCAACCAATCGCCGTCACGGCCCAGCAGCTGCGCGCTGGTGATTTTGGGTTTTGCCGAGGTGATGGTGACCACCTTTTCGGTCGGTGCGGCGAGCGGCGCGGCGGGTTCGCTGTTGACCGTTTCCGGGGTCACGGCCGGCGCGCCCGGGGTGTTCGGCGCGGCACAAGCGGCGAGGGTCAGGATCGCAGCGCAGGCGATGAGCTTTTGCATCAAACTTCCGTTACGTCTGGGTTGGCGGGGTGTTGACGGGGGGCACGACGACGTCGCCCGAACCGCGTGACGGCGAAGGCTTGTCGGAAAGATTGTCTTTGGCACGCCACGCTTCGAACAGATGCACCGTCGCCGCGGTGGCGAGGATCGGTGCGATCAGGTTTAAGATCGGCACGGTCAGCATGAACGCAAACCCGGCCCCGGCGAAAAACAGCGGCGTGCGCCAGCGCAGGCGCATCAGGTTGGCGTCCGCGACGCTCAAACGGCGCAGCGCCACCAGCTCGAAATATTCGCGGCTCAGCAGGTATCCGTTGAGCGCCAGATAGATGAACGGAATAAACGGCCACAGCGGCACCACCACGAACAGCGGCACGATCAGCAAGTTGAGCCCAACCGTCACGCCCAAGAACTTGATCGCCGGACCGATGCTTTCGGCCAGGCTGGCGCCCGGGGCCATGGCAAGGTGCGGATAGTGGCGCTGCTCCACCGCATCGACGACCTTGTCCAGCATCAATGCGCCGATGGCGGTGACCACGGCGGGAAACAGCAGCCACGTCAAAACCGGTGCACCGAGCAAGGTGACGAAATCGAACAGCATCTCCAACGGACCGATGGCGATGAACGTGGTCGCTTTGAGCAAAACGACCAACGCGATGAACAAGCCGACGAAAATCGCCACCGACCAACCGATCGACGCCCAAATCACCGCACGGGTCTTGGGGTCGGACAATTGTTCGAACGCCTTAAAATATGCGGTAAGAATGCGGCCCATGCGGTTCGGTCTCCGAAAATCAAAGTCGTGTGACGCGTTGTGTCAGAAATAGACATGAACGCGGGCAGACGCAAGGGTGGTGCCCCCACAACGGCGTTACGCGGCGGATTGCGAATGAAAACGGCGTGAATTTCAGCGTCTTTTTTCAACCCTTGCCCCACCGGCTTTCGTCGCTATACTGCGCGGAAATTGTGGGCTCCCGGCTTCGGGGGCTTCTTTCTGTTTTGAGGAGTGAGCGATATGTCGGGTGCGGGCGAAAACGCACGGTTTGACGTGGTGGGGATCGGCAATGCGATCGTGGACGTTTTGAGCCACGAGACCGAAGACTTTTTGACCCGCCACGGCATGACCAAAGGCACCATGGCGCTGATCGACACGGCCGCCGCCGACAAGCTGTACGCCGACATGGGCGCGGGCATCGAGTGTTCGGGCGGGTCCGCCGCCAACACCATCGCCGGTCTGGCGTCGTTGGGCGGCAAGGGCGCGTTCATCGGAAAGGTCAAGGACGACACGCTGGGCAAGGTCTTCCGTCACGACATCTCGGCCATCGGCGTGCATTTCGCGACCGATGCCGCGACCGACGGCGCACCCACCGCACGCTGCCTGATCCACGTCACGCCGGATGCGGAGCGCACCATGAACACCTATCTCGGTGCATGCGTCGAGTTGGGTCCCCACGACGTCGATCCGAGCGTGATCCGCACCTCCAAGGTGACGTACCTGGAAGGCTATTTGTGGGACAAGGAAGACGCCAAGGCGGCGTTCGTCAAAGCCGCCGTGCTGGCCCATGAAGCGAACCGCGAGGTGTCGCTGAGCCTGTCCGATCCGTTTTGCGTCGATCGCCACCGCGACAGTTTTCTCGATTTGGTCGAAAACCACGTCGACATCCTGTTCGCCAACGAAGACGAAATCAAAGCGCTCTATCAAGTCGACAGTTTCGACGACGCCCTGCAACACGTGCGCGGGCATTGCAAAATCGCGGCGCTGACCCGCAGCGCCAAAGGCTCTGTCGTGATCAACGGCGACGAGGTGCACATCGTCGATGGCGAGCTGGTCAAGCACGTCGTGGACACCACCGGCGCGGGCGATGCCTACGCCGCGGGCTTCTTGTTCGGTTACACCAACGGACACGCAGATGATCTGGCGCATTGCGCGCGGCTCGGCGGCATCGCCGCGGCCGAGATCATCAGCCACTTCGGCGCGCGTCCCGAAACCCCCCTTAACGAAGTCGTCGCCGCCAAGCTCGGCTGACGCAATTTAAAAAGGCATCCCCCGATGAACCTTCGCAATATCGCGATCATCGCTCACGTTGACCATGGCAAAACCACCCTGGTCGACGTGCTGTTGAAACAATCCGGCACGTTCCGCGAAAACGAAAAAGTCTCCGAACGCGCCATGGACAGCGGCGAGTTGGAACGCGAACGCGGCATCACCATCACCGCCAAGCCGACCTCGGTCGAATGGAAAGGCACGCGCATCAACATCGTCGATACCCCGGGTCACGCCGACTTCGGCGGCGAAGTGGAACGTATCTTGTCGATGGTCGACGGCGTGTTGCTGTTGGTCGACGCCGCCGAAGGCGCCATGCCGCAAACCAAGTTCGTCACCGGCAAGGCGCTGAAGCTGGGCTTGAAGCCCATCGTGGTGGTCAACAAGGTCGACAAACCCGAACAGCGCGCTTTCGAAGTCCAGGACGAAATCTTCGATCTGTTTTCGGCCATGGACGCGACCGAAGAACAGCTCGACTTTCCGACCATCTTCGCCTCGGCCAAAAACGGCTGGGCGGCGTTGGAGCCGGACGGCCCACAAGACAACATGGACGTCATCTTCGACGCCATTTTGGACCACGTGCCCGCGCCGAAGGTGAACCTCGAGGCGCCGTTCTCGATGCTCGTCACCACCTTGGAAAGCGATCCATTCTTGGGCCGCATTCTCACCGGGCGCATCGAAACCGGCGTCGCCAAGCCCAACATGACCATCAAGGCCCTGAACCGCGAAGGCGAGGTCATCGAAACCGGCCGCATTTCCAAGCTGCTGGGTTTCCGCGGCCTGGACCGCGTGCCGGTCAACGAAGCCGGTTCCGGTGAACTGGTTGCCGTCGCCGGCCTGGTCAAGGCCACCGTGGCCGACACCCTGTGCGATCCGCAAGTGGCCGATCCGATCTCGTCCCAGCCGGTCGATCCGCCGACCTTGTCGATGATGTTCGCCGTCAACGACAGCCCGCTGGCCGGTACCGAAGGCACCAAGGTGACCTCGCGCATGATCCGCGACCGCCTGTTCGCCGAGGCCGAAGGCAACGTCGCGCTGCGCATCACCGAGTCCGAAAACAACGAAGCCTTCGATGTCGCCGGTCGCGGTGAACTGCAATTGGGCGTGTTGATCGAACAGATGCGTCGCGAAGGATTCGAGCTCACCGTGTCGCGTCCGCGCGTGGTGATGCAGGAAATCGACGGCAAGCGTCATGAGCCGTTGGAAGAAGTCACCGTCGACGTCGACGAAGAATACGCCGGCATCGTGGTCGAGGCGATCTCGTTGCGCAAAGGCCAGATGAAGGAAATGCGCCAGGCCGGTGCGGGCAAGACCCGCATGGTGTTCCACGTGCCGGCGCGCGGCATGATCGGGTACTTGGGTGAATTCCTCACCGAAACGCGCGGTACCGGCATCATGGCGCGGACCTTCCATTCCTACGTTCCCTACGCCGGGCCGCTGCCGGGTCGCCGCAACGGAGTGTTGATCTCCAACTGCGCCGGCGCGACGGTGCCTTATGCGTTGTTCAACCTGGAAGGCCGCGGGCCGTTGTTCGTCGGCGCCCAGGTGAAGGTCTACGAAGGCATGATCATCGGCGAGCATTCGCGTCCGGGCGATCTGGAAGTGAACCCGCTCAAGGGCAAGCAGCTGACCAACGTGCGTGCGTCCGGCACCGACGAAGCGGTGCGCCTGACCCCGCCGCGGCGCATGAGCCTGGAACAGATGATCTCCTACATCCAAGACGACGAGCAGGTGGAAGTCACGCCGAAAAACGTGCGTATGCGCAAGCGTCACCTCGACCCCAACGTGCGCAAGCGCGAATCGCGCAAGGCCGAGGCCGAGGGCTAAGCCCCTCGTTCCGACAAACAAAAAGCCCGGCGTTCGATACGCCGGGCTTTTTTTGTGTCGCACACGCTTGACGAACGGTGCTTATGGTTGTGCTATGGCGGCCCCTCGAAAGTGGAAGGCCAGGCCTTGATGCAAACGGACACGTTGATATCCATCGAAAACCTATCGAAGACCTACGCCACCGGCTTCGCGGCGTTGAAGGGCGTCAGCCTCGACATTCGCCGGGGTGAAATCCTCGCGCTTTTGGGACCCAACGGCGCGGGCAAGACCACGCTGATCAGCATCGTTTGCGGCATCGTCACCGCCAGTGCGGGGCGGGTGACGGTGGCGGGTTTCGATATCGAGGCCGACTACCGCCAAACCCGCGCGCTGATCGGACTGGTGCCGCAAGAGCTGACCACCGATGCGTTCGAAAGCGTGTGGGCGACGGTGAATTTCAGCCGCGGCCTGTTCGGCAAAAAGGCCGATCCCGCCTACATCGAAAAAATCCTCAAGGACCTGTCGTTGTGGGACAAGAAAGACAACCGCATCATGGAGCTGTCGGGCGGTATGAAGCGCCGGGTGCTGATCGCCAAGGCGCTGTCGCACCAGCCGGAAATCCTGTTCTTGGACGAACCCACCGCCGGCGTCGATGTGGAGCTGCGTCAAGACATGTGGCGGCTGGTGCGCGATTTGCGCGCGGCGGGCACGACCATCATTTTGACCACCCATTACATCGAGGAAGCCGAGGAAATCGCCGACCGCGTCGGCGTGATCAACAAGGGCGAAATCGTGGTGGTCGAGGATAAAGCCGATCTGATGCGCAAGCTGGGCAAGAAGCAGCTGGTGCTGGAACTGCATCAAACTCTCGATGCGGTGCCGGGCACCTTGGCCGACTTCGATCTGGAACTCAGCGGCGACGGCGCGCACCTGATCTACACCTACGACACCCAGGCCAAGCACACCGGCATCACCGCACTGCTGGGCGCGCTGCACGACGCCGGGGTCAAGTTCAAGGACCTCAACACCACGCAAAGTTCGCTGGAAGACATCTTCGTCAATTTGGTGAGGGACGCGTCATGAATTTTTATGCGGTCAAGGCCATCTATCTGTTCGAAATGGCGCGCATGTGGCGGACCCTGTTTCAAAGCGTGGTCTCGCCGGTCATTTCCACGTCGCTGTATTTCGTCGTGTTTGGCTCGGCCATCGGTTCGCGGATTTCCGAAATCGACGGGGTCGGCTACGGTTCGTTTTTGGTGCCGGGGCTGATCATGCTGTCTTTGTTGACGCAAAGCGTGTCCAACGCGTCGTTCGGCATCTATTTCCCCAAGTTCACCGGCACCATCTACGAACTGTTGTCCGCGCCCATTTCGTCGTTCGAAATCATCTTGGGCTACGTCGGCGCGGCGGCCACCAAGTCGATGATTTTGGGCCTGATCATCTTGGCCACGGCGGGCCTGTTCGTGCCGATCCAGGTGGCGCACCCGGTGTGGATGGTGGCGTTTTTGGTGCTCACGGCGGTGAGCTTCAGCCTGTTCGGCTTCATCATCGGGGTGTGGGCGGACAACTTCGAAAAGCTGCAGATCGTGCCGTTGCTGGTCGTCACGCCCTTGGTGTTTTTGGGCGGCAGCTTTTATTCGATCCACATGCTGCCGGAATTTTGGCAAAAGGTGACGCTGTTCAACCCGGTGCTTTATCTGGTCAGCGGCTTCCGCTGGAGCTTCTACGAAATCGCCGACGTCGGCATCGAACTCAGTCTCGCGATGATCGCCGCGTTCCTGTTCGCGTGCATGGGCATCGTGTGGTGGATCTTCAAAACCGGCTATCACGTGAAAAAGTGATTGGCGCTCTTAACAACCGCCCCTACACACAGTATGGTCATTGGGCCCGAGGGGAAGGGCTTAACCTAGATGTCTGAATGACCGCGACTTTATGACTGCTTTAGAGCTGTTTTTATACATCATGCTGGGGGCCTTGGTGCAGGTCGCGATCGCCGCTTTCGTGGTACTGGTCAAGCGCTGGCGCGATTTGCGGTTCATGGAAAAGCGCCTCAGTGGTCTTGAGGTTCCGACCCCCGGCGAACCGATCCTCGACGATCTGAAAGCCGCGTTCCAGCCCGGCCGCAAGGGCGGGCCGTGGAAGGGTGAACGGCCCTTTCGCGTCGCCAAGCGCGAAATCGAATCACCCGACGGCAAGATCTGCTCGTTTTACCTGGAACCCGAAGACGGCGGGCCACTGGCCGATTTCAAGCCCGGTCAGTTTCTCACCTTTCAGCTCGACATCGCCGATGAGGCCGTAAGCGGCCCGCCCAAGGCGGTGACGCGGTGCTATTCGCTGTCCGATGCGCCGGGTGGTGGGCGCTACCGGGTGTCGATCAAGCGGGTGGAGGCGCCGTTCGACAAACCCGACGCGCCGCCGGGCCTGTCGTCGAGTTACTTTCACGACCACGTCGACGAGGGCGACGTGCTCAAGGTCAAAACACCCAGCGGCCATTTTTATCTGGAGCGCGGCACCAGCCCGATCGTGTTGATCGCGGGCGGCATCGGCATCACGCCGATGATCTCTATGCTCAACGACGCGCTGACCCACAACCCGGATCGCGAAGTGTGGCTGTTTTACGGTGTGCGCAATTCCGCAGAGCAAGCTATGCAAGAGCATCTGCAGCGTCTCGACGGGCGCTATCCGAATTTTCATCTGCACGTTTGCTACAGTCGTCCGCTGCCAGGCGATCAATTGGGCCGCGACTATCAACACGAGGGCCGCGTCGACGTCGATCTGCTGCGCCGAACGTTGAAGTTCCAGGTCTACGATTTTTACATCTGCGGCCCGAGGGCGATGATGGAAAGCCTGGTTCCGGCGCTCGACGACTGGGGCGTGCCCGACCAGCACATTCATTACGAAGCGTTCGGCCCGGCCTCGATCCCGCGGCCCAAGCGCCAGCAAGCCGAATCGGCGGAGACGCAGGACGAAGCGCCAGGTCCCGTCAGCGTCACCTTCGCGACGTCGGGCAAAACCGTGCCATGGGATCCGGCCTGCGAAAGTTTGTTGGAGTTCGCCGAACAACACAACATCGACATCGCGTCGGGCTGTCGCGCGGGCGGCTGCGGCAGTTGCCAGACCGTCATCCAAAGCGGCGAAGTCAGCTACACCCACAGCCCCGATTTCGATCCCGAGCCGGGCACCTGCCTGATGTGCGTGTCGCGCCCCAAACGCGATCTGACGGTGGAGGCGTGAGCGCATGGAAGTGAAATCGCTGCTGCGTCAGGAAGTCGCGCCGTTCTTCGCCCAGTTCGCCATGCTGGTGGCGGCGGCGATCGTGTCCGATCAAGTGCTGCACGCCCTCGATCTGGTGTGGGTGGGGCGTTATCTGGGCATTCCCGGCACGCTCTTGATCGTGCTGTCGTTCCTCTATTCGCTGCGCAAGCGCAAGATGATCACGGTGGGCAGTCCCAAGGCGCTGTTGTGGCTGCACGAAACCCTGACCTGGGCGGGATCGCTGATGGTGTTGGTGCACGCGGGCATCCACTTCAACGCGGTGCTGCCGTGGCTGGCGATGATCTTCATGATCATCAACGTGCTCAGCGGCATGGTCGGCCAACGTTTGCTGCACCGTTCGCGCCAGCACCTGAAGGAAAAGGAAGAGCGCTACCGATCCCACGGAATGAGCAAGGAAGAGGTCGAGCGCGAGGTGTTTTGGGATTCGGTCACCTATGACCTGATGGCCAAATGGCGCATTGTGCACTTTCCCATCTCGTTCGTGTTCGGCGTGGTGACGCTCGGCCACATCGTGTCCATCTTCATGTTTTGGGGGTGGAAATGAGCCGTCTGGTGAAAATCGTCTTGTGGCTGAACATGGGCGTGCTCACGGTGCTGGCGTTCCTGTACGCCAACCTGATGATCAGCCCCGGCCATCTGATTGACGGCCACAAGGATATCGAGGGCGATTGCTTCGCCTGCCACACCTTGTTCCTGGGCGCGGCGGACGACAAGTGCGTCGAGTGTCACAAGGTCAAAGACATCGGACTGCGCACCACCAAGGGCATGGTGGTGCCGCCCAAGGCCCAGGGCAAGACCCCGGTGGCGTTCCATCAAAAGCTGGTCGGTCAGGAATGCGTCGCGTGCCATTCCGATCACGTCGGCATCGCCATGTATCGCGCCCAGTTCAAGTTCTCGCACAACCTGTTGGACCAACAGACGCAAAAGGACTGTGTGGCGTGCCATGCCAAACCGGTTGATAACATCCACAAAAGCGCCTCGAGCGAATGCAGCCAGTGCCACACCATCGAAAAATGGAAGCCCGCGACCTTCAAGCACGAGCTGCTGCCCAAGGCCGAGCTGGCCCAGTGCGTAAGCTGCCACAAGGCCGCGACGCCCAAGGACAAGCTGCATCAAACCAGCACCGAAAAGTGCGGCCTGTGCCACGTTACCGACAAGTGGAAACCGGTCGAATTCAAGCATGCGAATTTGGCCAAGGCGGACCTGGAAGACTGCGCGGCGTGCCATACGGCGCACACGCCCAAAGACAAGCTGCACCAAAACGTCTCGAACAAGTGCGGCCTGTGCCATGTCACCGACAAATGGAAACCGGCGACCTTCAAGCACGACTTGCTGCCGAAGGCGGAACTGCAGCAATGCGCCAGCTGTCACAAGGCTGCGACGCCGAAGGACAAGACCCATGACGGCTTGAGCACCGAGGTTCGCGACCAGTGCGGTCTGTGCCACAAGACCGACAAGTGGAAGCCTGCGACCTTCAAACACGACCTGCTGCCCAAGGCGGAGTTGCAACAATGCGCCACTTGTCACAAGGCTGCGACGCCGAAAGATAAGACCCACGACCGCCTGACGGAGGAAATGCGCATCAAATGCGGCATCTGCCACAAGACCGAAAAGTGGAAGCCGGCAAGCTTCAAGCACGATCTGCTGCCCAAGGCGGAGCTGGAACAATGCGCAACGTGTCACAAGGCGGCGACGCCGAAGGACAAGACCCACGACCGCCTGACGGCGGAGATGCGCATCAAGTGCGGCATCTGCCACAAGACCGAAAAGTGGAAACCGGCCGGCTTCAAACACGACCTACTGCCCAAGGCGGAACTGCGCCAATGCGTCAACTGTCACGCCGCCAAGGCGCCCAACGACGACCGTCACCGCAATGCGTCCAAACGCTGCGGCAACTGTCATTACACGGACAAATGGAAACCGGTGAAAAAACGCAATGTCACGCCGTCGGGCACATCGTTAGGTAACGGCTGGTGGTTCAACGGTGGCGGTGACGACGATTAAGCTTTGAAATTCCAAGATTTGTCATAATAATCAGATCCGTGTAATCTGTTCGCACAGGGCAATTGCGTCGGGGGGACGCGGTGGCGATAGATCGGCAATTGCGTCAAAGAGCGTACGGCACGTTGATGCTGGCGTTGATCTGGACGATATCGGTGGGCGGGTTGTTTATCTGGAACAACCGGTTGGCCCACACGCATACCCGTGACATGGCCCATGAGGATGCGATCAGCGCGTTCAACAAGGACCAAGCCCTGCGCCGATGGGCGGCAGGGCACGGCGGCGTCTATATGGAGGCCACCCGCGGTGTAAAGCCCAGCCCGTTCATGGAACACATCGAAGAACGCGACATCATGACCCCATCGGGACGTATGCTGACGCTGGTCAATCCCGCCACGATGGTGCGTCAGATCATGGACGAGTACGCGCAGCTGTACGGCGTGCAGGGCCGTTTGGTGAGCCTCAATCCGTTTCAGCCCGACCATCTCGCCGATCCGTGGGAAACCGCCGCCATCGAGGCGTTTCAGCGCGGCGCAGAAGAGGTGCGCGAAATTACCACCATCAACGGTGAAGAATTCTTTCGCATGATCCGCCCCATGGTCGCCACCAAGGTCTGTCTGAAATGTCATGGCCTGCAGGGGTATGAGGTCGGTGACGTTTTGGGCGGGGTCGGCACCATGGTGCCCATGAAACCGTATCGTGTTCAGCTGGCCGAGTTTTTGAAAGGCAACGCGATATCGCACGGTTTGACCTGGATGCTGGGCCTCTTCGGTCTGACGGCGTGGCACGTTCGCGGCATTAAAACGGTGCGCGAACGCGAAACCGCGCGCACCAAGCTGGAAGATTTGGTGAAAGAACGCACGGCCGAATTGGAAGCGGCGAAAAAAGAGGCCGAAGCCGCCAACGAGGCCAAATCCAAGTTTCTCGCTTCGATGAGCCATGAGCTGCGCACACCGCTCAACGCCATCATCGGGTTCAGCGATTTCATGAAGCTCAACATCGACGGCAATCTGAACGAAACGCAGAAAAGCTACATCGACGACATCCACTTTTCCGGCACCCACCTGCACGGGCTGATCAACGAAATTCTCGAACTGGCGAAAATCGAAAGCGGGGAAATCCGCCTCAACATTGTGCCGGTCGACCCCAACCATGCCCTGCGTCAAAGCATCACCGCCAACACCCCGATGATGGAAAAGAAAAGCGTGCAGCTGCATAATCGCTGCGCCACACAGGGCGCGCCAAAGGTTTTGGCGGACGAAAACCGCCTGACACAGGTGTTCATCAACTTGGTTTCCAATGCCATCAAGTACAATCGCGACGGCGGCGAAATCGATGTGTCGTGCGAAGCCGCTACGGATGGACGGTGGCGGTTCGTGGTGGCCGATACCGGTCACGGCATTCCAGCCGCACGTCAAGACGAGATCTTCCAGCCATTTCACCGCCTGTCGGAAGAACAAGACAAAACCGAAGGCACCGGCATCGGTCTCACCATCGTCAAGGAACTGATCGAACACATGGACGGCCGGATCGGTTTTTCTTCCATCGAAGGCGAGGGTTCTAGCTTCTGGTTCGAGTTGCCGACCGCGGGCGACGAAGCCTAAATTCCCCGCTCGCCATTAACGCGATCTCAAGACCCCGGTCCGACACTGAGCGTTCGAATTTTTGCGGAGACTTTCATGCGCTCTTGGCTGCAATCGGCCCAGGTTTATCGCGACCGCCGGGTCTTGTCGCTGTTGTTTTTAGGCTTTTCCAGCGGTCTGCCGTTCGGCGTGTTGGCCGACCCCTTAAGCGCGTGGCTGGTGGACGAGGGCGTGTCGAAAACCACCATCGGCTTGTTCGCGCTGGTCAGTTTGCCGTATGCGATCAAGTTTTTGTGGTCGCCGTTGATGGACAAGCTGGCGTTGCCGCTGTTCACGCCGCTGTTTGGGCGTCGGCGCGGCTGGGTGCTGTTCACGCAGTTGTTTTTGCTCGCCTCGATCTTCGCCATGGGCTTGACCCAGCCCGGAATCGATCCGTGGTGGACGGCGGTGTTCGCCCTGGCGGTGGCGTTTTCGTCCGCGTCCCAAGACATCGTGGTGGATGCCTATCGCATCGAGATCCTCAGCGAAGACAAATTGGCCGCCGGTGCGGCGACGGCGGTATTCGGGTGGCGATTGGGTCAGGTGGGTACGGCGGCGGCAGGTTTGATTTTCGCCGATATGTTCCCGTGGCAAAGCGTCTTTATCGCCATGGCGGCGCTGGTCGGGGTCGGCATCGTGGCGATCTTGATCAACCCCGAACCCGACGTGGCGATGACGCCCGAAGCCGAGCAGCGCGAGCAGGCGGTCGAGGAGTTTCTGGAACGCAAACAGCATTTACCGCCGCGTCTGGCCGAAGCGATGGCGTGGCTTTACGGCGCGGTGGTGTGCCCGTTCGCCGATTTCATGACCCGGCGCGGCTGGGTCAGCATCGTGCTGTTCATCTTGCTCTACAAATATGGCGACGCGATCTTGGGCGTGATGAAAACGCCGTTTTTCTTGGAGATCGGGTTCACCAAGACCGAAATCGCGGCCGTGGCCAAGGTGTTCGGCTTCAACGCCATTATCGCGGGCGGCATCCTGGGTGGTGTGGTGTTGGCGCGGTTCGGCATTCTGCGCGGGTTGTTGGTCTGCGGCGTGCTGATGGCGGCCTCCAACCTGGTGTTTGTGGCTCAGGCTTGGGCCGGACCGGATGTGCGCATGTTGGCGGTGACCATCGCGGTCGAAAACATCACCACCGGCATGGGAACCACCGCGTTCGTGGCTTATTTATCAAGCCTTTGCCACGTCGCTTACACCGCCACCCAGTATGCGTTGCTGACCTCGTTCATGGCGTTTTCGCGCACCATCATGTCGTCGGGCAGCGGTTGGCTGGCGGATCGGGTGGATTGGGTGACGTTTTTCATCCTCACCACCGTCGCCGCGTTGCCGGGCCTGATACTGTTGGTGTGGATGATCAAACGCTTTCCCCCGGAAGAGCAGAATCCACCGGCTGAACCACGGGCGTCCGCTTAAAACGGTTTTGAAAGAGGTGGACGACCCGCGCAATCCATGGCATACACGCCCGCAGACACTTTTATTGTGCGGCGCAACATGCAGGTTGCCCTTTCTTGATTTTCCCAAACCAGAGCGGCTTTCACTATGGATATCACCAAACTCCCCATCGGCGATAACGCCCCCGAAGAATTCAACGTCGTCATCGAAGTGCCCATGGGTGGCAATCCGGTGAAGTACGAGCTCGACAAAGAATCCGGCGCGATGTTCGTCGATCGCTTCCTGCACACCGCGATGCACTATCCGTGTAACTACGGCTTCATTCCCCACACCCTGTCCGACGACGGCGACCCGGTCGATGCCGCCGTGCTGGGCCAGCACGTGGTGGCCCCCGGCGTGGTGATTCCGTCGCGACCCATCGGCGTGCTGATGATGGAAGACGAAAGCGGCGTCGACGAAAAGATCCTGTGCGTGCCGGTTCACCGCCTGCACCCGTACTACGAAAACGTCGAATCCTATACCGACGTGCGTCCCATCCTGGTCGAACAGATCGCGCATTTCTTCACCCACTACAAAGATCTCGAGGACGGCAAGTGGGTCAAGGTGATGGGCTGGGAAGGCCCCGAACGCGCCAAGGAATTGATCCGTGAAGGCATTGCCCGCAACGCGAAAAAATAATCGCCGCGCAGCGTTTTGAAATTCGAAAGGGCGGTCCGCGCAAGGGCCGCCCTTTTTCGTGCTATAGTGCGACTATGATGAGCATCGTTTTCGAGCGCATGCAGGTGATCCAGGCCGACATCACCACCTTGGATGTCGACGCCATCGTCAACGCCGCCAACAGCTCGCTGCTCGGCGGCGGCGGGGTGGACGGCGCGATCCATCGCGCGGCCGGGCCAAGTTTGTTGGCGGCCTGCCGCACCTTGGGCGGGTGCGCCACCGGCGACGCCAAATTGACGCCCGGTTTCGACTTGCCCGCGCGTCATGTGATCCACACCGTCGGGCCGATTTGGCATGGTGGCGCAAAGGGTGAGGATGCGGCGCTGGCGTCGTGCTATCGCCGCAGCCTGCAGATCGCGGCGGATCACGGTTTACAATCCATCGCCTTTCCGGCCATTTCCACCGGGATTTACGGCTTTCCGGCGGACCGCGCTGCGCAAATCGCGATCGCCGTGGTGGCGGACTTTCTCGCCGCACACGACCACCCGGCGACGGTGACGTTTTGCTGCTTCGGCCCTGAAAGCACCGCTTTGCACATGCAAAGCCTGGAAGCCGCGCGTCAGGCTTGATAAGCTGGGCGTAGATCATAATTGGGGAGGTTTCGTTTATGCCGTTCGCTCACTGTCGCCGGGTGTTGCTTGCCACCATTTTCGTCGCCGCGCCGCTGAGTGCGGGTGCGCAGGGCACGCGCTATGAATCGTGGTCGCCGCCGGGCACGACATCGACGCAAACCACGCCGGCCAGCACCGAAAACCTGCTCAAAGATTTGAAAGTCCTCGTCGACGACGCCGAAAAAGCCCGCGCTGCCGACCGCATGTTCCTGCGCGACCTGCGCGATTTGATGGCGCGCTATCAGCGCCCTTGGACCCAGCGCCTGGTGTTCGACGACTTCATCGACGGCGACGTGACCCGCAATCCGACCTGGACCACGGTCAGCGGCGAATTCTGGGTCGAACAAGGCTACGGCCTGCGCTCCAAATCGGTGGCCGGCGCGCCCGCGTCTGGGGAAGCCAACGGCGGTAAGATCAGCAAGGAACAACTCGCGATCTCGATCCTCGGCGCGGTCTTGCAGGGGACCAACAAAAACACCACCAACACCGCCCCGGCGGCGGCCCCTGCGGTCGAAGCCAAGCCCGCGGTGCTCAGCACCCGGGCGCGCATTTCCAACAGTTTCGCGCTGAGCAGCAGCTTTTCATCGTGGAAGGGCGAGGGCAATTTCGCCTACGCCGTCACCCAAGGTACCGGCAGCGCAGGCTATCGCCTGGTCTACAATCCCAAGCAAACCGCCCGCGGGGCGTCTCTTGAACTGGTGCGGGTAACGTCGCGCGGCGAAGGCACCATCGACAGCGCTTCGATCAACACGCTGGAAGATCAGAAAAACCATAGCCTGGAATGGACCCGCGCCACGGACGGCCAGATGATCGTCAGCCTGGACGGCAAAGCAATCCTCAATGCGCGCGACGCCAGCTTTCGCGATCCCTTCGACGCGGTGGCGATCATCAACGCCGGCGCCGACGTGATCGTCAAATCGGTCGAGGTCCTGGGCGTCAAATAAACGATTGGCTCGGGAACTGCAGCAAACGCTACGGTTTCACACCCACCGCGATCATCGCAAAATAGAGGCCTGCCGCCAGCAGCGCGGCCAACGGCACGGTGATGACCCACGCCGCGGCGATGGTCCAGGCGTGTTGGCGGCGCACCAATTTGCGTTGAATGGCTTTTTGTTCCGCGTTGGGCTTGGTGGGGGTATTCGGCGTATCCGTGGCGTGGGCGAGGCCCGGCACGTGCTGCAGTTCGGGTGCGGTGTCTTCAACCTCGTGCATGGCCTCGATCGCACTGACTTCGGCAGCGGCCAACGGCGACAGGCGTCGTCGTTCGGTTGCGCGGCGGTTGAGATATTCGCGCAAGAAACCGACCCCGAACACCCCACCCACGGCGATGTGGGTTGAGCTCACCGGTAACCCCAGGGCCGAGGCGATGATCACGGTGATCGCCGCCGACAGCGCCACGCAGAACGCGCGCACCGGGTTGAGCTTGGTGATTTCCTGGCCGACGGTTTTGATCAGGCGCGGGCCGAACAGCATCAAGCCGATGGAGATGCCCACCGCGCCGACCAGCATCACCCACAGCGGAATGCCCGCCTTGATGACGATTTCGCCGCTGGCCGATGCCGACACGATCGCCGCCAAGGGCCCGACCGCGTTGGCGACGTCGTTGGCGCCGTGGGCGAACGACAGCAGCGCAGCGGAAATGATCAGCGGCAAAACGAACAGCGCGTTCACCGACTTGCGGCGGTTTTCCATGTTTTGAGATACGAACTTGACCCTCGCGCGGGTGGCGTACCAGGCCAAGGCATAGACCGCGAGACCGGCGACGATGATTTCGGTCCAGCTCGACTTGTAGATTTTCTTGATGCCTTTGTTCATCAAATACATGGTGAACGCGCCGGCCATGATCGCGACCACCACGGGGACCCATTTTTGCGCGGCTTCGATCTTGTTGGCCTTATTGAGCACCTTGAGCTTGAGGAAGAACAAAAACCCCGCCGCGATGACGCCGCCCATCACCGGGGAGATCACCCAGCTGGCGGCGATCTTGCTGACCGTGGCCCAGTTGACCGCGCCAAAGCCGGTGGCGGCGATGCCCGCGCCCATGACCCCGCCGACGATGGAATGGGTGGTGGACACCGGCGCGCCCAGATAGGTCGCGAGGTTGAGCCACAGCGCGGCAGCCAACAGCGCCGCCAGCATCGCGGTCATGAAGGTCGCCGCATCGGGCATCAGGCTCGGATCGATAATGCCGCTTTTGATGGTCGACACCACGTCGCCGCCCGCCAACAGCGCGCCGCCGGCTTCGAACACCGCTGCGATCAAGATGGCACCGGTCAGCGTCAGGGCTTTCGAGCCCACCGCTGGTCCGACGTTGTTGGCGACGTCATTGGCACCGATATTGATCGCCATATAACCGCCGATCACCGCCGCTGCGACCACAAACGGGCTGAACGCCATGCCGTGGTTCGAGGTGAACAGCCACACCGCGACCAAAAACAAGAACCCCAACCCGACCCGCGCCATGGCCTGCCCCTGAACCTGGGCGGCGGCTTCGACCTTGGTGATCTTTTTCAGATCCTTGTCGAGCGTGGTTTTGGATTTATGGGGGGTGGGTGTGTCGATCATGGTCTCAAGCTTCCCTCATGAGGCTGCCTCATAGGCGGATAGGCGCGTCTTTTTAATGTGAAAGCTATGTATCAGATTTATGACAATGAAGACAGGTCGGAATTCACCCTGGGCAAATCGCCGATCAGTCGTCCAACGGATAGGGTTTTAAGCCGTCGATGCTGGTGTGATTGCGTTCTTGCCAGTATGTGCGCACGCCGTCCGGGCCGCGCTTGGCCCATTCGTTCACAAGGGCGTCGCGATCACCTTTATAGTCATACAGCGGCACGCCCGTACCACAGGAATCCTGGGTTTGTTCAACGTCGATGATCATGATTTGACGGCTGCCGGGGTGCTTGGGGAACAGTGCCGACAACTCCGCCCACGCGGCGTCGGTTTGCGTCACGACACGTCCACGGCCAAACAACCGCACGATGCGCGGCGTCCCTTGGAAAGCGCAAAACATCACTGTGATGCGGCCGTTTTGCCGCAGATGGGCCGAAGTCTCGTTGCCGCTGCCGGTCAGGTCCAGATACGCGACCTGGTTGGGGCCGAGGATGCGGAAACTATCCATGCCCTTGGGCGATAGATTGACGCGGCCCTGATCGGGGGCCGTGGCGACGAAAAACAGATGTTGCCGCCCGATCAGGTCGCGCTGCTTATCGGTGATCGCATCGTAAAATGTCGCCATGAATCTTCAGAGCCTTGAACCTTTTAGTGGGAAAATCGTATCAGTAAAGTGATGCGAAACGGCAATTTGTTGAGGGTGCTGACTAGATTCGTTTATGACCCAGAGTGGTAATTTATGGGTCAAAATTTGTGTCAGATATTGGAGCGCCCCGGCAGTCGTATACCTTTTCGAGGTGGTATAGATAAGGAACTTAACTCGTTTCTAAAATCCGCTAGCAATAAAAAGACAGCTCTCATTTTTTCAAAATCCAGTTCCACTTTGTCACCTGGCTTGAAACATTTAATAATATTGCATCCAGTAATCTTGGAGTACGCAAGACCATTGTTGTGGACAATGGAATTTCGAAGATGCCTTATGTCTCCCCATATGTCGTAAGCAACATGTTGATTGAGTACTTGTCGTGTTTGTTCGTCATTGCGGGCACCAATGCCAAGAACGCCTTTAGCGATGCCTATCTCAATCCTTAGATATTCTTCCCAATAGCTGTATAGGGCCACGATGCAGTTTGCTCCAAGAATAAGAGTATTCTCACCGTTTTCTCTGTTTCTGGCTTTTACCCGCCCTTGCTGCATCACGGGGGAAAGAGTCATAGGCACTAAATCCTTTCCAGATAATTCTTTATACAAAGTTGTGCATGTATCCAGAAACTCTTCACTTGCGTACTCATGCTCTCCCAAGAATTTCATGACGTCCAACTGCTTTGCCACCATGCGATCATGCAAAACAGAAAAACCTATTATGCTGTCCAAGTAGTAGGTGTGCTGTTCTTCTAGTTTCGCGGCGAATTCATTGAATAAATCTCGTAATCTACGATAGTTCATTCTTATTCATCCTTAGCTCGCAAAATTGAACTAGCGGGCACGACTCTTGTCAGCCTCTTAATCAAATAGCATCATGCGCGGCGAGCGCCGCCAAGTTGACCAGATCGGACACCGTCGCGCCCATCGGCACGATCTGCGCCGGTTTGGAAATGCCCAGCAACAACGGCCCGATCACCGTACCGCCGCCCAACTGCTGCACCAAGCCGGACGAAATGCTCGCCGAATTGAGCCCCGGCAAAACCAACACGTTGGCCGCCGCCGACAGGCGGGTGAACGGGAAGACACGGTGCTGCAGGTCATAATCCAGCGCGACCTCGGCGCTCATCTCGCCTTCGTATTCGAAGCTGACGTGAGAATTGTCGAGGATTTTCACCGCCTCGCGCACCACCTGGGTGCGGTTGGGCATGGGATTGCCGAAATTGGCGAACGACAGCAGCGCCACGCGCGGTTCCTGGCCCAGTTGACGCACCTTGGCGGCCGCCTGGATGGCGGTGTCGGCCAACTGCTGGGCGTCGGGCATGACGTTGACGGCGGTGTCGGACAAGAACACCGTGCGCCCTTGCGCGACCATCAGCGTCAAGCCAACCACAGATTGGTCGGGGCTGGGGTCGATGACGCGGGTGATGTCGTTCAGCGCCACGTGGTAGTTGCGCGTCAGCCCCGTGACCATGGCGTCGGCGTCGCCTTGGGCGACCATGCATGCGGCGAAGATGTTGCGGTTTTGGTTGACCATGCGTTGGCAATCGCGAAACAGCTTACCTTCGCGCTGCAAGCGTTCGTAAACTTCGTCGATATAACGCTCGGTGGCGTCGGACAGTTTGGCGTTGGTGATCTCAACGCCGTCCAATTTGGGCAGACCCAGTTCGCGCAGCTTGTCCAAAACCTGTTCTTCGCGGCCGACCAAAATGGGGAACCCATAGCCGGCATTGTAAAATGCCACGGCGGCGCGGATGGACTTTTCCTCTTCGCCCTCGGCGAACACCACCCGGCGTGGGTGCAGATGAACGTCTTCGAAGATCGCCTGCAGGCTGGGCGCGGTGGGATCGAGGCGCGCGGTCAATTCGTTGCGATACGCATCCATGTCGATGATCGGGCGCTGGGCGACGCCCGATTCCATCGCCGCGTGGGCCACGGCGGGCGGCACGGTGGTGATCAGGCGCGGATCGAACGGCGCGGGGATGATGTACTCGGCCCCGTATTTGAGATGCTGGCCGGAATAGGCCATATCGACTTCGTCGGGCACGTCTTCGCGGGCCAGCGAGGCGATGGCGTGGGCGGCGGCAGCTTTCATGTCTTCGTTGATGGTGGTGGCGCGGACATCCAGGGCGCCGCGGAAGATGTAGGGAAAGCCCAAAACGTTGTTGATCTGGTTGGGATAGTCGGACCGCCCGGTGGCGATGATGGCGTCGGGGCGCACGGCCTTGGCTTCTTCGGGAGTGATTTCCGGGTCCGGATTGGCCATGGCGAAGATGATCGGTTTGTCGGCCATGGCTTCGACCATGTCCGGGGTCAACGCGCCTTTGACCGAAAGGCCTAAGAACACGTCCGCGCCGACCAGCGCTTCCTTCAAGGTGCGCGCGTCGGTGTTGGCGGCGTGGGCGGCCTTCCATTGGTTCATGCCCACTTCGCGGCCTTGGAAAATCACGCCCTTGCTGTCGCACATGATGGTGTTGTCGGCACGCACGCCCAAACACTGCACCAGTTCGATGCATGCGATCGCCGCAGCGCCTGCGCCGTTGACGACGATTTTGAGATCGCTGATGTCGCGTCCGGTCAGGTCGCAGGCGTTGATCAGGCCCGCCGCGGTGATGATCGCGGTGCCGTGCTGATCGTCGTGAAACACCGGAATGTCCATCAGTTCGCGCAGTTGCTGTTCGATGATGAAGCAATCGGGTGCGGCGATGTCTTCCAGGTTGATACCGCCGAAGGTCGGCCCCAGCAACTTGACGCAGTTGACGAACTCGTCGACGTCGCGGGTATCGACTTCCAGATCGATGCCGTCGATGTCGGCGAAGCGCTTGAACAGCACGGCCTTGCCTTCCATCACCGGTTTCGATGCCTGCGCGCCCAAGTCGCCCAGCCCCAGCACCGCGGTGCCGTTGGAAATGATCGCCACCAAGTTGCCCTTGGCGGTGTAGTCGTAGGCCAATTGCGGATCGCGTTCGATTTCTTTACACGGCGCGGCGACGCCGGGGCTGTAGGCCAGCGATAGGTCGTGCTGGGTGGTCAGCGGCTTGGTCGGGTGAATTTCGATTTTGCCGGGGCGTCCGCGGGCGTGCATGACCAAGGATTCTTGGTCGATGGCGCTCATTTTGTCATCGTCGTGCATGGGGAGGTCTTTCAAATGTGGTGCATTTGTCGGTGAGAGGAATTAAGCGCTGCGTTCGTGCATGTGCACGTTGGCGCCATCGAATTTCTGGAGCAGTTCCAGGGCCTGCTGCTCTTTTTCAGGGGTCGCGCAGCTGACCCACAAGATCAGCCCGCCGGCCGCAAGCGCGTTGGTGAAATCTTCGCTGTCGGGCGACGAGGTCACTTCGTCGAGGACTTCTTTCGCCGCCACGCCCGCCGTGGCCGCACCGATGATCGACGCGATCAACGCCGCCGTCGGACCGCCCGCCAGCAAGATCGCACCGGCGGCTACCAAGGGGCCTTCGTATTTGATTTCACCGACCAGGGCGGTGAGCACGTCTTTCCACGGCTTGCCGGGTTCGCCCACGACGTCGAGAGATTCATGGCCGTCCAAAACAGACAGGTCGGGACGTTCGAATCCGGCCTCCAAAAGGTGATGGACGGCGGCTTCGAAACTGGCGCGATCTTTAAAGATGCCGACGGCTTCGCGAACGGTGGTGGCTGAGTTGCTCACGTACGGTCTCCAAGTAGAGTTCTTTATGGATTATCAATGTCTATGTTAGGCCGCTTCGCGCATCAGGCCAAGCGGCTTTGGACGAAATTCCATTGTATTCAAAGCAGGATCGCATGTTGATTTCGCGGCCCCGGGCTGTTTATGGTGAGGACCCCTTTAACGCCGATTTGTCAAAAAGCCAAGATGAGCCCTGAACCCGCCGCCGAGATGCAACAAGTCACCCCCATGATGGCGCAATTTCTGGCCATCAAGGCGGATCATCCCGACGCCTTGCTGTTTTATCGCATGGGCGATTTTTACGAGCTGTTCTTCGACGACGCCGAAAAGGCGTCGCGCGCGCTCGACATCACCCTGACCAAGCGCGGCAAGCACAACGGCGACGACATCCCCATGTGCGGCGTGCCGGTGCACAGCCACGAGCAATATCTGTCGCGCCTGATCCGCAAGGGCTTTCGCGTCGCGGTGTGCGAGCAGACCGAAGACCCGGCCGAAGCCAAGAAGCGCGGCGCGAAATCGGTGGTGCGCCGCGACGTGGTGCGGGTCGTCACCCCCGGCACCATCACCGAAGATTCCCTGCTCGACGCGCGCGCCAACAATTATCTGGCGTGCATCGCCGAAGCCCAGGGCGCGTTGGGGCTGGCGTGGATCGACGTTTCGACCGGGCAGTTTTTCGCCCAAGCCTCGGCGCCCGAACAATTGGGCGCGCAGCTCGCCCGTCTCAAACCCGGCGAATTGCTGCACCCCGACAGCTTGATGAACCGCGACGCCTATCGTTTCGTGTTGGACGATTGGCGCGATGCGTTGACCCCGCAACCGGCCGCGCGGTTCGACAGCACCAACGGCGCGAAACGCCTCGAAACATTGTTCGGGGTCAAGACCTTGGAATCGTTTGGCGGGTTCAGCCGCGCCGAAGTGGCGGCGGCGGGCGCGTTGCTCGATTACATCGAATTGACGCAAAAGGGCAAACTGCCACGGCTGTCGCCGCCGGTGCGCATCGCGTCGGGCGGGGTGATGGAAATCGACGCCGCCACCCGGCGAAATTTGGAACTGTCCGAAACCCTCACCGGTACGCGCAAGGGCTCGCTGCTGGCGGTGATCGATCGCACCGTCACGGGCGCCGGCGCACGCCTGCTGGCCGGACGATTGGCCGCGCCGTTGACCGATGTCGCGGCGATCGAAGGGCGCTTTTGCGATGTGCAGTTTTGCGTCGATGAAAGCCGCGTGCGCGAAGACGTGCGCGCTTTACTGACGCGGTGTCCCGATTTGGAACGCGCCCTGACGCGCATCACGTTGGGCCGCGGGGGCCCACGCGATTTGGCTTCGGTGCAGGGCGGTTTGGCGCTTTCCGCCGACGTGCGCGACGCGTTTGCGGGCAAGCCGATTTCCAAGGGTTTGGAGCAGAGCTTAGAGAATCTCGGCGCGCATGGCGAACTGGTGGGCGAACTGGGCGCGGCGTTGGGCGACGATCTGCCGTTGCTGGCGCGCGACGGCGGTTTTGTGCGCCCTGGCTATCGCCCCGACCTGGACGAGCTGCGCATGATGCGCGACGAAAGCCGCCGCCTGATCGCCGGTCTGCAAGGCAACTATCAGTCCGATACCGGCATCGCCACCTTGAAGGTCAAGCACAACAACGTGCTGGGTTATTTCATCGAGGTTCCGGCCAAACAAGGCGACAAGCTGATGGGTGCGGACGGGCCGTACATCCATCGCCAGACCATGGCCAACGCGGTGCGCTTTTCCACCGTCGAGCTGAACGAACTGGAAAGCAAGATCGCGCGCGCCGCCGACGGCGCGGTGGCGTTGGAGCTGGAAGTCTTCGAGCAACTTGCGGCGCGGATCCGTGCGCATGGGGAAGCCATCGCGCTGTGCGCGTGCGCGCTGGCGGAACTGGACGTGGCGACCGGCTTGGCGGAATTGGCGGTGGAACGCCGCCTGACCCGCCCGCAGGTGGACGACAGTGTCGATTTCGAGATTGTTCAAGGCCGCCACCCGGTGGTCGAAGCCGCCTTGGAAGCGGGCGGTGGGGACAAGTTCGTCGCCAACGATTGCGCCCAAGACGATGCCTCGGGCCGCCTGTGGCTGCTGACCGGTCCCAACATGGCCGGTAAATCGACGTTCTTGCGGCAAAACGCGCTGATCGCGGTGTTGGCGCAGATGGGGTCGTTCGTACCGGCAGCGCGCGCGCGCATCGGTGTGGTGGACCGGCTGTTTTCACGCGTCGGCGCGGCCGACGATTTGGCGCGCGGGCGTTCGACGTTCATGGTCGAAATGGTCGAAACGGCGGCGATCCTCAACCAAGCGGGCGAACGCGCATTGGTGATCTTGGACGAAATCGGGCGCGGCACCTCGACCTTCGACGGCTTGTCGATCGCCTGGGCGGTGATCGAACACCTGCACGAGGTCAACAAGTGCAGGTCCTTGTTCGCCACCCACTACCATGAGCTCACCGCGCTGCAGGCCAAGCTTGCGGGGCTCAGCTGTCACGCCATGAAGGTCAAGGAATGGCAAGGCGACGTGGTGTTTTTGCACGAGGTCGGACCCGGCGCGGCGGATCGCTCTTACGGTATTCACGTCGGCCAACTGGCAGGCCTGCCGCCTGCCGTGATCAAGCGCGCCGAACAGATCTTGAAGTCCCTGGAAGAAGGCGAGCAATCGTCCACGGTGACCAAGCTTGCCGATGACTTGCCGTTGTTTTCCCATGCGCCCGCCAACCCAAGTCCGGCTGCCGGGCCGCGCAAATCGTCGGAGGTCGAAGAGGCGGTGAAGGCCGTGCTGCCTGACGAGATGACCCCGCGCGAGGCGCTCGATTTCTTATATAGATTGAAAGCTATGGATACCGGCGGATAAGGATAATCGCACGGTGACGGATCGACTGGGAGCCTACCAACGTATTTTCGGCACCGGGCCGCGTGGACTGGCGCTGAGCCTCGCGACGTTGGCGGCGACTTGGGCGGTGACGCATTTCATCAATGCCGCCCCGATCCACGGCTACGACGGCTTCGGCCTGGGTGCGCTGTTGGTTTCCATCGCCGTGACCGCTGCGGGGGTGGCGTGGAGTTTGAAGTCGTTGCCGCTCAGTAGCCGCGGGCGCGAGCTGATCACCAGCGGTGCGTTCCGCCATGTGCGCCATCCGCTGTATGCATCGTTTTTGCTGAGCTTCGATTTCGGCCTGGCGCTGTATCTCGATCACTGGATCTACATGCTGTGGGCGCTGGCGCAATTTCCGCTGTGGCACGCCAACGTGGCGGGCGAAGAACGCCTGATGCACGAAACGTTCGGCAAAGCGTATGTCGTTTACGCCGCGCGCACCGGGCGGTTCGTGCCCAAATGGCGCGCTTCGCGGGCTTAACGCGACGGCGTCTCGCGCCAGCGGTAATACAGATACAACGGCAGGCCCGCCGACACCCCGATCAACAACGTCGCCGCAACGACCGCGCCCAGCCCGCGCCCGCCGTGACGGTGGGCGAAGACGGCGGCGCTGATCAGCGCGATGGCGGCGACGATTACGTCCAGGGCGAAAAACGCGGCGATGCGGTTGGCGAACATCTCGTGCACGAACAACAAGGCGTTCGCACCATGATCCAAGAACCAAGGCGCAAAGGCGGCGTAAGGGACGATCACGCCGACACCGAACAAGACGAGCAGCCATACGCGCATGGCGGCCTCCTCAAATAATGTAACACATGCTACATGTAACATATGTTACGATATCTATCAACGTGTATCGCATGAGGGAATCCGATGGTGAAAACGATACCCCAGGCCAAGCGTTTGACCACCAAGGACCGCTTGCTGCAGGGCGCGACAGCGTGGTTGATGCGCAACGGCGCGGATGACTTTTCGTTGCGCAACGTGGCCAAGGATTTAAACACCTCGGCGCGTATGCTGGTCTATCACTTCGGTTCGAAAAACGGGCTGCTGACGGCGGTGCTGCAAGGCATCGCGGCGATGTGGATGAGCGAGGTGCGGGTCCTGGAAAGCACGGCGCTGGTCGAACAGCTGCGCCGCCTGTGGACGCAAAAACTGACCACCGACGCGGCGCAAAACCTGCATGTGGTGACGATCCAGTTGTGGGCCAGCGGCTTGGCGTCGCGCGACCCGCTTTTTGCGCCGTTTTTGCACACGCTGTCGAAAGGGTGGATCGACGCCTTCACGCCGCATTTCGAGGCCCGTGGCCTCAGCCGAGAGCAAGCCGTGGCCCGCGCGATGCTGGCTGTCGCGGCGATCGAAGGCTTGTTGCTGCACCGGGTCACGGACCAAGGTCTGCCCGCCGACGCGGCGTTCGAATTGCTGATGGGCGTGCTCGACGATTGGACGCAGGCTTAAGTGCCGGGGGTGATGATGATTTCGGTGTCGCCGGGCCGCCAAGGATCGAATTTGGCCATCACGCCGACAAATAAATCGCTTGCTATGAAATTGTTGAGCCAACGGTGTACGTGCGGATACGGCGCGGCGAAAAACCAATCCCAATCGGCCAGGGCGAATTGACGCACAAACGGCGCGATGGCGATGTCGGCAAGAGACCGACGGGCGCCGAACAGATACGCTGTTGCGCTCAATCTGTCTTCCAACTGCTGAATGAATTGGATTCCCGCCGTTCGGTGGGCGAGCGGATCGCCCCCGTCATAGCGGCTGGCGTATTTGTAACGATCCAGATGGGTTTTGAAGTCCGTGTCGCACCGCGCGATCAGCGCGTTCGTTTGATCTGCAGGCGCATCCAGCCAGCCGTGAGGGTCGTTGCGCGCCAGCGCCCACCGCATGACATCGAGGCTTTCGTCGATCACCCGGCCGTCGCTCAACACCAGCACCGGCACGGTGCCCTTGGCGGAAAGCGCGAGCATCTGCGGCGGTTTATCGCGCAGAACCACTTCGCGCAAAACGTACGCCTGGCCGCTTGCGAACAGCGCCATGCGCGCCCGCATAGCGTAAGGGCAACGGCGAAAACTATAGAGGATGGGTAAAGACGCGGTGCTCATTCAGGTTTCGTCCCGTACCCGGTCCTTGGGGTGCTGGGCCTCGATCTGGGGATAGGCTTTGCGCAGGGCGGCGAAGTCGGGGTAGGCGGCAAGATCGCTGAACAATTGGATCGCGCCGTGCAACGATGGCCCGCGCCGCGCCCCCATGGCGACGCGCAAGGTGTTGAACTTGACCCCGCGCACGAACCCCATTTCGAAACGATGGCCGCGAAAGCCGAAGCTGCTACCCGATCGCAACGTCAGCTTGCGCTGCTTGGCTTCGTGTTCGAGGACCGTGCGCAAGAACGCCCGCGCGCTGGCACCGTCGGGGTGGTAGCGTAAAACGACGAACGGCGCTTCGGCCCACGCTCGGTCCTTGGCCGCGCCGAGACACGGATGGCTGACGCGCCCGAGCACGCTGCTGTCGGGTTTGATCCGCGCCGCCAAGGTTTCGGCGAACAGACGGTTGTTGGCGAATACCGCGCGGGCATGGTCGTGCAGCGACGTGGCATCGAGGAACGGCGGCGCACTCAACGCCGCGTATTCGTCTTGTGACAGGCTCGCGCCAAACGTGGTGCGTGCCGTCGTCAAGGCGCTGGCGAACGTATCCAGGCGTTCGATGGTGGCGGGCGTGTCGACCATCCACACATCCACAAGTCCGACGTTGGAAAACTCCAAGCCTTCTTGATCGAGCTTCAGGCCCGAACGGATCGATGCAATCAACACCGGCGGATCGTTGGCGAGTTCCACACACAGCCGTTCGACGGGAAACACGTCGGCGGATAATGAGCTGTCGATGACGATGGCGCATGGACGCTTGGCACGGCGCTGCTTCCACGTGGCGATAAAAGCGTCGAGATCGAAAACCTCCAACCCAGTGTCGGCGGCGACGGGCTCGATCAGCACCACATCCACCGCCCCGCGCATCACGGCCGTGCAAAGCGCGGGTTGTCGCGCGTGCTTGCGGCCGTGAAAGCTGTCGTTGCACAACAATTCAAGCGCACGGGCAATTTCGAAATATCCACCAAACCAATGCAGCGAATAGGGAAGCTTCGGCGCGCGCGGCCACATCTTGGGCGATTGGACGCGCAACACTTGCAAGATCGTGGTGATGGCGGACATGCCGTTGGCGAACAGCATCGAACGACCGGCCCAGCCCGACGGCGGCGGATGCAGCGCGGCGAGGCGGCGTTCGAGTTCCCTGGGTTTGAGCCAGCGATCATAGGGGTAATGCACGCGGGTGCCGTCCGCCAGATATTTGGCCTGTGCGTGGGGCGGCGACATCATGTAGCGATCGGAACCCGCTGGCGCGCCCGCGTGAACTTCATTCAACCATCGACGGCGAAGGTCCAAAGATAGGTTTTCCAGCATCTGCTCGCCGTCGAGGGATTCAAGCTTCGGGTTGGTCACAAGCGTTTCGGCGCGCGCCAACCAGTCGACCAAGGACACAGGGGGCTTGGCGGATGGGCCGCTAAGCGCCGTCGCCATGCGCTGGGCGATGGCGATGAGGTGTTGGCATTCCGCTGTGCAAGGAGAAGCGTGCATGGAAAATCGAAATACTTTCGAAAAGAATCACCAGTCGCCATTAGAGCGAAAACCAAACCGCGATACAAGAAAGGCAAGATTTCACGCTCGTTTGCGCGCGGCAAATCTTATATACATCGTGGGTCAAGCCGGGCAGGTTGGGGAACCACAACGGCAGTTGGAAGCAATATGCGTTTGAAGATCAAAAATCCGCGCGGCGTGATCTGCCGAAAAACCTTCATGGCGGAGCTCTGTAGCGTCGCCCACGGCGGCGACGTCAAAAAGCCCAAAACCCGCAGCGCGGTTCTCAAACTGTTCAAGGACGCATTGGAAAGTGGCCGCACGGAAATTCGGCGGCGCTTCGAGAGCGGTGGGGCCACCGGCGCGCGGACCCTGCGCGAAGGGGCGTTCTTGCTCGATCAATTGATCCGCACTCTGCACGAATTCACCATCACGCACGTCTATGCCATGAGGGACGAAGACATGTCCCTGATCGCCACCGGCGGCTACGGGCGGGCGGAAATTTCGCCGCATTCCGATTTGGACCTGATGTTCTTGCTGCCCAAAAAAGCCCATCCATCCACCACTGACGCGGTGGAATGGATGCTCTACATGTTGTGGGACTTGGGCCTTAAGGTCGGCCATGCCACCCGCACCGTGGAGGAAGCTGTGCGTCTGGCTAAAACCGACATCACCATTTCCACCAGCTTGCTGGAAGCGCGTTGGATCAGCGGCGATCACGAGCTGTTCACGTTGTTTGAAGCACGGTTCGAAAAAGACGTCATCCAGGGCAGCGAGGCGGAATTCGTCAAAGCCAAGCTGGAAGAACGTGACGAACGTCACGAACGCATGGGCGATTCGCGCTATGTGTTGGAACCCAACATCAAGGACGGCAAAGGCGGGCTGCGCGATTTACAGACGTTGTTTTGGATTGCCAAGTTTCTCTATCGGGTCGACGACATCACCGGACTGGTGGAAAAAGGCGTACTGAACAAAGCCGACGCGCGGCGCTTCAACACCGCGCAAAAGTTTCTGTGGACGGTGCGCTGCCATCTGCATTATCTCGCCGATCGACCCGACGAAACCATCAGCTTCAATGTGCAAAACGACCTCGCCAAGCGCATGGGTTATACCGCCCGCGCCGGCGTCAGCGCGGTCGAAAGGTTCATGAAGCATTATTTCCTCGTCGCCAAGGACGTCGGCGATTTGACCCGCGTGATCTGCGCGGTGCTGGAACATCAACACACCAAACGGTCGCTGATCTCGTTGCCGTCGTTCAATTTCCGCAAACGTAAAATGCCCGGCTTCAAGGTCGACGGCGGGCGCTTGACGGTCGAGCACGACAAGGTCTTCAAGCAAGACCCGGTGAATTTGCTGCGGCTTTTCGCGGAAGCCGAAAAATACGACCTGGATATCCACCCCCAAGCCCTGCGACTGGTGCAGCGCGACCTCAAATGCATCAACGCGAAGGTGCGCAAAGACCCACAGGCCAACGAGCTGTTTCTCGACATGTTGACGTCGCCCAAGGGACCCAAGCGGGCATTGGTGCGGCTCAACGAATCGGGGGTATTCGGGCGCTTCATGCCCGATTTCGGCCGCGTGGTGGCGCAGATGCAATACGACATGTATCACGTCTACACGGTCGACGAGCACACCATCCGTGCCATCGACATTCTCAGCGAGATTGAGCGCGGCTTGCTGGCCGAGGACCATCCGTTGAGCAGCGAAGTGATCAAGGACGTGCAGTCGCGCCGGGTGCTGTACGTGGCGGTTCTGTTGCACGACATCGCCAAAGGCCGGGGCGGCGACCATTCGGTGATCGGTGCGGAAGTCGCCAAGAAACTCTGTCCGCAATTCGGTCTCAACGATTGGGAAACGGAAACGGTGGCGTGGCTGGTGCTGCACCATCTGGATATGAACCGCAACGCCTACAAACGCGACCTCGACGACCCCAAAACCATCAAGGATTTTGTCGAGCTGGTGCAATCACCGGAACGCCTGCGCCTGTTGTTGATCTTGACCGTTGCCGATACCCGCGCGGTCGGCCCCAATGTGTGGAACGGCTGGAAGGCCTCTTTGCTGCGCGAGCTCTATTACAGCGCCCAGGAACTGATGACCGGTGGCTTGCCGACCCAACGCCGCGAGGCGCGCGCCGACCGGGTGCGCAAAAAACTTATCGACAAGCTGGCACATTGGCCGTCCGAAGACGTGGATTGGTATCTTGCCCAAGGTCACGCCAACTATTTTCTGTCTTATGGTGCAGACGATTTGGCGCACCATGCCGAGATCGTGCGCAATGCGCACAATTCGGAAACCAAGCTGTATCTGGAAACCCGTGCAGTGGAACGCATCGACGTGACCGAAGTGCTGATCCATACGCTCGATCATCCGGGGCTGTTCGCCTCCATCGCCGGGGCGATGTCGTTGTCGGGCGCGAACATCGTCGATGCGAAAATCACCACCTTCGGCAACGGCATGGCGCTGGATACGTTCTGGGTGCAAAACGTCGAGGGTCACGCGTTCACCGGTGCAGATAAGCTCAAGCGCCTGAAACAGCGCATCGAAGACGCGCTGACCGGCCGTTTGCGGCCCGAACGGGAACTGGCGGCGGAACGCAGCCGCCAATTGCCGTCACGCACCCGGGTGTTCGAAGTGCCGCCACGGGTGCTGGTCAACAACGAGGCCTCAACATCGGCGACGGTGATCGAAGTCAACGGTCGCAACCGTCAGGGCTTCTTGCACGACGTCACCCGCGCGCTCACGGATTTTGGATTGCAGATCACTTCCGCGCATATTTCGACCTACGGCGAACGCGTGGTCGACGTGTTTTACGTCCGCGACGTGTTTGGACTGAAGATCGATTCCGAAACCAAGATCAAGGGCCTGCGAAAAGTATTGCTGAAAGCCATCGGCACGTCGCGGGGCGACCCGATTCAGGAAGACGACGTGGGGGGCTGAACCAATGGCGTGGCTCTCTCTTTAAACCTACAGGCGTATGGCTTACATTGCTTGCAGGGCCTCGTTGTGATGGCGCTTGGTCCAGTGTGCACCCTTTTCGGGCGGTGCGCTCCTCAAGTGGGGAAAGCTCGTGAAAAGCAAAACAATACTTTGTGTTGATGACGATAAACTGCTCCTGGGTTTGGTTCGGGTGGTGGTTGAAGACCTCGGCGCACGCTTTATCGGGGCGGAAGATGGCGAGGCCTGCTTGACAGTAATGCAAAACCTGGAACCGGATTTGCTGATATTGGATGTTCAGATGGAGGGCATGTCCGGTGTGGACTTGCTTGAACGCATCCGCCAAGCGCATCCGCGCCTAAAGTCCAAGGTGATCTTTCTCACCGCGCAAAAAAGCCTGAAGACAATCGAAAAAACCACCGAGCTCGGCAGCACCACCTACATCCTCAAACCCATCGACCCCCACAGGCTGCATGCACGCATTCGCGAGGTCCTAAGTCCCACCGTGAATTCCGACGGTTGAATGCTCAGCGGCCTTGCGCATCCAGCATGTCGACGACATATGCGCCAATTGCCAGAGATGCGGTCAGACCCGGCGATTCGATGCCGAACAGGTTGACCAATCCCTTGATCCCATGGACTGCGGGACCGTCGATGCGGAAATCCTCCGCCGGGGTGCCGGGAGCTTGTAGTTTAGGTCGGATGCCACAATAAGACGGGCTCAGCGCACCGTCCTTGAGACCGGGCCAATAGCGCCGGATTTGCGCGTAAAACGAATCGCCGCGACTGGGATCGACATCGTAGTCGATGCTCTCGACCCACTCCGCATCGGGGCCGAAGCGCCCTTGCCCGCCCAGGTCGCGGGTGTAATGACAGCCCAGCGACGCAGTGCCGGGCACCGGGTAGACCAGTTGCGTGAACGGCGCCTTGCCGGTTAGGGAAAAGTAATTGCCTTTGCACAAATATCGCGGAGGGATGTGAGCCTTGGCGAAACCGTTCAAGTGATGTGCGACGCCTTGGGCGTTCAGGCCGGCGGAATTGATGACGGTGTTGCAGAGCACTTCCATGGGCTCGAGTCCGCCGATGCGCAGGACGATGCCGCTGGCGTGGATTTCACCGTCGATCAGCGGACTTTCCAACGCGATCCATCCGCCCGCGGCCTCAATCTCGCCTTGCAGGCTGAGCATGTAGCCGTGGCTGTCCAAAATGCCGGTGGTCGGCGACGACAGCGCGGCCAGGCAGCTCAGCTCCGGCTCCAACGTCATGGCGTCCTTGCCGTCCAACCAATCCAGCTCGGTGCAACCGTTGGCGGCGGCCTTATCGACCACGCCGCGCAAAACGCCGATTTCATCTTCGGTGGTGGCGACCACGAGTTTTCCGCAGCGCTGGTGGTCGACGCCGTGGCGTTCCAGGTAGTCATAGAGCAAGCCTTTGCCGCGCACGCACAACGTACCCTTGAGGCTGCCTTGGGGGTAATAAATACCCGCGTGGATGACTTCGGAATTGCGCGAGCTGGTACCGGTGCCGATGGCGCTTTCGGATTCGATCACGATCACCTCGCGGCCGCTCATCGCCAGGGTTCGAGCGATCGCCAAACCAACCACGCCCGCGCCGATCACCACGCAATCCAATTTTTCCGTCATTGCTCGTTTCACTCCATTCAGATATGCGGCGCAGTTTGCGCCTTTTTTTCGACATGGCAAGTGCCTACACACGCCTAAATCGGGGGTAAAGTTCAGCATCCGTTAAGCCCTGACGGGTATGGTATGTGGCTGTTGAATGGGGAAGACCGTTTTGTTGATACGCGCCATCGCTACCGTGGGGTCCATGACCCTGATCTCTCGTTTGCTCGGCTTTGTGCGCGATGTCGCCGTGGCGTGGGCTTTGGGCGCGGGGTGGATGGCGGATGTGTTCTTCGTCGCCTTCAAGCTGCCCAACCTGTTTCGCCGTCTGTTCGCCGAAGGGGCGTTCAACCTCGCGTTCGTGCCGATTTTTGCCGGTAAGCTGGAAACCGAAGCCGATGAAAACGGTCCCCACGGCGCGCGTACCTTCGCCGCCCAAGCGCAAAGCGGCTTACTTGCAGTGTTGTTGTTGTTCACCATCGCCATCGAATTGGCGATGCCGTGGGTGGTGGCCTTGATCGCGCCGGGCTTCGTCGACGAGCCGGAAAAATACGGTCTCGCCATCGATCTGGTGCGCATCACTTTTCCCTATCTGATCTTCATCTCGATGGTGTCGTTGTTGGGCGGTATTCTCAATTCACTAGGAAAATTCTGGGCCGCCGCGGCGACGCCGATTTTGCTCAACATCACCTTGATCACGGCGGTGTTCGGTCTGACGCCGTTGATGGAGACACCGGCCCACGCACTCAGTTGGGGCGTTGCCATTGCCGGTGTGGTGCAGTTGGCGTGGATGATGTGGCACGTTCGGCATGCAGGCTGGATGCCCAAGCTGGTGCGCCCGCATATGTCCGACGACGTCAAACGCCTGCTCAAGCGCATTGCCCCGGTGGCGGTGGGCGCGGGCATCTATCAAATCAGCTTGTTGATCGACACGGTGATCGCATCGCTGCTGGTGTCGGGGTCGATCTCGTATCTGTTTTATGCCGATCGCTTGGTACAGCTGCCGCTGGGCGTGGTCGGCGTTGCGGTGGGCACCGCGCTGCTGCCGTTGCTCAGCCGTCAAATCAAGGCCGGCGACGAGACGGCGGCGCTCGACAGTCAAAACCGCGCGGTGGAATTCGCGCTACTTCTAACGTTGCCCGCGGCGGCGGCGTTGTTCGTGATCCCCGACACCATCGTTTCTGCGTTGTTCGAACGTGGCGAATTTTCCGCCGAGGCCACCACCAAGACCGCCCTGGCGTTGATGGTGTTCGCCTGCGGCCTGCCCGCTTATGTGTTAGTCAAGGCCTTGGCGCCGGGCTATTTCGCGCGCGAAGACATGTCCACCCCGATCAAGATCGGGGCGTTGTGCGTGGGCGTCAACGTGGTCGTGGCGTTGAGCCTGATGGGTCCGCTGCAACACGTTGGCTTGGCGGCGGCGACGGTGATCAGCCAATGGCTCAATGCCGGATTGCTGGCGTTTTTCCTGGTGCGTCGCGACGAGTTTCACTTCGACGGCCGGTTGATGTGTCGGCTGTGGCGCATGGTCAGTGCGGTCGCGATCATGGCCGCCGTGGTGATGGCGCTCGATTGGCTGTTGGTGGTTGAACTGGCGGGCTGGTTGGGCGGCGGCGGCACGGAAAAGGCCTTGAGCCTCGCTGCGATCGTGTTCGGCGGCATGGCGGTCTACGTGATCGCGGCCCACGTGCTGGGCGCGGCGTCGCTGGGCGACGTCAAGGGCTGGATGCGCCGCCAGCCTAAGCAAGGCCCCAAGCAGAGCCCCAAGCAATCTTGACCTGCTAAGGCGGGCGGTTCATAACCCTCACAGTCAATCAACACCGTTTCTCAACACCGGCAATCACTCATCCGGTCCACACGGAAGGGCATTCCATATGTCACGCATCTTTTCGGGTATTCAATCCACCGGCAATCTGCATCTTGGCAATTATCTCGGCGCGGTGCGCAACTGGGTGCAATTGCAACACGATTACGAGTGTCTGTTTTGCGTCGTCGACATGCACGCCATTACCGTGTGGCAAGACCCGGCAGCGTTGAAGGCCTCCACCCGCGAAGTCGCCGCGGCCATGATCGCGTCGGGCGTCGATGCGAAGAAGCACATCATCTTTAATCAAAGCCAAGTGCCCGCGCACGCCGAACTGGCGTGGATCTTCAATTGCGTGGCGCGTCTGGGCTGGCTCAACCGCATGACCCAGTTCAAGGACAAGGCGGGCAAGAACCGCGAAAACGCATCGGTGGGGCTTTACGCGTATCCCAACCTGATGGCCGCCGACATCTTGCTTTACAAAGCCACCCACGTGCCGGTCGGCGAAGACCAAAAGCAGCATCTGGAACTGGCCCGCGACATCGCGCAGAAATTCAACAACGACTACGGCGTCGAAGACTTCTTCCCGTTGCCCGAACCGATGATCTTCGGCACCGCGACCCGCGTGATGAGCTTGAAGGACGGCACCAAAAAGATGTCCAAATCCGACCCGTCGGATTTGTCGCGCATCACCATGACGGACGATGCCGACACCATCGCCAAGAAAATCCGCAAGGCCAAAACCGACCCCGAACCCCTGCCCGACAACGCCAAGGGTTTGGAAGGCCGTCCCGAGGCCGCCAACCTGTTGGGCATTTACGCCGCGCTCAGCGACACCACGCTGGACGAAACCATCGCCAAGTTCGCGGGCGAGGGCTTCGGCACCTTCAAGCAACACCTGGCCGATCTGGCAGTCGCCAAGCTCGACCCGATTCAGGGGGAAATGCGCCGCCTGATGGCGGACATCGGCCATGTCGACGCGGTGCTGAAAGACGGCGCCGAGCGTGCCCGCGCCATGGCCGAGCCGATCATCGCCGAGATCAAGGAAACAGTGGGTTTTTTGAACGTATAAGATACCCACACCGTCGTCCGGGTTGATCCGGGGGCCATAAAGCCCCATATTCCCGGCAACCAAACAGATTTAACGCCCACAGACTTTTACATAGCTGAGAGAACGGACATGTTCATTCAAACCGAAGCGACCCCAAATCCCGCGACCCTCAAGTTCCTGCCGGGCACCCAGGTGATGGGATCGGGCACCGCCAACTTCACCGACGCGGCCTCCGCGGGCAATTCGCCGTTGGCGCTGCGTTTGTTCGACATCGACGGCGTCAGCGGCGTGTTTCTCGGCTCCGACTTCGTCACCGTGACCAAGGCCGACGAAGCCGCTTGGGACGTGGTCAAACCGCGTGTTCTCGCGGCGGTGATGGATCACTTCACCCAAGGCGGGGCGGTCATGAACGAAGCCGAAGGCGAAAGTGAAAGCGGCGAAGGCGATTCCGAAACCGTCAAGCAAATCAAGGAATTGATCGAAACCCGCGTACGTCCGGCGGTGGCCCAAGACGGCGGCGACATCGTGTTCCGCTCGTTCGAGGCAGGCGTCGTCTATCTGCACATGCAAGGTGCGTGCGCCGGCTGCCCCAGCTCCACCGCGACGCTGAAAAACGGCATCGAAAACATGCTGCGCCATTACGTGCCGGAAGTTACCGAGGTCCGTGCGGTCAACTGACGAATTTCACGCGAATCGGGTAAAACCGAACTTCTTTTGTCATCGCCCTCGACTGAATGAGTCGGGGGCGATGGTATTTTTTCAAGGCTTCTCAGAGACTTCTGAGTTGTGGAAAAAAGAGGCTGGCAAGGCCTCAAAAATTCACGTAGAAGAGCCGCCAGATTTCGGAAATGCCGACAGGCGAGAAGGTCAAGTCGGCGCCCGAAACACAGATCGGTCGATTAAGCGTCTCATCATAAGAGACGGATCGAGGAGGGGACGAACCCCGCGGCGGCACGGTGAAGGACGTGTCGGGCGAATGGGTTCTCTAGAGCCAAATTGGCGACCTTTGTTGCGGCAGATCGAGATAGTTAACAGTCATGAAAACATTTCATTGGAGCTCTTTGGGCGCGGCGGCCTCTATGGTGGCGATTTTGTTCGCCACCGCATGGTTGATGCCGGCGCCGAGCGGCACCTCCGTCGCGCAGGCCAGCTTCTCCCTGGCCGACGAGATTTCCCAAGACCAACGCCGTGCGGCCGAGGCGCAAGCCCGCGCCGCGCTGCTGGGCGGACAAATCGGCGAAGACTTGACCGATATCGATGAGCTGGCGGCGATGGAAACGGCCTCGGGCCCGATCGATGGCGGTCTCGACTACGACCTCACCGCGGTCAGCCAGGGCTACGCAGGCGTTCCGCGCCTCAGCCTGATCAGCTTGCCGGAAAATCTCGACCAAATTCGCGAAACCGAGCAACGTAAAGCGGTGTTCTTCAAATCCGTGCTGCCGTTGGTGTTGCAGGTGAACGAGCAAATCGTCGCCGACCGCGCCCGCCTTTGGGAGCTGCACGCGCAAAAGCAAAGCGGCTCCAAACTTAAGGCGCTGGATCGTTTGTGGCTGGCGGCGATGGCCGAACGCTACGGCACCCGCCGTGGCGACATCGCGGCGCTGCTGTCTCACCATGACGTGGTGCCGCCGTCGTTGGCGTTGGCGCAAGCTGCCACCGAAAGCGCGTGGGGCACGTCGCGGTTCGTGCGCGAAGGCAACGCCATGTTTGGCGAATGGACGTTTGAGGACGACCACAAGGGCATCGTGCCGAACGAACGGCTGGCGGGCAAATCGCATCGCGTGCGCGCGTTCGACAGCCTGTACGATTCGGTGCAGTCCTACGTCACCAACTTGAACAAGCACCGCGCCTACAAAGAGTTCCGTGCTTTGCGCGCGGAAATGCGCGCCAAGGGCCAAACGGTCAGCGGCATGCGCCTCGCCAGTGCGCTACACCGTTATTCCGAACGCGGCGCGGCTTATGTCTCGGAACTGCATTCGATCATCGCAGGTAATGATCTCAGCCTTCTGGACGGCGCACGGCTCAACGAAAACGGCGCTTTCGAGCCGGTTATCTGAGCGCTCACCAAGCTCATCAAAAAGCCCGTCCTGGCGCATCGCCGGACGGGCTTTTTGATGTCTTCGTGGTCTACGAGGGCCAGCTTATTTCACGTATAGAAGCATGCCGAACCACCGCCAGCGGCCCTCGCCCGCAGGCACGGTGCAGTTCAGCCGTGTGCGGCCTTGAGGCAGCTTCTGGGACATGCGTACTTCCATGCGCGGGCCCAGCCGTTCGATCTTGAGCTTGCCTTCGTGATTGGAAAAACACGCCATCTGTTCGGCGCGGGGTAGATCCTCGGGCAGGGTGAAGCCGATGTAGGGCGGATTGCCGTTGGGGTCGACCACGGTGTCTTGGGGGATGACATCGCGCACCGGTACCGGCAAGGCGCCGGCGGCGGTTTTCAGGCGTGGCAGGTCGCCGTAGGTTTCGTTCATGGCGAAGCGCGGCAGGCGATAGACGTCATTGCGTTGGTTATCGCTGGCGCCGAACGCCCCCGAATGCTGACCGAACCCGGCGACAAATCCGGCGCGTTTGACGGTTTCGATCACGGCCTCGGAATACTCGCCATAGGGATAGGCGATCAGTTCGGGCACATAACCCAGCTCGGCGCGAAAACGCGCATTGGACGCATCGATATCGGCCATGTTGGCGGCATCGGTATTGTCGATCATGTGCAGGTGGCTGGCGGTCTGGCTGCCGATGGTGACCAGCGGGTCGGCGGCCATCTCGCGGATTTGCGCCCATGTCATATAGCGGCTCAGGCCTTGATCGACCGGCTGGGTGGCGACGAACAGGGTGAATGGAATACCGGCTTTTTTAAAACGCGGCCACGCTTCAGTGTAAACGGATCGATAAGCGTCGTCGATGGTTACGCCGACGGATTTGGCGGGAAAGGGTTTGCCGGCTTTAAGCCGCGAGACGATCTCGCCCAACGCAAGCACGGTGTACGATCCGCCATCAAGTTCGGCGATGTGGGCGTCGAGCTGCTCTAACCGCGTGTTGGTGGAGGGGTAATCGTCTTCGCCGAAGCGGTGATACATGACGATTGACGCACCGTCATCAGGCGCGTACTCCTCCGCCCAGGCGGGGGGCGAAAGCGGGGCCGAAAGCAGACCGCACGCGTACAAAAACGCGCCCGTCCAGGCCGAAAATCGATACCGTTTGTACATCCTGTGCGTCCCATACACTTGATCTTATGCGCCATTGTTTCCATTTAGTGTCAAAGCTCAAGTGATATTCATCACGCAGTCCGTTATATCTTGAGGGGTTTTTGTCATGAGTTTCAAAAATAAACAGGTGGTCGTGACCGGCGGCACGGGTGCTTTGGGCACGGCGGTGGTCGGGCGGTTGCTCGATCAAGGGGCCACGGTGCACATACCGGTGTTCAATGAAGACGAAGTACCGCGCTTCGCCCACAACGAGCATGAGCGGGTGGTGATGGTCTCGCACATCGACCTCACCGACGAGCCGGTGGTCAAGCGCTTCTATGACGCAGTTGGCGAGGTCTGGGCCTCGATCCACATTGCCGGCGGCTTCGATATGTCGCCGATCGCCGAAACCAGCGCCGCCGCGTTTGACAAACAAATGGCGATGAACGCCAAGACCTGTTTTTTGTGTTCGCGTGAAGCGGTGCGGGCGATGCGTGGCCTGGGCATCGGCGGGCGCATTGTCAACGTTGCAGCGCGTCCGGGCGTGGAGCCGCGTCAAGGTGCGGGCATGGTGGCGTATAGCGCGTCCAAGGCCGCAGTGGTGGCGATCACCCAGGCGATGGGCGAAGAACTGGCGGGCGAAGGCATCTGGGTCAACGCCGTCGCACCGTCGATCTTGGACACCGCCGCCAATCGCGCGGCGATGCCGGACGCCGATTTTGACGTCTGGCCCAAGCCTGACGAAGTGGCCGCGACCATCGTGCATCTGGCCTCGCCCGACAACGGCGCGGCGCGTGGTGCGGTGGTGCCGGTCTACGGAAAGGTCTAGGGCGCGGTCATCGGCTCACTGAGATCGCCGTCGCCGAACAGTTCGAAGTCACGGCTGTCGAACAGTTGATAGTGCCACCACTCATTGCGGTAAAAATCCCACCCTGCGGTGGTCATCAGGCCCATCAACAGCAGGCGGTTTTTTTGCGCAGGCACGCTGATCTCGGTGTTGCCGTGGTGGCTTTTGGGGGTGAAGGCGTCAAAACCGGTGCCCATGTCCAAGGCTGCGCCGGTGGCGGCGTCGACCAGCGTCAGATCCACTGCGACGCCGCGCGAATGGGGCGAACCGCGCCGGGGATCGGCAAGAAAATCCGGATCGGGGGTGTGGTTCCACAGTTTCCACTGCGCCTCGGACGGACGAAAGGCGTCGAAAATGCGCAACCGATAGCCTTGAATTTCGGCCAGGTCGCGGGCCGCGATCAGCAGTTTTTCGGCCTCATGGTGCAAATAGCATCCGGCGCGACGATAGATCGGCTGGCCGGTGAAATTGTCGGTGGTGGCGTATTTCAAATCGATCTCGACCCGGTGCGTGGCGGCGGTGATTTCGACCAAGGACATGGGACGTGGGCTCCTAAACTGGCATCATGGATCTATGCAGAGTATAACGGGCGCTGTGATCTCAAAAGGACTAACCGTGAATTCCAAACCGCTTATCGTTCTCGCGCTCGACACCGCCACCACCGGCTGTTCCGTCACCGTATGGCGGAATGGCGAGGCGTTGGCCCATGACGCGCGCGCCATGTCCCGGGGCCAAGCCGAGGTGCTGTTGCCGATGGCCGTGGCGGCGTTGCACACGGCCGGGCTGACCCCGGCGGATTTGAGCGCCGTGGCGGTCACGCGCGGTCCCGGTGCGTTCACCGGCATGCGCATCGGTTTGGCTGCGGCGCGGGCGCTGGCGTTGGCGCTGGGCGTGCCGTGCATCGGCGTGACGACCTTGGAAGCCGTAGCCGGGGGCGTCGGCCTGGGTGAGCGTGGCGCGGGCGTGACGATCCTGGCCGCGGTGGAAAGCAAACGCGAAGACATCTACGTTCAACTTTTCAACGCCGAGTTGGCGCCGTTGTGCGAACCCGTTGCGGTGGATGGCCCGGCGCTGGCGGCCCGGGTTGATCCTGATGCCAGCATCTTGGCGGTTGGCGACGGCGCGAGCCGGGCGCAGGAAATGCTGCAGGCCCAAGGCATCGAGGTGCGCCTCAGCGCCGCCTCGGCGTTGCCCGACACCCGCATCGTCGCAGAAATCGCCGCCGGTCGGTTCGCGCAAGCCATCGGTGCGCCGCCGCCCGAGCCGCTCTATCTGCGCCCGCCCGACGCCAAGATGCCGAAAAACGCCGGTCGGGCGAGGGCTTAGCTCCATGATCGAGATGCCTGCCGCTTTTTATTTGGTCGCCCTTGGCCTCACCCATGCGGAGGTCCTGGCGGTTTTGCATGCGGAAAGCTTTTCCGACGGTTGGAGCGCCGCTTCGTTCGATACCACGCTACGCATGCCGGGCGCTTATGGGTTCATGGCGGTGCGCCATGGCGACGACGAACCGCTGGGCTTTGCCCTGTTTCGTGCCGGGGGCGGCGAGGCCGAGGTGCTCACCGTCGCCACGCGGCCGTTCGCGCGCGGCCAAGGCATTGCGAGCGCGTTGATGACCCAGGGTTTGAGCTTGGCCAAAGATCTGGGCGCAGAAACCATGTTTTTGGAAGTGGCCGCCGACAATGCGTCGGCGTTGCGCTTGTACCAAGCGCTGGGCTTTGTGCAGACCGGGCAACGCAAAGGCTATTACGCCCGCGCCGAAGGCCCGCCTGTCGATGCGCTGGTGATGGCGCGCACGAATTGATTGCTCAACCGGATTTTTTCAACAGCAACAGATGAACGTCGTCGGCGCTAGCTGCATCGATGTCTTCGGGTTCCAAGGACAGGACCTCGTGGCCGATTTCGCGCACGCTGCGCGGGACGTTGGTCAGCGGCTCTGCATGCTTCAGTCGTACAAGCGCAGTTTGTCCAGGTTGCATGTTTTCGATCAACAATTTCGTGCGTACGAAGGTCATGGGACAAACATCGTTCGTAATGTCGAGAAAGTAATCGGCATCAGTATTGAGTGTTGATTTAATCATGATCGTTTTGTGACTTTTTCTTGCATGTTTACGTAGTCCCCATTTATATAAGCATCATCATTTACAAAATAAACACTTCACTCCCGTTCTCACACGAACGTTTTAGAATTGGTTGAGAGAAATCATTATGACCGAGAAATTGGAAACCACCGAGGCGCTCGAACTGACCACCGAAATCGTCGCTTCGTACGTGAGCAACAATACCGTTGCGATTGGCGAGCTGCCGATGGTTATTCACGAAGTCTACAAAGCCTTGACCGGCCTGGATACGCAGGTCGCTCAACCGGAACGCCCCAAACCTGCGGTGCCGGTCAAAAAATCGGTCATGCCGGATTACATCATCTGTCTCGAAGACGGCAAGCAGCTGAAAATGCTCAAGCGTCATCTCAAGACCGCCTACAACATGAGCCCGGAAGAATATCGCGAACGCTGGGGCCTGCCCGCGGACTATCCCATGGTCGCGCCGAGCTACGCCAAGCACCGCAGCGCGCTGGCGAAAAAAATCGGCCTCGGCACCAAGCCGCGCAAGCCGGCCACCCGCGCCCGCAAGAAATAATTTACCCGACTTAATCACTAAGGCTTTACCTTGGTGGATGAGGATGGAACTATATGCGACGGCATCCGGAAACCGGGTGCCGTCGGCTTTTGTCGGTCTTTAAGCGACCGACAAAGTCGCGCAGACAATAAAAGTAAAAGTTAGGGAGGCGGGCCATGGGTTCTGAAACGCCGTCACGTATCGAAGAGCTCTGTCAGGAACAGGGCATGAAAATGACCGGTCAGCGCCGGGTGATCGCGCGCGTGCTTTCGGCCGCGACCGACCACCCGGACGTCGAGGAACTGCATCGCCGCGCGGTCGCGGACGATCCCAACATTTCCATCGCCACGGTCTATCGCACCGTGCGGCTGTTCGAAGAGTCCGGCATTTTGGAACGCCTGGATTTCGGCGATGGCCGAGCGCGTTACGAAGAAGCGGGCGGCGACCATCACGATCATCTGATCGATATCAATTCCAGCCGGGTGATCGAGTTTCACAATGCGGCGATCGAAGCGCTGCAAGAAAAGATCGCCGCCGAACACGGTTATCGCCTGGTGGGCCATAAGTTGGAACTCTATGGCGTGCCGCTGGAAGATGGCGAAGGCGTTGAGCAAGACGAAAACCCCGCCGAAGATGCCGACGGCGATTGACGGCAAATGCCCGGCAACGCTTGACTTGCGCGTGCGGGGTGCTAATTTCGCAGAAATCTGGGGGCTTCGGCCCCTCTTTGCGTTTTTGAGAAGGATTGTTTCGCGTGGCGAAGAAGCTGCACATTAAGACCTATGGCTGTCAGATGAACGTCTACGACTCTGAGCGTATCGCCGAGGTCTTGAGCCCGCTCGGGTTTGAAGCGGTCGATGACGCCGATGGCGCGGACATGGTGATTTTGAACACTTGTCACATCCGCGAGAAGGCCGCCGAAAAGGTCTATTCCGAACTGGGCCGGTTGCGGGTGCAAAAAGAGACGCTGGCCTCGCAAGGCAAGCGCATGGTGTTGGCGGTGACCGGATGCGTCGCCCAGGCCGAAGGCGAAGAGGTCCTCAAGCGCGCGCCGTTCGTCGACATGGTGTTCGGTCCACAAACCTATCACCGCCTGCCGCAGATGGTCGCCGAAGCGACCCGCGCCACCGGCCAAGTGCTCGACACCGATTTTCCCGAAGAAAGTAAATTCGACGCCCTGCCCGACAACCGCACCGTGGACGGCGCAACGGCGTTCCTCGCCATTCAGGAAGGTTGCGACAAATTCTGCACCTACTGCGTGGTGCCCTATACCCGCGGCGCGGAATATTCCCGCCCCGCCGCCCAAGTTCTCGACGAGGCGCGCAAATTGGTCGTCGCAGGGGCGCAGGAAATCACCTTCTTGGGTCAAAACGTCAACAGCTACCACGGCGAGGCGGCCGACGGCGGCGAATGGAACCTGGCGCGGCTGATCCGCGCAGCCGCCGAGATCGAAGGGCTGGAGCGGATCCGCTTCACCACCAGCTATCCCGCCGAGGTCGACGACGATTTGATCCAGGCTCACGGCGACGTGGACAAACTGATGCCATATCTGCATCTGCCCGTTCAGGCGGGCTCGGACCGGGTGCTCAAGGCGATGAACCGCAATCACGGCGTCGACGAATACCGCGCGTTGGTCGACAAGTTGCGCGCGGCGCGTCCCGATTTGGCGCTGTCGTCGGATTTCATCGTCGGCTTTCCCGGCGAAACCGACGCGGATTTCCGCGCCACCATGAAGTTGATCGAAGACGTCACCTTCATTCAGGCCTATTCGTTCAAGTATTCGCCCCGCCCCGGCACGCCCGCCGCACTGATGGACTTACAGGTCGACGAAGCGGTGAAGGCCGAACGTCTGGCTGAGCTGCAGGCGCTGCTGAACGCCCAGACCTTGGCGTTCAATAAGCAATGTGTCGGCAAGACCATGGCGGTACTTTTGGATCGCGCAGGCAAAAAGCCCGGACAGTTGGTCGGGCGCAGCCCGTACATGCAGGCGGTCGTCGTCGATGCGCCTGAACAATTGCTCAACCGCATCGTTGATGTCACCATCACGTCGGCAGGTCCCAACTCTTTGATGGGCGCGCTGAACGTTGATAACCGGAAAGCCTGCGCGTGAGCAAACAACCCAGACTGAACACAAAAGCCAAGGCGAAGCCCAAACTGAAAATGGGCACCAAGAAGGAGGCTGGCGCGCAAGGCGTGGAAACGCGCACCGCCAATTTGACCTTCGCCGATAACAAGTTGGCGCAGATCCTGTTCGGTGCGCATGCCACTCATTTGGTACAGATCGAAGCGGAACTTGACGTCAGCATCGTCGCACGCGGCGCGGACCTGATCATCACCGGCGGTCCCGGCGCGGTGGACATGACCGAACGTCTGTTGATCGGTCTTTACGACCGGCTTACCCAAGGCGGACACGTGACGGCGGATGAAATCGGTGCGGCGTTGCGTATCCTGCGCCAGCCCGGCGGCAAGCTGTCCGACGTCAATGTCGAGGTGCACACCCGGCGCCGGGTGATCTCGCCACGGTCCGCCACCCAGGCGGCGTATCTCAAAGCTATCGACGACTGCGAACTGGTGTTTGGATCGGGCCCGGCGGGCACCGGCAAAACCTATCTGGCGGTGGCTAAGGCGGTGGAGCTGTTGGTGCGTGGCGACGTAGACCGCATCATCTTGTCGCGCCCGGCCGTCGAAGCCGGTGAGCAGCTGGGCTTTTTGCCTGGCGACATGCAAGAGAAGGTCGATCCCTATCTGCGTCCACTCTACGACGCGCTCTATGACATGTTGCCTGCCGACCAAGTGGTCAAGCGCTTGGAAAACGGTGAAATCGAAGTCGCGCCGCTGGCGTTCATGCGCGGGCGCACCCTGGCCAATGCGTTCGTCATCTTGGACGAAGCGCAAAACACCACCGCGGTGCAGATGAAGATGTTCCTCACCCGCCTGGGCGAAAACGCCCGCATGGTGGTGACCGGCGATTTGTCGCAGGTCGACTTGCCGCGCGGCATCCGTTCGGGATTGCGTGACGCATGGGACATTCTGACCGATATCGAAGGGGTGGCGTTCGTCGAATTCACCTCCGCCGACGTGGTGCGCCATAAAATCGTCACGCGCATCGTCAATGCTTACGCCGCAGCGGAAAAGCGCCGCCGCGCGGGAGCGCGTTACGAACACGATGATGCAGAGCGCGATTGAACCATGAGCACCGGCCCCATTCCCGATCTGTGGATCGACATCAACGTGGACCGCGGTGCATGGGCCGAGGTTTTACCGAATTACGAACAAATCTGCCAGCGCGCCATCCAGGCCGCCGTGGCCAAGGGTGCGGTGTGCGAAGACGAAGATGAAGCGCAGTGGGAAATCAGCGTTCTGCTTTCCGACGACGACGCGATCCGGGTTTTGAACCGCGATTGGCGCGGCAAGGACAAGCCGACCAATGTGCTGTCCTTTCCCGCCCCGCCGGACGAGCTGCCCGACGGTGCGCCGATCTTGTTGGGCGACATCGCGGTGGCGCTGGAAACCACCCAGCGCGAAGCCCTTGAGCAAGAAAAGTCGCTTGAGGATCATTTTTGCCATTTAATGGTTCATGGTATGCTGCATTTGCTGGGTTTCGATCACGAAACCGATGCAGACGCGGACGAGATGGAACCGTTGGAAATCGAAATTCTTGCGGGTTTGGGCATCGACAGCCCGTACCCGGATCGCAATTGAGTGTTATGGAAAAGGACGACCTGTTTCTGATGAACGACGAGTCATCGCCACCCAAGCCGGCCCAAAATGAGACTGCCGAGGCAGAGCAATTTCAAGACCTGGATGCGTCTCAAGACGGTCGGCGAGACAAATCACCACTGAAATCCATGATCGATTGGTTGCGCGGACGCACCGGTGAAACGGCGCGCGATGTGCTTGAAGACCTGATCGAAGAAGCCGAAGAAGGCGAGGCCTCGCTGGGTGCGGACGAACGCCAACTGCTGCTCAACATTCTCGAACTCAAGGACCAGACCGTCGCCGACGTGATGGTGCCGCGTGTCGACATCATCGCCGCCAAGGCCGATGCCACGCTTGACGACCTGATCGCGTTGATCACCGAAGAAGCCCACTCGCGCATGCCGGTGTACCGCGAAACCCTGGACGACGCGTTCGGCATCGTCCACGTCAAGGACGTGCTGGTGTGGCGCGGGCGCGATGAAGATTTTTCCACCTCCGCCATCGTGCGCCCGGTGCTGTTCGTCGCCCCCTCGATGCAGGTTTTGGAACTGCTTTTGGAAATGCGCGCCAAGCGCGTTCACATGGCTTTGGTGGTGGACGAGTTCGGCGGCATCGATGGGCTCGCGACCATCGAGGATCTGGTTGAGGAAATCGTCGGCGAAATCGAAGACGAGTTCGACGAAGACGAAAAGCCGGTGTTGGAAAAACGCGCCGACGGCAGTTGGGACGCGGGTGCGCGCACCCCGTTGGAAGACCTCGAAGCGACGTTGCAAATGGCGTTGTTCAGCGCCGATGAGCGCGACGAAATCGACACCCTGGGCGGGCTGGTGTTTTCCATCGCCGGGCGGGTGCCGTCGCGCGGTGAATTGCTCACCCACCAAAGCGGTTTGGAGTTCGAGGTCGTCGACGTCGATCCGCGCCGCATCAAGCGTCTGCGTCTGCGGGTGCCGCATTCGATGATGGATGAGGCGGCTGTTCAAGATCAAGCGAACACAGCCAACAACGGTTCCGCTCAATCTCCTCGCCCCAGCAAATTCGGCGGAGCTTGATCTTTGGGCTCAATGCATGCCGCGATCGCGTTAAGGCTGGCTTGGCTGCGCGCTTGGATGGGTGCGTTGAGCGTCTGGCAGGCGCGCTTGCTGGCGTTTGTCCTGGGTGCCGTGGCGGTGTTCGCCATGCCGCCGACGTATCAAATCTATCTGTTGATCCCCGCGTTCAGCGCGCTGTTGTGGCTGAGCGCCGATGCGCCGAGCCGCTGGCGCGCCTTCATGGTGGGGTGGTGGTTCGGCGCGGGATTTTTCGCCGCCGGGCTATACTGGATTTCGTTCGCGCTGTTGGTCGAGGCGGATAAATTCGCGTGGCTGATCCCGTTCGCCATTTTCGGGTTCGCGTTCGGCATCGGGTTGTTTTGCGCCGTGGCCGCGTTGGTCGTTCATATGGCGCCCGGTCGATTGACGGCGCGCGCGCTGGTTCTTGCGGGCGCTTGGGCGTTGTTGGAATGGGTCCGCGCGTGGTTGTTCACAGGTCTGCCGTGGAATCCGGTGGGCAGCGTGTGGGCGGTATCCGACGCCGCGCTGCAAGGCGCTGCGGTGGCAGGCGTGTTCGGCCTAAGTCTGCTGACGGTCTTGGCCGCAGCTTCGGTCGGGGCGGTGGCGGACGATGCGCCCCAATTGCGTCGTGGGCCGCGTTGGTTGAGCGGCCTCGCGTTTCTCGGTCTGATTGCAATGTGGGGGTGGGGCGATCAACGGCTTGCCGATGCGCCGGATGCCACCGTGCCGGATGTGCGCCTGCGCTTGGTGCAGCCCAACATCGCACAAGTCGACAAATGGAAACCCGAACTGCGCGAAGTCAACATGATGGCGCAGATCGAATTGGCCATCGCCGCCCCGCGCGACGGTGAACCGCAGCCGACACATGTGATCTGGGCGGAAACCTCGGCACCCTTTTTTCTTGAAAATCACGGTGCTTGGCGACGTTTGGTGGGCGGCGCGACGCCGCCGGGCGGTCTGACCATTTTGGGCGCGCCGCGTGCGTTGCCACCGGCTGCGCCGGGACAAAGCCTGCGGGTCGCCAATGCAATGTTGGCGGTCGACGAATCGGGGCGGATCGATGCGACTTTCGACAAATTTCATCTGGTACCGTTCGGCGAGTATGTGCCGTTTTCAGACTGGTTGCCGTTGGACAAGATCACCCAGGGCCAAGGGGCGTTTACGCCCGGACCCGGGCCCACGACCTTGCGATTAAAGGGTTTGCCGCCGGTCAGCCCATTGATCTGCTACGAAATCATCTTTCCCCACCAGGTGACCGACTCGGCGGATCGACCACGCTGGCTACTCAACCTCACCAATGATGCCTGGTACGGAAAAACTGCCGGGCCTCATCAACATTTCGTGAGCGCCCGGATGCGCGCCGTCGAAGAAGGACTGCCCACGGTGCGGGTCGCGTTTACCGGCATATCGGGCATCATTGACGGTTATGGGCGGGTCGTTAAGGAACTCTCATTAGGCGAAAAAGGCTTTGTTGACGGTGACTTGCCTCAAGCGGTGGATGCTCCCGGGCTATATGCGCGCTTTGGCAATCTGGTGCCGGTCGTCCTGTCTGTACTGACATTGGGTTTCGGCCTCGGCTTTGGGTGGCGCGAGCGCAACTTTCGCGCCGACTGAAATAACACTTGCCATACTAAAGATTGCATACCATATAATGTTAGTTATGGGCGATGAGGACACTTGACCGACACACGTGACGGGGGTAATAGATGTCACAAAAGCTAAATATAACTTAGCATCGTTGTAAAAAGCCCCTGACCTCTTGGATGAAAAGGACCCCCCTTTCCATGACGACCTCAACAGCCCTCAAAGCCGAAGATCGCCCGCCGCTCGGCACGCCGCGTCCCGTTGACGTTCACGTCGGCGCGCGCCTGCGTCAGCGTCGTACGCTGCTCGGCATGAGCCAGGAAAAACTCGGCGAAGCCGTTGGTTTGACGTTCCAGCAGATTCAGAAGTACGAACGCGGCGCAAATCGCATTGGCGCCAGCCGCTTGTATCAACTGAGTAATGTTCTGGATGTTTCCGTCAGCTATTTCTTCGAAGAAATGCCCGGCGAAGTGCAGCGCACGCGTGGCGATTACGCCGCCAGCAACCGCGCCGACGACATCGAAACCGTGCAAGCCGGCGACCCCATGGCGCGCCGCGAAACTTTGGAATTGGTGCGCGCGTACTACCGCATCGAAGATCCGAAAGTGCGCAAGCGCGTGTTCGAACTGACCAAATCGATCGCAAACGCCGCCGGGTTCGAAGACTGATCCGCGAACAGCAATTGCGTAAATGCGATAAAATATGCGACAAGAACGAGCGCGGGGCTTGAAAGCTCCGCGCTCGTGCTTTATTTGCAGGAAGCCCTCAGGGGCCGTGGATGGATTTGGACCGCTTGCCACCACGTAAAAAAAGGCTAAGTGGGTGCGGTACGGCCTAGGACAGAAGCAATTTAAAGCTTGCGCCTGATTTCCCGCCCGCCCCGGGTCCAGTGGACTTAAACCAGATACGGGGAACAATACCGTGGCAAAAAGCAATTACCTGTTTACCTCTGAATCCGTTTCCGAAGGCCATCCCGACAAGGTTTGCGATCGCATCTCCGACGCCGTTGTCGATGCTTTCTTGACCGCCGATCCGCAAGCCCGCGTGGCGTGCGAAACGCTCACCACCACCAACCGCATCGTGTTGGCCGGCGAAGTGCGCGGCCCGGCGCCGCTGGTCAACGCTGACGGCAGCGTCGACAAGGCGCGCATCGAAGAAATCGCGCGCGATTGCGTCAAGGATATCGGTTACGAACAAGATGGCTTCCATTGGAAAACCGCCGACGTCGCCGTGCACCTGCACGCCCAATCCGCCGACATCGCCCAGGGCGTTGACGAAGGTTCGGGCGTCGACACCGACGAAGGCGCTGGCGACCAAGGCATCATGTTCGGCTTTGCGTGCCGCGAAACCGATGTTTTGATGCCCGCACCGATCTATTTCAGCCATGAAATTCTGCGTTCGATGGCCGATGCCCGTCACTCCGGCGCCGATGTCGGCCTGGGTCCGGACTCCAAAAGCCAGGTGACCCTGCGTTACGAAAACGGCAAGCCTGTCACCGCGACCTCGGTGGTGGTTTCGACCCAACACAATGCCGATCTGACCCGCGACGACGTCGCCGCCATCGTCATGCCGCACATTCAGCATGTGTTGCCGGACGGTTGGATGCCGCCGGAAGACGAAATCTACATCAACCCCACCGGCAAGTTCGTGATCGGCGGCCCGGACGGCGACTGCGGTCTGACCGGCCGCAAGATCATCGTCGACACTTACGGCGGCGCAGCCCCCCACGGCGGCGGCGCGTTCTCGGGCAAAGATCCGACCAAAGTCGACCGTTCGGCCGCTTACGTCGCGCGCTATCTGGCGAAAAACGTGGTGGCGTCGGGCGTGGCGGACAAATGCACCATCCAGTTGGCGTACGCCATCGGCATTTCCAAGCCGCTGTCGGTCTACGTCGATACCCATGGCGCGGACCGCGTGGACGAAGAAAAGCTGTCCAACGTGTTGCAAGAGCTTGTGGACCTGCGTCCCAAGGGCATCCGCACGCATTTGAAACTCAACCGTCCGATCTACGCCCGCACCGCGGCCTATGGCCACTTCGGTCGTTTGCCCGATGGCGACGGCGGGTTCTCGTGGGAAAAGACCGACATCGCCGACGCGATCAAAAAAGCGTTCTAAGCACCGCTTTTCCCATGACCGCGGATCGCGATACCAACGAATCGGGTTATCTACGTTCTTACGGCCGGCGGCGTGGCAAAAAGCTGCGCCCCGGCCGCGAACGTTTGATGGACGATCTACTGCCTCGCATCTCCATCAAGCCGGGCACGCCGGTGACGGATCAATTTCCGTCCCGGCTGCGCGCATTGTGGATGGAAATCGGCTTTGGCGGCGGCGAACACTTGGCCGCGCAGGCTGCGGGCAACCCGGACGTCGGAATTATCGGCTGTGAACCGTTCTTGAACGGCGTTGCCAAGCTTTTGAGTCAAGTTGACGAGCAGAAGCTGGAAAACGTGCGCATTTACGCCGACGATGCCCGCGATATCTTTCCCGACATTCCCGACGGCGCGCTGGAGCGCGTGTTCGTCCTGTTCCCCGACCCATGGCCCAAAGCCAAGCATCACAAGCGTCGCCTGATCCAGACGCCGCTGTTGGACCAGCTGGCGCGGATGTTGAAGGATGGCGGTGAATTTCGCTTCGCCTCCGATCACATGGGATATGTGCGGTGGGTGCTGAGCTTCGCCCTCAAACACCCCGACTTCGAATGGATGGCCGAAGGCCCCAGCGACTGGCGCGACCCGCCCGACGACTGGACCCGCACCCGTTATGAGCAAAAAGCGCTGGCGGGTGACATCATGGTTTATTTGCGCTTTCGCCGTAAGGCGCGGGCTTAACAAACGCTTGCATTGCGCCGGGCGCGGGTGTAAAACCACGCCAAGTTAACAGTCTCGCTGTCCACTTGATGGACAATGAGGTGGGTCCCTTCCGGGAGCCCGCCTTTTTTGTTACCTAATGGCAGCGAAAAATAGGACCGACGCAAACATGGATCTGGCTAAGCGCATCGAAGCGATCATTGCACCCTCCGTCGAGGAGTTGGGCTTTGAAATCGTGCGCGTGCAGGTATCGGGGGCACAACACCCGCGCCTGCAGATCATGGCCGAACGCATGGACGGCACCGGTATCGATGTGGAAGATTGCGCCACCATCAGCCGCACCATTTCGGCGACGCTGGATGTGGAGGACCCGTTTAAGGGGGAATTCACCTTGGAAGTGTCGTCGCCCGGCATCGACCGACCGCTCACCAGGCTGAAAGACTTTCAAACCTGGGCCGGGTTTGACGCCAAGATCGAAATGCAGGTCGGTGTCGAAGGCCGTAAACGTTATACGGGCCGCCTGTTGGGGCTCGATGAAAATGAAATGATTCAGATCGAAAGCGAAGAAGGCGAACAATTCTCCTTGCCTTTCGATGATGTTCAACGTGCGAAACTGTTGCTGACCGACGAATTGCTCGCGGCGGCCACCACGGAGCAGACCAAATGAACACTACGATGCACACCACCGGCGTTCACGTGCGCCCTGAACTTTTGACCGTTGCCGACACGGTGGCCCGCGACAAGGGCATCGACCGCGACGAGGTTCTGGAAGCCATGGAACAGGCGATCCAGCGCGCGGGCCGTTCGAAATACGGGCACGAGCACGACATCCGCGCCCACATCGACCGCAACACCGGCGAAATCACCCTGGCGCGCTACCTCGAAGTGGTCGCCGACGATGCGGAAATCGAAAACGAACACACCCAGCAGCCGATTTCGCGCGCCAAGCGCAAGAAGCCGGACGCCGAAGTCGGTGAGTTCATCATCGATCCGCTGCCGCCGATCGACTTTGGCCGCATTGCCGCGCAAACCGCCAAACAGGTGATCGTGCAAAAGGTCCGCGAAGCCGAACGCAAGCGCCAGTACGAAGAATACAAAAGCCGCATCGGCGAAGTCGTCAACGGCATCGTCAAGCGTATCGAATTCGGCAACGTGGTGGTCGATCTGGGCCGTGGCGAAGCGCTGCTGCGCCGCGACGAAACGATCCCGCGCGAACACTTCAACAACGGCGACCGCGTGCGCGCGATCATCATGGACGTGCGCGAAGAGCAGCGCGGCCCGCAGATCTTCCTGTCGCGCACCCATCCCGATTTCATGGTCAAGCTGTTCGCCCAGGAAGTGCCGGAAATTTACGATGGCGTGATTGAAATCATGGCCGCCGCCCGCGATCCCGGATCGCGCGCCAAAATCGCGGTGATGAGCAACGACAGCTCCATCGACCCGGTCGGCCCGTGTATCGGCATGCGCGGTTCGCGCGTTCAGGCGGTGGTCGGCGAACTGCAAGGCGAAAAGATCGACATCATCCAATATTCCGTCGATCCCGCGACCTTCATCGTCAACGCATTGGCGCCCGCCGAAGTGGTCAAGGTGGTGCTGGACGAAGAAAAGAACACCATCGAAGTGGTGGTGCCCGACGATCAGTTGAGCCTCGCCATCGGCCGTCGCGGCCAGAACGTGCGCTTGGCGTCGCAGCTTTCGGGCTGGAACATCGACATCCTCACCGAGGCTGAAGAATCCGAGCGTCGTCAGAGCGAATTCCAAGCGCGTACCCAGTTGATCATCGATGCCCTCGATGTCGACGACGTGATCGCCCACCTGTTGGTCACCGAAGGCTTCACCTCGATCGAGGAAGTGGCGTTCGTGCCGTTGGACGAATTGGCTTCGATCGAAGGCTTCGACGAAGACGTCGCCGAAGAACTGCGCGCCCGCGCCCGCGGTTATTTGGAACGTCGCGGCGAAGAACTGAACGAAAAGCGCCGCGATCTCGGCGTTGCCGACGATCTGTTCGAAGTCGAAGGCGTGAGCGCCGAAATGGCTGTGGCGTTGGGCGAAAAGGGTGTAAAAACCCGCGACGATCTGGCCGATTTGGCCGGCGACGAGTTGGTGGAAATGATGCCGCCGCTGTTGAAAATGAGCGAAGAGCAGGCCAACGAGATCATCATGGCCGCGCGCGCCCATTGGTTCGCCGACGAAGACGCTGCGGCTGAAGACGCCGCCGAAGACGGGGCCGAGTAAGGCCGCGGGATATGAGCGTGCGCACCGCGACCGAGCGCCGCTGCATCGTGTCGGGCGAGACGAAAGACAGCGCGGAAATGCTGCGTTTCGTCATCGGCCCGGGCGACGAAGTGGTGTTCGATGTCGCCGGTAAGCTGCCGGGGCGGGGATTATGGTTGTCCGCGCGGCTGGATATGTTAAAAACGGCCGCAGCCAAAGGCGCATTTGCGCGTGCGGCTAAAGCCAGGGCCAAGGTGCCCGACACGCTGATCGACGACGTGACGCGGTTGCTCAAGAGCCGCTGCCTCAGTCGTCTCGGTCTTGCCCGTCGTTCCGGCGATTTGGTGCAAGGCTTTGACAATGTCCGCGCCAGTTTAAAGGCGCACAAACCGGGCCTTCTCATCGAAGCCGCCGATGGCGGCGAGGATGGCCGGGAAAAGATTACGCGCCTGGCCCCGGACGTTCCGGTGGTGGCGCTGTTTACGGCCGAAGAGATCGGCCTCGCCATCGGCCGCGACAACGCGGTGCACGCGCTGATCGCGCCGGGCAAGATGGCGGAAGCATTTTTGCGAGACGCCGGCCGGTTGGCGGGTGTTTTGGACCAGCCGCTTGCGGGTAACGTGAACCCGGGCGGCACACTGGATTGAGAGCCGACCAATTCGAGCTAAGCTCGAAAACGGAGTGATATGAGCGATTCAAACGACGCCGATACGAACGACACCGGAAAAAAGCCGCTGACCTTGAAACGTCCCGGCAAGCTGGAGCTGAAGAAGACTGTTGACGCCGGTACGGTGAAGCAGAACTTCTCGCACGGCCGTTCCAAAATGGTTGCGGTCGAGGTGAAGAGAAAGCGGACCTATGCTCAAGACGCCAGCGGCAAGATGGCCCAGGTGCGTGAAGGACAGGCTGCCCCGGCAGTGGCGGAAACGCCCGCTGCTCCCGCCGCGCCGACTGCGCCGCAGGCTCCCGCCGCGCCGGTTGTTCATGACGACAACCTGACCGAAAGCGAGCGCCAAGCCCGCGTCAAGGCTTTGGAAGGTTCGAAAATCCGCGCCGCCGAAGAAGCCAAGCGCGCCGCTGAAGAGGCCGAAAAGCGCAAGCGCGAGGAAGCCGAAGCCGCCAAGCGCGCCGCCGAGGAAGCGGAACGTCAAGCCGCCGAAGCCGCCGCGCGCGGACCGGAAGAGACCGCCGAGGCGCCGCTCGAAGTGCAGCCCGAACCTCGGCCTGCTGCGCCTGCGCCCGCACCGGCGAAATCGCGGCCGCAAATCGATCCGACCGAAGCGCCGGTCGCCGCAAAGGACGACGTCAAGAAAAAGAAAATCAAAAAGCCCAAGGGCGACGGTGGCGATGGCAAGGTTGCCGCGCCGACCCGTGGCCGTGGCGGCGAAGAGCGCCGCCGTTCCGGCAAGCTGACCATTTCGTCGGCGCTGTCCGGTGGCGGCAGCGAAGAACGTCAGCGTTCGCTCGCGTCGGTGAAGCGCAAGCGCGAAAAAGAACGTCTGCAACAACAGCAGGCGCGCGCGCAGAACAAGAAAATCGTCCGTGACGTGGTGGTGCCGGAAACCATTTCCGTGCAGGAACTCGCCAACCGTATGGCCGAGCGTGGCGTGGATGTGATCCGCGAATTGATGAAGATGGGCGTGATGGCGACCATCAACCAGATCATTGACGCTGATACCGCGGAACTGATCGTTTCGGAATTCGGCCACAATCTGCAACGCGTGTCCGATGCGGATGTGGAAACCGGTCTCAGCGGCGGTGACGATAACGAGGCCGACCTGGTGCGGCGTCCGCCGGTGGTGACCGTTATGGGTCACGTCGATCACGGCAAGACCTCGCTGCTCGATGCGCTGCGCACCACTGATGTGGCGGGCGGCGAAGCGGGTGGTATCACCCAGCACATCGGCGCGTATCAGGTCAGCCTGGAAAGTGGCGCAAAGATCACCTTCGTCGACACCCCGGGTCACGCGGCGTTCACCGACATGCGTGCGCGCGGCGCCAAGGTTACCGACATCGTGGTGTTGGTTGTGGCCGCCGACGACAGCGTCATGCCGCAAACCATCGAAGCCATTCACCACGCCAAGGCCGCGGAAGTGCCGATCATCGTCGCCATCAACAAATGCGACAAGCCCGACGCCAACCCGACCAAGGTGCGCACCGAATTGCTGCAGCACGAAATCGTGGTCGAAGAAATGGGCGGCGAAGTGCTGGCGGTGGACGTGTCCGCCAAGGCCCGCACCGGCTTGGACAAACTTGAAGAAGCGATCTTGCTGCAGGCCGAAATTCTCGACCTCAAGGCCAATCCGAACCGCGCCGCCGAAGGCGTCATCGTCGAAGCCAAGATGGAACAGGGCCGCGGCTCGGTCGCGACCGCCCTGGTTCAGCGTGGCACCTTGCGTCGTGGCGACATCTTCGTCGCCGGTTCCGAATGGGGCCGCGTGCGTGCCCTGATCGACGATCACGGCAATCAGATCGAAGAAGCCTACCCCGGCATGCCGGTGGAAATTCTCGGCCTCAGCGGCACGCCCGACGCGGGTGATGAAGTCGTCGTGGTCGACGACGAAGCGCGCGCGCGTGAAGTCACAGAATATCGTCAGCGCAAAAAGCGCGATCTGCGGTCCGCTGCGGCCAGCCGCGGCACGCTCGAACAGATGTTCGAGAAGATCAAGGAAGGCGAAGCTCAAACCCTGCCGGTGGTGGTCAAAGCCGACGTGCACGGTTCTTTGGAAGCGATTTCCGCCGCGCTCAACAAAATGGGCACCGACGAAGTCAAGGCGCAGGTGCTGCACGGCGCAGTCGGCGGCATCAACGAATCCGACGTGATCTTGGCCCGCGCTTCGGGCGGCTTCATCATCGGCTTCAACGTCCGCGCCAACGCTCAGGCCCGCGATCTGGCCAAGCGCGACGGCGTCGACATCCGCTATTATTCGATCATCTACGACGCCATCGACGACATGCGCAACGCGCTGTCGGGCATGCTGGCGCCGACGTTGAAAGAAGAATTCCTCGGCTACGCGCAGGTGCGCGAAGTGTTCTCGGTTTCCAAGGTCGGCAAGGTCGCCGGTTGCATGGTCACCGACGGCATGGTCAAGCGCGGCGCCAAGGTTCGCCTGCTGCGCGACGACGTGGTCATCCACGAAGGCGAGCTGAGCCAGCTCAAGCGCTTCAAGGACGACGTTAAGGAAGTCAAGGAAGGCACCGAATGCGGCATGTCGTTCGCCAATTACGACGACATCAAGGAAGGCGATGTGATCGAGTGCTTCGATGTGATCGAAGTGGCGCGCCAGCTCGAAGAGTAGGGTTGGACCCTCGCCGCACGCATTCTGTTTAGGGCATATGCTATGACTCGTCACGGCCACCATCATTCGGCAAAAGGGCCGAGCCAACGCCAATTGCGCGTGGGCGAGGAACTGCGCCATGCGCTGGCGTGGATTTTGGAACGCGGCGAACTGCGCGATCCGGCGCTGGCGACCACGCCGGTGACGGTGACCGAAGTGCGCGTCAGCCCGGATTTGAAGAACGCCACCTGTTTCGTCACGCCCTTGGGCGGCGGCGACGCCGAAGCGGTGAAAACCGTCATCGACGCGTTGGGCCGGGCGCGCAAATTCCTGCGTCACGAAGTGGTGCGCAAGGTGAACTTGAAATTCGCCCCGCAACTGCATTTCGAACACGACACCTCGTTCGATTTTGCCGGTCACATCGACCAATTGCTGCACAGTCCCGAGGTTGCGCGCGACCTGCATCGCGATGACGACGCCGATATTGAATTCGACGGCGAAAGCGACGAGACCGCCTGATGGCGCGTAAACGTAAGGGCCAGCCGGTTCACGGTTGGGTCGTTTTGGACAAAGCCAAAGGTCTCAGCTCGTCTCAAGCCGTGGGCAAGGTGCGGTTTCTGCTCAACGCGCAAAAAGCCGGTCATGGCGGTACGCTCGACCCGCTCGCCAGCGGGATATTGCCGATCGCGGTGGGCGAAGCGACCAAAACCATGTCGTTCGTCATGGATGGCGCCAAGACCTATCGCTGCTGGGTGCGCTTCGGCGAAGCGCGCAGCACCGACGACGCCGAGGGCGAGGTGATCGAAACCTCCGCCAAACGGCCCACGGCCGCCGAAATCGAAGCGGTTCTGTCCGAATTCGAAGGTGACATCGAACAAATCCCGCCGGTCTATTCCGCGATCAAGATCGACGGTCAGCGCGCCTATAAGCTGGCTCGCCAGCAAGAACCCGGCGATCAAGAGATCGAGATGAAACCGCGCACCGTGCACATCGATCGGGTGTGTCTGGTCGAGATGCCTGAACCGGATCTCGCCGTGATCGATGTGGATTGCGGAAAAGGTACGTATATCAGGTCGTTAGCACGCGATTTGGCGGTGCGTTTGGGGACCGTCGGCTACGTCGCCGATTTGCGCCGGACGCGCGTCGGTCCATTTCGCGAAAATAGGGCGATTTCGCTGGATTCGTTGGAGTCTCTGGGGCATAGTGCGCGCCTCGAAGAAGCCGTGCTTCCGATTATGACCGCGCTGGACGACATCCCGGCGCTGGCCTTGACGGAAGCCGAGGCTGGAAACATGCGGCATGGCATGTCCGTTCCGGCGCTGACCGTTCTCAATCGCACACCCGATGTGAAGGTGTCCCAAGGGGAAACGGTCGTTGTCATGAACGGGGATACGCCGCTTGCTCTGGCCAGGATCGAAGGTGGAGATATCCGCCCGATCCGTGTTCTCAATCTCTAAACACAGGAGTACACGATGTCGATTACTGCAGAGCGCAAACAAGAGCTCATCAAAGAATACGCAACCAAGCCGGACGATACCGGTTCCCCCGAGGTGCAGGTCGCCGTTCTCACCGAACGGATTGTCAATTTGACCGAACACCTGAAGACTCACAAAAAAGATCACCACTCGCGCCGCGGGCTGCTGATCATGGTCGGTCAGCGCCGCCGTCTTCTGGACTACACCAAGAAGAAGGACCAAGCGCGCTACGAGAGCCTGATCAAGCGCCTCGGCCTGCGCCGCTAAGGTGCATACGGCCAGTCCTCGAAACGGGGGCTGGCCGTTGGTCTTTTTGTCCGTCCATTGATCTCCACCTCAGGACAAAAAGACGAGCCCCGTGCCGGATGGCCGGGCGGGGTTAAGGCAGGAACTGTTGGCGGGCAAGAAACTAGGGCCTGCCGATTGATTTGAAGGAAAGTTAAGTATGTTCAAGGAATTTAGGAAAGAACTCGAATGGGGCGGCCGCACGCTGGTTTTCGAAACCGGTAAGATTGCGCGTCAGGCCTCCGGCGCCGTGATGGCGACCTATGGCGAAACCAAAGTGCTGTGCACCGTGGTGGCCATGGACTCCGAGCGTCCGGGTATCGACTTCTTCCCCCTCTCGGTTCACTACCAAGAAAAAACCTATGCCGCCGGTCGCATTCCGGGCGGCTTCTTCAAGCGTGAAGGCCGTCCGTCGGAAAAAGAAACGCTGACCTCGCGTTTGATCGACCGTCCGATCCGCCCGCTGTTCGCCAAAGGCTTCAAAAACGAAGTTCAGGTCATCTGCACCGTGGTTCAGCACGATATGGAAAACGATCCCGATATCGTCTCCATGGTCGGCACCTCGGCCGCTCTGTGCATTTCCGGCGCGCCCTTCATGGGTCCGATCGGCGGCGCGCGCGTCGGCCGCATCAACGGTGAGTTCGTGCTCAACCCGCACCTCGACGAGATGCCCAATTCCGACCTCGACCTGGTGGTCGCGGGTACCAAGGAAGGCGTGCTGATGGTCGAATCGGAAGCCAACGAACTCAGCGAAGAAGTGATGCTGGGCGCGGTGAGCTTCGGCCACCAGGCTTTCCAGCCGGTGATCGACGCGATCATCGAACTGGCCGAACATTGCGCCAAAGAACCGATGGCTCTGGCCCCGGCGCCTGCCGGCGTCGACGACGTCAAAGCCAAGGTCAAGGAATTGGCCGAAGCCGGTCTGCGCGATGCGTACAAGATTTCCGACAAGCTGGAACGTCAAGCCGCCGTGGCAGCCGCCAAGGATGCCGCCACCGCCGTGATCAAAGGCGAGTTCGACGCCGATCTTTTGGACTCGGTTCTGGCCGATGCGTTCAAATCGTTGGAAAAGAACATCGTGCGTATGTCGATCCTGGAAACCGGCGTGCGTATCGACGGTCGCGACACCAAGACCGTTCGTCCGATCGTCACAGAAGTCGGCGTTCTGCCGCGTGCACACGGTTCGGCGCTGTTCACCCGCGGCGAAACCCAGTCGATCGGCGTTGCCACGCTGGGCACCGGTTCGGATGAGCAGATCATCGATGCACTCGAAGGATCTTATCGTTCGCACTTCATGCTGCACTACAACTTCCCGCCGTACTCGGTCGGCGAAGCCGGTCGCTTCGGCGCCACGGGCCGTCGCGAAATCGGTCACGGCAAGTTGGCCTGGCGCGCCATCCACCCGGTGATGCCGAGCAAGGAAGACTTCCCCTACACCATTCGCGTGGTGTCGGAAATCACCGAATCCAACGGCTCTTCGTCGATGGCCACGGTGTGCTCGACCTCTTTGGCGCTGATGGACGCGGGCGTTCCGCTGAAGCGCCCGGTTGCGGGTATCGCCATGGGTCTGATCAAGGAAGACGCCGGCGTTGCGGTTCTGTCGGACATCTTGGGTGATGAAGATCACCTCGGCGACATGGACTTCAAGGTTGCCGGTACCGATCAGGGCATCACGTCGCTGCAGATGGACATCAAGATCACGTCGATCACGTCGGAGATCATGGAAACGGCACTGGAACAGGCGAAAGCCGGTCGTTTGCACATCCTCGGCGAAATGGGTCATACCATCGATCACGGTCGTGAAACCGTCGCTGCGACGGCACCGCGCATCGAAACGTTCAAGATCAACAAAGACAAAATCCGCGACGTTATCGGCGCGGGCGGCAAGGTGATTCGCGAAATCTGCGAAACCACCGGCGCCAAGGTCGATCTGGACGACGACGGCACCGTCAAGGTTGCCGCCGTGGACGCGAGTGCCATGCAACAAGCCATCGATTGGATCAAAGGCATCGTTGCCGAGCCGGAAGTCGGCATGATCTACACCGGTAAAGTGGTCAAGATCATGGACTTCGGCGCATTCGTGAACTTCATGGGTCCGCGCGACGGTCTGGTGCATATTTCCGAATTGGCGAACTACCGCGTCGAAAAAGTCGGCGACATCGTCAAGGAAGGCCAGGACGTGAAGGTCAAGTTGATCGGCATCGACGATCGCGGCAAAGTGAAACTGTCCATGAAGGTGGTCGACCAGGAAACCGGCGAAGAAATCGCGCCGGAAAAGAAGGCCGACTAACTCCATTCCAAGATTCGGGGCGGCCCTCATCGTTTTGAGGTGTCCGCCCCGATTCTTTTTCGCTACGTTTGTTGTATGATATGTCTCACAAGTGACTAATTTTTGTGACACATTCATGTATGCTTATGCTGTGGCCCCAATATGGATTGGAGCCATTGATCCGGAGGTTCCGTGAAAACGCTCAATTCCTATAAAATGTCCGGCAAGGACGTACTGCCCTTGGTGGAAGGCGGCAAAGGCGTTGCCGTATCCAACGGAACCACTGCAGGCGCATGGGCCAAGGCCGGCGGCATCGGCACGTTTTCGTGTGTGAACCCGGACAGTTACGCCGAAGACGGCACGTACATTCCGCAGGTTTATCACGGCAAGACACGCTCCGAGCGGTTTGAAGAATTGAAGGCTTACGCCATTCGCGGCGGCATCGAACAGGCGAAAATCGCCCGCGATGTTTCCGGTGGCGAGGGCCGTATCCACATGAACGTGCTGTGGGAAGCGGGCGGCACGGTGCCGATTTTGCACGGCGTCCTCAGCGAAGTGGGGGAATTGGTGCACGGCATCACCTGCGGTGCGGGTATGCCTTACAAGGTTGCCGAAATCGCCGCTCAGTACGGCATCAATTATTATCCGATCGTGTCTTCGGCGCGTGCGTTCAACGCCCTCTGGAGGCGCTCTTACAAAAATTACGCAGACCTTTTGGGCGGCGTGGTTTACGAAGATCCGTGGTTGGCCGGCGGTCATAACGGGCTGAGCAACGTCGAAGATCCCAACGAACCGCAAGATCCCTATGGCCGCTGTCTCGAACTGCGCAAGGTGATGAACGGCTACGGCCTCAACCATGTGCCGATCGTCATGGCCGGTGGGGTGTGGTATCTGCGCGACTGGGAAGACTGGATCGACAATGAAGAGCTCGGTCCGGTGGCATTTCAGTTCGGCACCCGTCCGCTGCTGACTCAGGAAAGCCCCATCATGCAGGCGTGGAAAGACCGGTTGCTGAACCTCAAGGAAGGCGACGTCTACCTCAACCGCTTCAGCCCCACGGGCTTTTATTCGTCGGCGATTCGCAACCCGTTCCTCGACGATCTGGTCGGACGTTCCGAACGCCAAATCGAATACCGCACCAAACCGGAAGCGCCGTTCACGGCCGAGCTTCCGTTGGGTCCGCGCGGACGCATTCACTACGTCAAAGCCGAAGATTTGCCCCGCGCCCAAGCGTGGATCGATGCCGGTCAATCCGAAGCGATGAAGACCCCGGACGACACCATGGTGTTCGTCACCCCGGAAAAATCCAAGCAAATCCTGCAAAGTCAGGCCGAATGCATGTGCTGTCTGTCGCAGTGCCGGTTTTCCAACTGGGCCGACAACGAAGAGGGCACCAACGGCAAGCGCGCCGACCCGCGCTCGTTCTGCATTCAAAAGGCGCTGCAGCGCGCGGCGCATGGCGGCGATCTGGACCAAAGCCTGATGTTCGCGGGTCACAACGCTTACAAATTTGCGCAAGACCCGTTTTACGCAAATGGCTTCATTCCGACCGTTAAGCAGCTGGTGGACCGTATCCTCACGGGCGATTGATCGAGGGATTAATCAGGCGCTAAATAACCACACAAAAATTACTGTCTTTTGTTTTTGCGTGTGAAATCAAGTTATGCTTAACTGACTGCAATAAGTCTAAACTGAAACAACCTCATAAGAGGTTGGTGGACCTCGGCTCTACTTGATCCATGTCAAGGACGGGGGCTGATCGGTTCGAGCAGTATGAGGCAGATGTAATGGGAGTCACCATGAGACCTTACGCACAAGTTCTTGATCAGCTTCGCACCGCAGGATTGCGCCCAACCCGCCAACGTTTGGCACTGGCGCGGTTGTTGTTTGAAAACGGCGCGCGTCACGTGACGGCGGAAATGCTCCATGCCGAGGCCCAGGACGCGACCATCAAAGTCTCGCTGGCGACGGTTTACAACACCTTGCACCAGTTCACCGAGGCCGGTTTGCTGCGCGAAATCGTGGTCGACCCGACTCGCTCATACTTCGACACCACCACGCATGAGCATGGCCACTTCTTCCATGAAGGCACAGGCCATCTGCAAGACATTCCCGGCGGCCAATTGCAGCTGGCGGCGATGCCGAACGCGCCCGAAGGCACGAAAATTTCCGGAATTGACGTCGTCATTCGCCTGACAGAAAATTAATTAGTAATAAAATCAATGTGATGGAGTTCTTTTTAGAAGAACTCCATCTTTTGGTTGACCCTGCGTTTCAAGGGGCTATAGTTTGTCACCGAGCGGCGCAGTATTCAGCCGTCCGTCGTTATCTTTTTTTGCATTCATCTGATCAGAGGAGGCCACTATGGGCTTGAAAGACAGCAAAACCGAACAAAACCTCAAAGACGCGTTCGCCGGTGAATCCCAGGCCAACCGTCGTTACCTGTATTTCGCACAAAAGGCCGACATCGAAGGTTACAACGACGTCGCCACCGTGTTCCGTTCCACCGCCGAAGGCGAAACCGGTCACGCCCACGGCCACCTGGAATTTCTTGAAGAAACCGGCGATCCCGCAACGGGTCTGCCCATCGGCGGCACCGCTGACAACCTGAAGGCTTCGGTCGCTGGCGAAACCCACGAGTACACCGACATGTACCCGGGCATGGCCAAGACCGCACGCGAAGAAGGCTTCGACGAAATCGCCGATTGGTTCGAAACCCTGGCGAAAGCCGAAAAGTCTCACGCGGGCCGCTTCCAAAAGGCGCTCGACAACCTGGATTAATTTCCTCCCGGTTGAATGACATGAACGGCGCGGGGGGCTTTGTCGATAAAGCCTCCCGCGTTGTTTTTTTAGATATGTGTTTTAGCGATTGAACAGCAGCGAGGTGGGGACATGAGTGAAGGCAGTTTGGACGCGCCGACGCGTCATCCGCTCAAATGGCGGGACGAAGATTTTTACAACGAAGACAAGATCTTCGCTGAATTGGAGCGGGTGTTTGACCTGTGCCACGGCTGTCGTCGTTGTTTCAATCTGTGCGACAGCTTTCCGCGCTTGTTCGACCTGGTCGACGAATCGCCGACCGGCGAAGTCGACGGCGTCGCCAAGGCTGATTACTGGAAAGTCGTCGATGCCTGCACGCTGTGCGATTTGTGCTTCATGACCAAATGCCCATACGTGCCGCCCCATGAATGGGACCTCGATTTCCCGCATCTGATGCTGCGTGCCCGCGCGCTGCAGTTCAAGCAGGGCAAAACCAACAAAAAGCAAGACAAGCTGACCAAAATGGACAGCAACGGTCCGCTGGGTGTGAAATTCTCAGGCCTCGCCAACTGGGCCTCGCGGCGTGAAAACGGGCTGACGCGCTCGATCATGGAAATGACCCATGACGTGCACAAAGATGCCGAACTGCCGACCTTCGCTAAGAAAAAGTGTTCGGATCGCGCCAAGGCGGAACCGATCGAGGTTAACGCGAGCGCACCGGCGCACGGCAAGCGCAAGGCGGTGATCTACGCGTCTTGCTTCGGCGAATACAACGACCCCGACATCGTCATGGACACCCGCGCGGTGCTGGCGAAAAACGGCATCGCCGCCGAAATCGTCTATCCGGAATGTTGCGGCATGCCGCAATTGGAACAAGGCGACATGGCCAGCGTCGCCAACAAGGCAAAAACCATCGCCAAAACGCTCAAGCCCTATGTCGACGACGGTTTTGACATCGTGGTTCCGGTGGCCAGTTGCGCGTTGATGCTGAAATTCGAATGGCCGCTGATCGAGCCTGACGACGAAAACGTCAAAGCGCTCAGTACCGCGACCTATGACGCTACCCAATACGTTGTCGATATTGCCGAAAAAGAAGGCTTGGCCGATGGGCTCAAGCCTCTTTCGGGCGGCATCACCGCGCATATCGCCTGCCATGCCCGCGCCCAAAACATGGGCCGCAAGGCGCAAGAGCTGCTGAAATTGATCCCCGAAACGCAGACCACGGTTATCGAGCGCTGCTCCGGCCATGGCGGATCGTGGGGTGTGACCAAGGAATTTTTCGAAGTCGGCATGAAGGTCGGCGGCCCGGTGTTTCGCGATGCCGCCAAGGCCGACAGCGCCTATGTGGTGTCGGAATGTCCCTTGGCCCGCGATCAGATCGTTCAGGGCCTGGAACGCAAGGACAAGAAAGTCGAAGGCCCCGGCAAAGCGTTGCGCCACCCGGTGCAGTTGATTGCCCGCGCCTACGGATTGTAAGTCGAAGGAGATACCCCCCGATGCCTCGTGAAACACACGAAATCACGCGCGCCGACATCATGCCTATGGCCGAATACGCCAAGGTTCGCCTCGAACGGCGCAAGGCCATGACGGAACTGAAAAAGAACCGCCGCGTTCACATCGGCCCCGATGCCACGGCGTATTTCGAAAGCTTCGACACCATGTGGCACCAAGTCCACGAAATGCTCTACATCGAGCAAGGCGGCGACGCGCAAATCGAAGACGAACTCAGCGCCTACAATCCGCTGATTCCCAAAGGCCGGGAATTGACCTGCACGTTGATGTTCGAAATCGACGAACCCGATCGCCGCGCGCGGTTCCTGGCGGGTCTTGGTGGCGTCGAAGAAACCGTCAGCCTTTCGGTGGGCGGTCAAAAAATCATGGCGGTGCCCGAAGACGACATCGATCGCACCACCGCCGACGGCAAGGCGTCTTCGATCCAGTTCCTGCATTTCAGCTTTACGGATGCCCAGGCGGACTTGATGAAGCAGCCGGGTTGCGAGGTTGTGCTCGCTATCGATCACCCGGCCTACGGCCACATGGCGAAACTTCCCGATGCCGTACGCGCAGCTTTGGCGGCCGATCTGGACTGATCTGCACCCAACGCACCTTTTAAGCGTTTTTGAAACCGGGGCGGCTGTGCGGCCCCGGTTTTCGTTTGCGACGCATAGAACCAGGCGCATTAACTTTCGTCGTCGAAATGAGCCGCTAAACAGGCCGGGCGTGGGGTATGCAGTTCAACAGCTCAGCAAGGTTAAGGCGTCAACCTATTGTTATTGTGGGTGAAATGAATTGAAAGAGGGGGATATCCCGAGTTCGTCTACAGATGCAGAAATTCGTATCGGTTGAGAAATAGTCAGGGCCGAAAAGCCGTAAACATTAACAACGGCCTGTAGCCGATGGGCGATCCAGGTAGATATTGATGGGTGCTGAGGTTAAAAATTTTGGATGTGTTACGCAGGTCGTGGTGCGGGTATATGCCCAAAAGTGGCTGTCAGGCTGCACGAATACAATTTCGCATTATATTTCAGATAAATAATGTCAATATTTATGGCTGAATAAAAATCATAAATAAATTTTATTCAAACGCCTCTCCCTTAAGAATTCCCCAGAAATCTGCGCGATTCAGCCAGCCCTCAAAACCCTCGACTTCGACCCGACAGAACTCGGTTTGACCGGGGCAGGCGATGAGTTGCCCCGAAACGCCGGTTTGCACCCGGGCAACGGTGTGCGATTGCGGTTCGGCTTTAGCGCGGATGTCGCGGGTGCCGCCGGTGACGATGAAGCCGCGTTTGGACGACAGCATGGTCTGATGCACCCAGCCTTGGCTGCCTTCCCAATCGCGGACTTTGCGCCACGTCTTGTATTCGGCAATCACTTCCAACGGCAGGCCGGATTTCCGGTACACCCATTCGACCGGATATTGCACACCGGGACCGGTGCGCAGATTGACCTCGCCGGCGCGCAACGATACGAACCGCGGCAGGGGCAGTCCCGACCCGGAAACTTGGGCCAATGCAACACTGGCGCCGAATACGGTGGCAATAATGAGGGCAAGCGACAGATAACGCATCATCCAGCAGAACTCCCGGCGATATTCGAGAACGAATCAATCGAAGCGAATCGTCCCTATTAGAAGAGCCCCCGCCCACGCGGTCAATGCCCTAGCGTACAGTCATAAATCACGGACGAAGTTCGACATGCCATGGGCGGGAGCAATGTGCGGAGCTTAGGCGTTCGGGAAGCGGTCGATCACCACGACTTCATCATAGGGCAAACGTCCCATGCGGGGTGCGTCTTGGTCCGCTTTGGCTTTGCCGATGGCGACGAACATGGCCGTGACATGGCCCGAGGGCAAATTGAGCAGGTCTTGCACCGTCTCGGGCTCGAACAAATCCATCGGGCACGTCGCAAGGCCCATTTCGGTGGCGGCCAGCATCAAGGTTTGTGCCGCCAAACCACACGAACGCATGGCGTCGTCGCGCGCCAGCCAGTCGCGATCGGTATAAAAATCGATCACCTTTGCGGCCAAAACCTCGGCGATGTCTTCGCCCACGGCATCGAAATAGCGCGCCGGATTGCGTTTCCAGGCTTCGAGATCGACGACGATGGCCACCAGCATGGCGCTGTCTGTAAATTGCGCTTGATTGCCCGCCGCCGCTTGCAGCGCTGCGCGTTGGGCAGGGTCTTCGACCAACACGAAGCGCCAATGTTGGATATTCCACGCACTCGGCGCTTGCATGGCCAATGACAGCAGACGGCGTTTGTCGTCACCAGACATGATGAAGCTCGGGTCAAATGTGCGAATGGCGGTGCGGTTGTGAATGGCGGTCGAAACGGATAGAGCGTTCATGTTAGGTCTCCAATTATTACCTATCAGTAGGTAGGTATGTTAGTGAAAAGAAAACGGGCCGGAGCCCGTCGTCATGATTGGGCGACGGAAATCAGCCGCCCAGGGATGCCTTGATGTCGTCGATGAGAGGGTCGATAAAATCGGCGTTTTTGCGGGTTTTTGCAATCAATATGGCGCCTTCAAGCGTGGCAATGATGGCGTCGGCCTTAACCGATGGCTCGGCGCCGAAATAGAGCTGCCCGGATGCCCGGCCTTGGCGCAAAACCCGCGTCAGCCACGTGTGTAAAATGGCAAAAAATTCGTCCATACGGTGCTGCATGGGGGTGGGTAAAGTCGAATACTCCGAGGCCATGACACCACCCACACACATCAAATCGCAGCTTTTTGCTAGATCTATAAAGGGCTTAAAGAAAGCATCGAGCTGCTGCCAGGCATTGAGGTTGAGCTGATCGACGCCTTGCAGGGCATCCAGGGCACGGTTGGCATGGCGTTCGGCAAGGGCCGTGCCTAAATCGGCTTTGCTGGGAAAATGATAATGCAAACTGGCTTTGCGAATGCCCAATTCATTGGCAATATCTTGGTAGCTGAAGGCATTGAAACCGCGCTGTTGCAGTAAGCGTTCGGCAATATCCAAGATCTGCGTTCTGGTATCGGTCGTTTGGGTCATGACTGTGCCTGTCGACTTAAAAGTAGGCAAACCTACCTCAAGGTAGGCTTATGGTCAAGTCCTTCATTGCGCGCCAGATTGGTGACGGAGCGGTGATAGACGTTTGAAGCGTCACAGACGTGAATGAGCGGTCTGGGAATCTCATGTGCGTATGCGACGGCTGGTACGAATTGAATCGAATTGGCGGTTAAGATAGAGTTCGAGGTGTGTTGGTTCTGGACAGCCATGGACATTGCTGATACCCAAATAATGACCGGCGTTTCTGGGAGGAGACGCCATTCCCCAGGTAGAGATGAAAGAACCCTGATAGGGGCGGGCCTTCATGAACACTTCCAATAAGCCCAAAGTCGTCGTCACGCGCAAACTTCCCGATCCCGTCGAAACCCGCATGATGGAGTTGTTCGACGTTCAATTGAATCTGGACGATGTGCCGATGACGCAAACGCAGTTGGCGGAAGCCGTGAAACACTGCGACGTACTGGTGCCGACCGTGACCGACAATATCGATGCCGGGGTTTTGGCCCAGGCGGGCGAACAATTTCGGTTGGTCGCCAACTACGGTACCGGGGTCGATCACATCGATCTGGCCACCGCCCGTCAGCGCGGGATTTTGGTCACCAACACCCCGGATGTCTTGACCGAAGACACCGCGGATATGACCATGTCGCTGCTATTGGCCGTGCCGCGCCGTTTGGTCGAAGGTGAACGCGCTTTGCGTGAAGGACGCTGGTCCGGCTGGTCGCCGACTTGGATGCTGGGCCATCGCATTCACGGCAAGCGTCTGGGGATCGTCGGCATGGGCCGTATCGGCCGTGCCGTGGCCAAACGCGCCAAGGGATTCGGCTTGTCGATCCACTATCACAACCGCAATCGCGTGCACAAAGATGTGGAACGCGAGTTGGAGGCGACCTACTGGGAAAGCCTCGACCAAATGCTGGCACGCATGGACATCATTTCGGTGAACTGCCCGCACACACCCGCGACTTATCACCTGTTGTCGGCCCGCCGCCTGAAACTGATGCAATCGCACGCCTTTATCGTCAACACCGCACGCGGTGAAATCATCGATGAAAATGCCTTGATCCGCATGCTCAAGGCAGGCGAGATCGCGGGCGCGGGCCTCGATGTCTACGAAAACGAGCCGGCCATCAATCCCAAGTTCCTCGATTTGAACAACGTTACCCTGCTGCCGCATATGGGTTCGGCGACCTGTGAAGGCCGCATAGACATGGGTGAAAAGGTGCTCATCAACATTAAAACTTTTGCCGATGGGCACTCGCCGCCGGACCGGGTTTTGTTTGATATTTAAACGCAACAATTTAAACGAAACGGCGCGTCTCTTAAAGATGCGCCGTTTTTCAATGAGTTATATGTGATCAGAAGTGATAAAATAGATATATCAAAGAGATCTAAATAAAAATGATTGCACCGTCTTTGTGGGCATCGTTTAGGAAAGTCACCACGCCACCGATCTCGATGGTGATGTCGGGGCGCAGCTCGCCACGCTTGAGATCGAGCGCTTTGAGGCCCATTTCACACACCATGAAGCGCACGCCGAGCTCACGGCAGGCGCTGAGCAGGGTCTCAAAATCGGCAACGCCGCGTTCCACGAACGTATCGTTCATGTCGGCACCGGTTTCTAAGCCGCTGCTGGTGGGTTGGGTGGACCAGGCCGCTACATTGTCGACGCCCGGGCGCATCAGCGCGCGTGCCCCTTCCATAGTGAAAAAAAGAGTCACCGGGGTGTCGATGGCGGCGGCGGCGGACGCCATCACCAATGCATAGTGGACCTTGTCGAAATCGCCGGAAAATACCACAATGGACAACTTTTCGGGTCGTTCGGGGTTCAAAACTTCAGCCATGGCAAGGGTCGACCTGTGGTGCGGCATGGATGGAGAGGTCGGTAATGGTTGGATGATCGCCGCACAGGGGACAGCCGGGATCGCGCTTTACCTTGATGGTGCGAAATTGGCTCGCAAGGGCGTCATAGATCAACAATGACCCGGATAGGCTTTCGCCGATGCCGAGCAGTTCCTTGAGGACCTCCGTCGCTTGCAAGGATCCGATGGTGCCGCACAACGCGCCCAAAACTCCCGCTTCGGAACAACTGGGGATTTGGCCCGGGGGCGGCGGTTCGCGGAAAATGCAGCGATAACAAGGCCCATCCTCATGCCCGCCGGGGAAATTCTTGAACGTCGCCACTTGACCGTCGAACCGTAAAATCGCACCGCTGACCAACGGTTTTTTGGCGAAGTAGGCGGCGTCGTTGATTAAAAAACGGGTGGCGAAATTATCCGACCCATCGGTCACGAGGTCGTAATCGTTCAGGAGCGATTCGACATTGTCCAGGCTCAGACGTTCTTTATGCAGTACCAGATTGATGTCGGGATTGATGGCGCGCAGCGCCGTGGCGGCGCTATCGACCTTGGCGACGCCGATGCGTTCCGTCGTGTGCACGATTTGGCGTTGTAAATTGGAAAGATCGACCGAATCATCGTCAACGATGCCCAGGGTGCCGACACCGGCCGCGGCCAGATACATCAAAATCGGCGATCCCAAGCCACCCGCACCAACAACGAGAACTTTGGAATTAAGCAAAGTGCTTTGACCGTGGCCGCCAACCTGTGGCAACAGGATGTGGCGTGCGTATCGTTGAATTTGCTGTTCGGTAAAGTCCAAGACCATTGACGGCGTTCCGATGTGGTTCAGAAATTGAGACGATATGAGATGAAAAAATAATATCTCAACTCGGATGCCAAAGGATTGACGAGCGCAAGATGATCACAAATGATAATTAACCAATTGTTTTTGCAGCATTAATTAAGCTCCTTGATAAATGCTTATTAAAAACAACGAAAAAATAATTTGTGGATAAGGATCGAGCGACACATCTGGTAAGGCCGAAGAAATCGATCAGTCCTGGCCTAATCCTTCAAAAAGGGGCGTCGAAAGATAGCGTTCCGCAAACGAAGGTAGAATAACGACGATAACCTTATTCTCCATCTCGGGGCGTTGCCCCAATTCAATGGCCGTCGCCAATGCCGCACCGGATGAAATCCCGACAGGCAAACCTTCGATGCGTGCGGCCTTTCGTGCGGTGGCGAACGCCGTTTCGTTGCCGATCTGCACCACCTCGTCGATGAGGTCGACATCCAAGACTTTGGGCACGAAACCCGCACCGATGCCTTGAATTTTATGCGGGCCGGGAACGCCACCCGACAGCACGGCGCTGTCTTCGGGTTCGACCGCGATCATTTTGATTTTGGGATTGAGCTTTTTCAACGCCTCGCCGATACCACTGAGCGTGCCACCGGTGCCGACACCACTGATCACGAGATCGACCTTGCCATCGGTATCTTGCCAAATTTCCATGGCCGTGGTTTCGCGGTGGACGGCCGGATTGGAAGGATTGGTGAACTGCTGGAGCATCAAATAGCCTTTGGTTTTCGCCAATTCCTCGGCTCGGTCGATGGCGCCTTGCATGCCTTGCGCAGCCGGGGTCAGATCGATTTCAGCACCCAAAAAGGCCAGCATCTTTCGCCGTTCCGAAGACATGCTTTCGGGCATGGTGAGGATCAACTTGTAACCTTTTGCCGCACACACAAACGCCAAGGCAATGCCGGTATTGCCCGACGTCGGTTCGACAAGAATATCGCCGGGCTTAATGCGCCCTTGTTTCTCGGCGTCTTCGATCATGGCCCGGCCGATACGATCCTTGACCGAAGCGAGGGGGTTGAAGAACTCGCACTTACCAAGAATGGTGGCCTTGCAGTTTTCGGCTTTAGCCAAACGTGACAGATTGACCAAGGGCGTCGCACCGATGGTGTCCAAAATGCTGTCATAAATTCGGCCCCGAAAATGGGGTTTGGTTTCTTGGCTGCTCATGATGTCGTTCACCCTCCCGGACAGCGGCGCTGTACAATATTTGAATTGCGCACTTTATATGCTGTTCATTGGTATATGGTTTATCGTGCTTTTCGCCGATCAACAAGCTTGGCGTTACGTCGCAAACGTCACAGTCCGTTTAGATGATGAAATCGAGGCTCTTTCGGCCTTCGCTTTCGATCCCGGATTTGTGCGCGCGGTTGCACATATCATCGATGCTGACTTGGTCGAGTTGCTTCATAACCTCGCCTTGCATTTCCAGCCATAACGGACGCACGACCTTGATGCCGAGTTCGGAACCGGCGGTATCTTGCAATGGGTCGTCGGCGGTTTCCATGCGCCGCACGGCGCGCACGATGTCGCCGATCGAAATCCGGCGGCGTTCTCGCGCCAAACGATAACCGCCACGCGGGCCGCGTACACCGATCAAAATGTCTTCGCGCACGAGCTGTTGCAGGGCTTGTTCCAAATAGCGCCTGGGGATGTCTTGACGCCGTGTAATTTCACGACTTTGCACAGGTTCGCTGCCGGCGTGATAAGCGATGTCGAGCACCGCTTCGATCGCAAACAGCATTTTTTTAGATAGTCGCAGCATGACCAGTGATTCCTTAAATAGGCTTTATTTTATGTTTGTTGAGTCCGGATTGACCGGGTGATGTGTCCCCGTCGACCCAAATCCGCCCGCACCACGCGCGGATGAACTTAAATCTTGGCTTTCGCGCCAAGTGACGAACGAAACCGGCGCCACCACCATTTGGGCGATGCGCATGCCGCGTTCGATGGTGAAGACCTCGTTTCCGTGATTGATCAACAGCACGCAAACTTCTCCGCGATAATCGGCGTCGATGGTGCCGGGTGCGTTCAAAACGGTGACGCCGTGTTTGTTGGCGAGGCCCGAACGCGGTCGCACCTGGGCCTCGAAACCGGCGGGCAATTCGATGGAAAGGCCGGTCGGCACCAGCGCCCGCTGGCCCGGTTCGATACGCAGGTCTTGAGCCACGGCGGCGAGCAGGTCGACACCGGCGCTCAACGGCGTGGCGTGTTGGGGCAATGCCAAATCCGCGCCGTGATCCAATCGTTTGACGCCGATTTCGATGCTTTGGTCGCTCATCGCAAACGTTTCCTGTCTGTGTACGGCGTCATCCATCAGGCGCGCTCGCCGGGTTTGCTGGCATCCGCGTGCGACGCGATGTGTTCGGCGATGCGTCCTGCCAGTTGTGCGGCCACGGCGGTTTTGGATTGGTTGGGCCAGTCTTCGACCCCGGTGCGCGTCACCAGATGCACGGTGTTGTCATCACCGCCAAAGGTTCCGGTTTCGGGCGAAACGTCGTTGGCGCAAATCCAATCGCAGCCCTTTTTGGCCAATTTGGCGCGGGCGTATTCGATGACATTTTCCGTTTCCGCAGCGAATCCGACCACCAGGCGCGGCCGATGGGGGCCTGGACGCGACACCCCGGCCAAAATATCGGGGTTTTCAACCATGTCGAAGCTGGGCGCGGTGCCACCCGCAGCGGCGATGGGGTCTTTTTTCAGCTTTTGCGTCGCTTCGCCGGCGACCCGCCAGTCGGCGACGGCGGCGGCGCAGACCGCGATGTCGGCGGGTAAATGCTCATCGACGGCACGCTGCATGTCGCGCGCGCTTTCAACATGAACGGTCTTCACGCCAACCGGATCGGGCAAGTTGACCGGTCCCGAAATCAGCGTGACGCGCGCGCCAAGACGTTGCAGCGCCGCTGCGATGGCGTGGCCTTGCTTACCGCTGGAGCGATTGGCGATGTAGCGCACCGGATCGATAGCTTCGAGTGTCGGGCCGCTGGTGACGATGGCGGAAAAGCCGTTCAGGGGCGCGGCGGCGTCGAAATGGGCATTCAGCGCCATCACGATATCCTCGGGCTCGGCCATGCGGCCTTCGCCCCACTCACCGCACGCCATCTCGCCTTCGTCGGGGCCGATCATCTTGACGCCGCGCATCTTCAGCAATTCGACATTGGACCGTGTCGCGGCGTGTTCCCACATCCGCACGTTCATGGCGGGGGCGGCCAGTACCGGCTTGTCGGTGGCGAGCAACAGCGTGGTGGCGAGATTGTCGGCAAGACCGTGGGCCATCTTCGCCAAGGTGTTGGCCGTTGCAGGAGCGACCAGCACCACATCGGCTTCGCGAGAGAGGTTGATGTGGCCCATTTCGTGTTCATCGGTCAGGGAAAACAAGTCGGTGTAGACTTTATCACCCGAAAGGCTCGCCAACGTCAGCGGCGTGACGAATTGCTCGGCACCTTTGGTCAGCACGCAACGTACGCTGGCGCCAGCCTTGGTCAGTTGGCGCACAAGGTCCGGAGTCTTATAAGCGGCGATACCGCCCGTGACGATCAAAAGGATACGTTTGGCGTTCAGCACGGCCTGGGGAATCCAAACTAAAGCTCTACGAATTACGAAAAATTGGTGTGGATAAGTTAAAGGCCCATAACCCACAGCGCAAGTGTTATTTAAAGGAAATTGCGTATATTGTGTGAAATTAGAATAGCTACACTGTAGCGCGCATTAAAAGGCGGTAAGGCCCAATATCGCGGCACCAATGGCGACCAGGACCACAGCCGGGGCAAACCAACCGTTGCGCTGGCGATTGCCGCGCAATTGCGCGACGGTGTCTGGATGCAGCTTGAGGCCGTGTTCGTCGAACTGGCTTAACGCGTTTTCAAGTCCTTTAACGACGGCAGGTAAGCGTTTCAGCACGTCGAGCGTTTGTTGCGCGGCTTCCTGCAGGCGCGCTTCGGGGCCGAGATTGGCGCGCATCCAGGCTTCGATCAGCGGCCGGGCGATCAGCCACATGTTGGCATCAGGCGCCAAGCGTCGACCCGTCCCTTCGGCCACCAGCATGGTTTTTTGCAGCAACAGCAATTGCGGCTGGGTTTCCATTTCGAAAACCTCGGTGATCTGGAACAATTGACCCAACAAACGAGCGATGGAGATTTCATTTTGCGGGCGGTCCAAGATCGGTTCGGCGATGGACCGGCACGCGTGGGTGAACTCTTCGATAGGTTGGTGTTTGGGGATCCAGCCCGCTTCAAAATGCACTTCGGCGGCGCGGCGGTAATCGCGGGTCAGAAACGACATCAACAATTCCGCCAGATGACGGCGCGAAGTGCGGTCAAGCCGCCCCATGATGCCGAAATCGACGATGGCTATAGCGCCGTCCGGCAGCACGAAAAGGTTGCCGGGATGCATGTCGCCGTGGAAAAAGCCGTCGCGAAACGCTTGGTAAAAGAACGTCTCTGCGGTTTTGCGCAAAACCTCGTGGGGGTTGTGCCCTGCGGCTTTGATGGCGTCGATGTCGCCGAACGGGATACCGTAAACGCGCTGGGTGCACATGATGCGCTGGCCGGTGCGCAGCCAGTCGATGGACGGCACAAAGACGTTCCCGTCGCCGGCAAAGTTTTCGCGCATCTCATCGGCGGCGGCGGCCTCGAAGCGTAGATCCATTTCCATTTCCACGGAACGCGCCAGCGTCGACACGGTTTCGACCGGTTTTAGGCGGCGCAATTCGGGACGGGCGCGTTGCAACAACCGCGCACCCCAAAAAAACAGCTCCAAATCGTTCTTGAACGCGTCTTCGATGCCGGGACGCAGGATTTTCACCGCGACTTCTTCACCATCGGTGGTGACAGCGAAATGCACCTGGGCGATGGACGCAGCGGCGATGGCCTCGTCGTCGAAATGGGAAAACAGATCATCGACAGGCCGACCGAATTCGGCCTCGATGGCGGCGCGAGCCTCGGCGCCGGAAAATGGCGGCAGCTTGTCTTGCAGCTTGGACAAGTCGGCGGCCATTTCTTCACCCAACAGGTCCGAGCGGGTCGACAACATCTGACCGACCTTGATGAAGCTCGGGCCCATGTCTTGGAACGCACGCGCCAAGCGCTCGCCGGGACGGCCGGGCGCGCGACGGCTGGAGATCAACTTGGCGAACAGCACCACCCCGGGGGCGAGTTGCAGGCGTTCGAGAATGAACAGCGCATCGTGCCGCGCCAAGGTGCGCGCGATCGACAACAGACGAAGAATGTGACGGAGGGCTTGCAACGGTCTACTCGCTTAGGTGCGCCATGCGCTGTGAATGCAGGCGATACCGCCGGTCAGGTTTTCGTAATTGACCACGTCCAGCCCGGCATCCTCGATCATCGCCTTGAAGGTTTCCTGATCGGGGAAGCGGCGAATGGATTCGGCCAGATACTGGTAAGAATCGCGATCATCCGCCACCACTTCGCCGATTTTCGGCAACAGCGAAAACGAATAGGTGTCGTAAATCGCGCCGAGACCGGGAGCCACAACCTTGGAAAATTCCAAACACAAAAAATGTCCGCCGGGCTTGAGCACGCGGCGCGCTTCGCGCAGGGCGCGGTCGATGTGGGTGACGTTGCGGATACAGAACGCGATGGTATAGGCGTCAAACGTGGCGTCTTCGAACGGCAGTTCTTCGGCGTTGCCTTGCATCCACTGAATGCCGGTCAGCGATCCGCGGTCGATGGCGCGGTCGCGCCCGACTTGCAGCATTTCGTCGTTGATGTCGAACACCGTGACATCGTCGCCGCCGGCATCGAGATACTTGAACGCGATGTCGCCGGTTCCGCCGCCGACGTCGAGCAGCTTTTGCCCAGCGTGGGGACGCAGCTTTTCGATCAAGCGGTTCTTCCACAGGCGGTGCACGCCCATGCTCATCAAATCGTTCATCAAGTCGTACTTGGACGCGACGTTGTTGAAAACGCCGCGGACCATTTCGACCTTGTCCTCTTCACGCACGGTCTTGTAACCGAAGTGCGTGGTGGACTCGCCCGGCTGAATGGCTTCGGGCTGGATGATTTCGGGTTCGGGTGTTTTTTGTGTATTGGTGCTCATGCGCGGAACCATATACCTATATGGCTTTGTAAAAAAGCCTCAAGGTGATAGTGAGAAGCATGCCTGAGCTGCCCGAAGTCGAAACCGTTCGCCGTGGACTGGCCCCCGTGATGGAAGGGGCCGTTTTCGCGCGCGTTCAGCTACGCCGGGCGGACTTGCGCATCCCGTTTCCCAAGGACTTCATCCAACGCCTGGAAGGCGCGTCGATCGTCACGGTGGGGCGGCGATCCAAATACCTTCTTATACAGACGCAAAAAGATACGTTGATTTGGCACCTCGGCATGTCGGGCCAGGTGCGCATCTACGCCCCCGGCGATACGGTCGCACCGGTGGGCAAGCACGACCATGTGCAGTTCGACCTGAACACCGGCGCGCATATCGTTTTCACCGACCCGCGCCGCTTTGGTTTGATGGATCTGTGCGCCACCGATGCGCTCGCCGATCATCGGCTGATCCGATCCATCGGGCCGGAACCGCTGGGCAACGCCTTTTCCGGCCCGGTCTTGGCGCAGGCGCTGAAAGGAAAGCGCGTGGCGATCAAGCAAGCCATCATGGATGCCCGGGTGGTGTGCGGGGTCGGCAACATCTATGCGTCGGAAAGTTTGTATCGCGCCGGCATTTCGCCCAAGCGCGCCGCGGGCACGGTCCAGGGCGGGCGGGCGGAAAAGCTCGCGACCGCGATCAAGGCCATTTTGAACGAAGCCATCCAGGCCGGTGGCTCGACCTTGAAAGATCATCGCACCACCGACGGCGGTCTGGGATATTTTCAACACAATTTCGCGGTATACGACCGTGCGGGCCAGGCGTGTCCGGGATGCGATTGTGATGTTTCAAAGACAGGGGGCATTCAGCGCTTGGAACAAGGCGGGCGCTCCACCTATTATTGTCCGCGCAAACAACGCTAGGATCCGGATCCTGTCTCAAGGCGCGTAAGGTAGGCTATAAATGCGATCGACGATTTTTTCTTTGGCTGCGGTGGTTGCGGTTGTGCTGGCGGTGTCCAGCCACGCCGCCGAACAATCACGCTTTTCCAGCGTTATCGACGACTTGCCGCTGATGGACCAGATGGTCGAAGCCGACGACGGCATGACCTTCACCACGCCCGCCGGGCGCATCGCCAACGTCGAGGCGACCACGACGCTCAGTCGTAAAGAGGTGCTGGACTTTTACGCCGCGACCTTGCCGCAGTTGGGTTGGACCAAAACCGCCGCCGCGACGTTCGTGCGCGAAGGCGAAATGCTCAACGTGACGTTTGAACAAACCGGATCGGCGATGACCGTGCGCTTCGCCATTTTGCCCTCCAAAAATTAATGCCCCCTCAAACCGGAGTTTCATGCATGACCTTCGAAAACATCCTCACGGAGGTTAAGGACAACATTGCCGTCATCACCTTCAACCGTCCCGAAGCCCTGAACGCGCTGAACGCCAAAATGGTCGGTGAAATGGGCCGGGCCCTGGATCAGTTCGAAGCCGACGACAATGTCCATGTCATCGTTCTGACCGGATCGGAAAAGGCTTTCGCGGCGGGCGCGGACATCAAAGAGATGGCGAACAAGACCTTTAACGACGCTTATCTTGGTGATTTCATCTCCGGCCCGTGGGAACGCATCGACAGCTGTCACAAGCCGGTGATCGCAGCGGTGTCGGGCTTTGCGCTCGGCGGCGGGTGCGAGATGGCGATGATGTGCGATCTGATCGTGGCGTCGGAAACGGCCAAATTCGGCCAGCCGGAAATCACCCTCGGCATCGTTCCGGGTATCGGCGGTACCCAGCGGCTGACCCGTGCGGTGGGCAAGGCCAAGGCCATGGACATGGTGCTGACCGGGCGCATGATGGATGCCCGCGAGGCCGAGTCTTCGGGCCTGGTGGCGCGGGTGGTGGAAAAAGACAAGCTGATGGACGAAGCCATGGCCATGGCCAAAACCATCGCAAGCTTCTCGCGTTCGACCGTGATGATGGCCAAGGAATCCGTCAAACGCTCGTTCGAGACCACCCTGAGCGAAGGCGTGCGGTTCGAGCGACGCTTGTTCCACGCGTGCTTCGCCACCTATGACCAAAAGGAAGGCATGGCGGCATTTATCGAAAAGCGAAAGCCGAAATTCGAAAACCGCTGAACCGGGCGTTGGATGCCCGGGGTTTACAGGAATGAAAAAGGCCTCAAAAACAGCTTCAATGGGGCTTGACGGGTGCGGCGGAGCCCTCTATAAACCGCGCTTCCGTTCGAACATGCGTTCAACGCAAAGGTTTTAAAAAAATGGCAAATCACAAGTCCGCTAAAAAGCGTATCCGTCAAACCATCCGTCGTGCCGACGTTAACGGCGCGCGTCGTTCCAGCGTCCGCACCGCCATCAAGGCTGTGGAAAGCGCCATCGCAGCCGGCGACAAGCCTGCCGCCGAAGCCGCTTTGAAGGCCGCCGAACCGACCATGATGCGCGGCGCCCAATTGGGCGTGTTCCACAAGAACACCGTCGCACGCAAGGTTTCGCGTCTCAGCGCAGGCATCAAAGCCCTCGCCTAAGTCCGCGACCTGAGGCGTTCGCCTCGCGCTATATCTTTTGCCGGACTTCGGTCCGCGCACGCAATTTAAGCCGCACGTCTGCCTGTCGGATGTGCGGCTTTTTTGTGCTCGACATGAGCCGTCCGGATCTTTCGTTCGGCGTGCCGCTAACGTGTGAAAAGACGAACGCCGCATCGAGTCATACGCGGTGATTTTGTGAATAGTCCAAGTATAGTAAAAGTCTTCGCGGCTGTGTAGTCCGAACGTCCTAAGTCAATTGGTCAGCGCCAGCATATGGGGTGCATCTGGGTGGTTTGGTCCATATGTTGTGGGTTCAGAGGTGATTCCGCCACAAGGCGATTTTTCCTCAATTTACCGCAGTTTTCCACTCCCTGTGGATAGCGTGGATGGATTCCCGGGCGGTCTTTGAGTCAAGTTAATTTTTTTGCCTGTTCCCCTTTCGGTCTTGTTGAAACGTGCTCGAGAGGTCTCTAGTATCACACCTCGTCAACAGGGCGGGCAGACCCTGGTTCAGTAAATCTGGAAGTAGTTGATTGAAAAGAGGAATGAGGTTTCTTTGACTGTAAAACTCTTGCGGTCTGTAACTGACAAGGGAAAATCCAGAATTACTTAAGCACTGAAGTAATTGACCCCCTGATACAAAATAAAAAAATATATGCTCTTGAGCCTGTTTAAGGGCCAGTTCGGCGTTTCAGTTCCGATGTTCATCGGGTGCCGGCGGGGAAGAAACGTACTATTTTGAGGCGCCTAGTAAAAATGATGAAAAGTGAATCGTTGTCCGTAACATCGGCGTGTCCTGGGGGCGCGAATGCTGTCGGCACAGGGGCCGGGGCGCAAGAACGCCCGTTCCTAAGTTTGCACCGGGTCTGGACGAAAACCTCCGAGCCTCAAAATGATCAGTTGTTTTTGACCCAAGGCGGGGGAATTTATCGATGACCGGGGGGAACCTTGACGCTCAGGTGACGGCGCAGTGGGATGATGTGCTGAGCAGCCTGCGTGATGAAATCGGCGAAGCCGCGTTTCAGAGTTGGCTGAAACCGATGACCGTGCGCGAAGTGAGCGACGGCTTGGTGCGCATTTCCGTGCCGACGCGTTTCATGAAAGATTGGGTCGTTGCCCATTACGTCGACCGGTTGGGCGAGCTGTGGAGCTCGATCAACACCGAAGTCCGTGATGTGGACGTATTCGTTCAAGCTGATTACGGCCAATCCGATCTCGCCAAGTCAGACGAAAAAGCCAAAGCCGCGAAGTTGGCGTTGGATAAATCCGTTTCTGCGTCGCGGACCGGTTCCGTGCCGACCGGGTTGTCGAGCGCTCGCCAGGGTGCCCGGCAAAACCCCAGCGTCAGCGCCGGCATGCCGATGGCCCCGTCCCATATGGAGCCCGCGCAACTGGCCAACGTGCGCCCGGCCAACGACACCGCGTTGGAAATCAGCGCACCGTTGGACCCGCGTTACACGTTCAACAATTTTGTCGTCGGTAAACCCAACGAGTTCGCTTATGCCGCCGCCAAGCGTATCGCCGAAAGCCCGACGGCCCAGTTCAATCCGCTGTTTCTTTATGGCGGCGTGGGGCTTGGCAAGACTCACCTGATGCACGCGATTGCGTGGAACATCCGCGAAGTCGACCCCAACCGCACCGTCATCTACATGTCGGCGGAAAAATTCATGTATCGGTTCATCCGCGCCTTGCGCGAACAGAACACGGTGGATTTTAAGGAACAGTTCCGCAACGTCGATGTGTTGATGATCGACGACGTGCAGTTCATTTCCGGCAAAGATTCGACCCAGGAAGAATTCTTCCACACCTTCAATGCGCTGGTCGACCAAGGTCGGCAGATCGTGATTTCCGCGGACAAGTCGCCGTCGGATCTGGAAGGCATGGAAGAGCGCTTGAAGTCGCGCCTCAACTGCGGCCTGGTCGCCGACATTCACGCGACCACGTATGAACTGCGCCTCGGTATCTTGCAGACCAAGGCGGAGCGCATGGGCGTCGATGTGCCGCTCAAGGTGATGGAATTCTTGGCCCACAAGATCACCTCGAACGTGCGCGAGCTCGAAGGCGCGCTCAACCGTGTCGCCGCGCATGCCTCGTTGGTGGGCCGCGACATCACCGTGGAAACCGCCCAGGACGTCCTGCACGACCTGATTCGCGCCCACGACCGCCGCGTGACCATCGAAGAAATCCAAAAGAAGGTCGCCGCGCACTTCAACATCCGCACCTCCGACATGCATTCGGCGCGCCGCGCGCGCTCGGTCGCGCGTCCCCGTCAGGTGGCGATGTATCTGGCGAAGCAGCTGACCTCGCGCTCGTTGCCGGAAATCGGCCGCAAGTTCGGCGGTCGCGACCACACCACCGTGATGCATGCGGTGAAAAAGGTCGAGGAGCTGCGCGAACGCGACGCCACCTTCGCCGAAGACGTCGAACTGCTGCGGCGCATGCTGGAAGGCTGAGGCGCTTTTCAGACGTTGAAATTTGCACGATCCCCGTGGTCTTTCGACCCGGGGGTCGTGTCATTTCAGGGGGCGTTTTCAAGACGGCCGGTGAACTTTGCGAATCGGCGCTTCGCTCAATTTGTGCGTGCGCTCCTTCCGGCTGCCTTCGCAAGCCATCATATAGTCTGTAACCAATTGTTATTTAATGGTTATTAAGGTTAATTCCGGGCCAAGAAAAGGCTTCGGATTTGGCCTTGCTTTGTTATAATGATTTCCCTTTTTCAAGGGGGGGTTCCTGGGGGCATTTTTCGTGCCTGATTTGAGCGCCGAGATTGCGGTGATTTTTGTGCGCCAAAGCGGACGACGAGCACGGACGATCGGTATCGCCCGGATCGTGGTTTGCACAATCCCCAGCATATCCTCCGGTAAAAGAATGAAGCAGGCAAAGATTTACGCGTAATCGCAAACGAACGGTAGTGTTGGACGAGATATGAAGCTGATCATCGAAAGAGCGGCCCTTTTGAAATCCCTGGGCCACGTGCAGAACGTCGTTGAACGCCGGAACACCATTCCCATTTTGTCCAACGTGAAGATGAGCGCCGGTGACGGCAAGTTGCGTCTGAACGCCACCGACATGGACCTCGATATTGTCGACGCCACCGCGGCGCAGGTGTCGGAACCGGGCGAGACCACGGCCCCGGCACACACGCTTTACGAAATTGTACGCAAGCTGCCCGATGGTGCGGATATCGAACTCGACGCCACCTCTGGCGACGGGCAGATGGTTTTGCGCTCGGGCCGGTCGCGTTTTTCGCTATCATGCCTGCCCGCCGGTGAATTTCCGGTGATGTCGGGCGGCGAACTGCCGGTCAGCTTCGATCTTGCTGCGATCGAGCTCAAGGCGTTGATCGACCGCACCCGTTTCGCCATTTCCACCGAGGAAACCCGCTACTATCTGAACGGTATCTATCTGCACGCCGCCGAACAGGACGGCGCGCCGGTTCTGCGCGCGGTCGCCACCGACGGTCACCGTCTGGCCAGCGCCGAAACCGCCTTGCCCGAAGGCGCTGAATCGATGCCCGGCGTGATCGTGCCGCGCAAAACGGTGCAGGAACTGCACAAACTGATCGAAGAAACCGAAGCCGAAATCCGCATCACCATGTCGGATGCGAAAATTCAGTTCTCGTTCGACGGCGTGGTGCTGACGTCCAAGTTGATCGACGGCACCTTCCCCGATTACGAACGCGTCATTCCCCAGGGCAATGACAAGGAAATGAAGGTCACGCGCAAAACCTTCGGTGACGCGGTGGATCGTGTGTCCGCCATCTCGACGGAAAAATCGCGCGCCGTGAAGCTGACCTTGGACAAGGGCTCGTTGGTTCTGTCGGCGTCCAGCCCCGAAAGCGGCAGCGCGACGGACGAGCTGGAAACCGATTACGCGGGCGAACGCTTGGAAATCGGCTTCAACTCGGCCTACTTGCTGGAAATCATGCGCCAGATCGAAGGCGACACCATCACCATGTCGCTGTCCGACGCTGCCTCGCCGACCATCATCCGCGAAGACGGCGACGACAGCGCGCTGTATGTGCTGATGCCGATGCGGGTTTAAGGGGCGCGTTTGATCGCCACATACGGTCTGAACCGCCAGCCTCAACAGGACGAAAGAGCAGACGTGACGCAAAGCCAGGCTTCAGTTGCTTTCAACGGCCCGGATCTGAGAGGAAACGACCTGTCTCGGAACACCTCATCTTGCGACGATGGCGCGGCCGTGCCTGACGCGGCCGTGAACGATGTCGGGCGGTTGGCGTGTGCGCGCCTGACGTTGAGCAATTTTCGCTGTTATGAGCATTTGCGCCTCGAACCGGGCCTCAATCCGGTGGTGCTGACCGGGGCCAACGGCGCGGGCAAAACCAATATTTTGGAAGCGCTGTCGTTTCTCGTTCCCGGCAGCGGCTTGCGCCGCGCCCGCTTAAGCGACGTGGGGCGGCGCGATCTTGGCGCGGATCAGGGCCGAGCCTGGGCGGTCGCCGCGGATATCAAAGGCGGCGCGTTCCCGGTGTCGGTCGGCACCGGCATCGAAACCGCCGCCAAAACCGCGGCCGCGGCGAAGCGGGTGGTTCATGTGGACGGCGCGCCGCAACGCGCGCTGTCGGTGCTCAGCGAACATTTCGCGGCGCAGTGGCTGACGCCGCAGATGGACCGATTGTTTTTGGACGGCAGCCAGGAGCGCCGCCGCTTTTTGGATCGGTTGGTGTTCGGTTTCGATCCGGCCCACGCCGGACGCATCAATGCCTATAACCATGCCCTGCGTGAACGCTCGCGTCTGTTGGCCGACGGCAAGAACGACGATGCGTGGTTGAGCGCGTTGGAAGACACCATGGCGACACGCGGTATGGCGGTGGCAGCGGCGCGTTTGGGCGTTGCGGAACGCCTGGCCGGGGCGTGCGCGCATATGAACGGGCCGTTTCCCGCCAGCACGCTGGCCATCGACGGCTTGGCCGAAGGCTGGCTGATGGACCATCCGGCGTTGGCGGTCGAAGACCGTCTGCGTGCGGCGCTGAAACGATCCCGCGCGGCCGACGCGGCGCACGGCGGTGCGGGCAATGGCCTCGACGGCCGCTTGCCGCACCAAAGCGATTTGCTGGTCACACATGCCGCCAAGGCCATGCCTGCGGGGCAATGTTCCACCGGCGAGCAGAAAATGCTGCTGGTCGGTTTGGTGCTGGCGGCGGCGCGCCTCAGCGCCAGCGACGAAGGCCGTACGCCGGTGTTGCTGCTGGACGAAGTCGCGGCGCATCTGGACGTTCGCCATCGCGACGCGTTGTTCGACGAAGTCCTGACGCTGGGCTGTCAGGCCTGGTTCACCGGCACGGATGCGGAGCTGTTCGCACCGCTGTCCGGCAAAGCGAAATTTTACAGCATCGACGACGCTAAACTTGCCGAAGGGCACTAACGGCGTTTTGGATGCACACGAAACTGAAGACACCATAGCCAATAGGCAGAGACCGATATGAGCGATCAAACAGAAGACCAAAGCCAACTGAACGAAGGCATCCCCGCGGAATACGGCGCGGATTCCATTAAAGTTCTCAAAGGACTGGAAGCTGTGCGCAAGCGCCCGGGCATGTACATCGGCGACACTGACGATGGCACCGGCCTGCATCACATGGTCTATGAGGTGGTGGACAACGGCATCGACGAAGCCTTGGGCGGTTGGTGCGACCTGGTCACAGTGACGCTCAACGCCGATGGCTCGGTCACCGTGACCGACAACGGCCGCGGCATTCCCGTCGACATGCACGCCGAAGAAGGCGTGTCCGCGGCCGAGGTCATCATGACCCAGTTGCACGCCGGCGGTAAATTCGATTCCAACTCCTACAAGGTCTCGGGCGGTCTGCACGGCGTGGGTGTGTCGGTGGTCAACGCGCTGTCCGATTGGCTGGACCTGACCATTCACCGCGACGGCAAAGAGCACTATTGCCGGTTCGAGAACGGCGACACCGTGAAATCCTTGGAAGTGGTCGGCGTTTCACCCAAGACCGAAGACGGCAGCAATTACACCGGCACCTCGGTGACGTTCCATCCGTCCGCAGCGACCTTCACCATGGTCGAGTTCGATTTCGCCACCTTGGAACACCGCCTGCGCGAATTGGCGTTTTTGAATTCCGGTGTGCATTTGCTGCTGACCGACGAACGCCACGTGGACAAGGTCGAGATCGACCTGCACTACGAAGGCGGCTTGGCGGCGTTCGTCGAATATCTCGATCGCGCCAAGACGGCTCAGCTTGAAAACACCATCATGGTTTCGGGCGAAAAAGACGACATCACCGTCGAGGTGGCGATGCAGTGGAACGACAGCTATCACGAACAGATGCTGTGCTTCACCAACAACATTCCCCAACGCGACGGCGGCACCCACTTGGCAGGCCTGCGCGGTGCGTTGACGCGCACCATCAACGCCTATTTCACCAAATCGGGCATGTCGAAAAAGGAAAAGGTCGCGATCACCGGCGACGATTCCCGCGAAGGCCTGACCTGCGTGTTGTCGGTCAAGGTGCCCGATCCGAAATTCTCGTCGCAAACCAAGGACAAGCTGGTCAGTTCCGAGGTCCGCCCGGTGGTCGAAAGCATCGTCGGCGAAGGCTTGGACCGTTGGTTCGAGGAGCATCCCGCCGAGGCCAAAAAAGTCATCGGTAAGATCATCGAGGCCGCCGCCGCCCGCGAAGCGGCGCGCAAGGCGCGCGAACTGACGCGGCGCAAAGGGGCGCTCGACATCACCTCGCTGCCGGGCAAACTGGCCGACTGCCAGGAACGTGACCCGGCCAATTCCGAAGTGTTCCTGGTCGAGGGTGATTCGGCCGGCGGTTCCGCAAAGCAAGGCCGCGACCGTTCCAATCAGGCGATCTTGCCGTTGCGCGGCAAAATCCTCAATGTCGAACGCGCGCGCTTCGACAAGATGCTGTCGTCTGCGGAAATCGGCACCCTGATCGCGGCGCTGGGCACCGGCATCGGGCGCGAGGATTTCGACGCCGACAAATGCCGTTACCACAAAATCATCATCATGACCGACGCCGACGTGGACGGCAGCCACATCCGCACCTTGTTGCTGACGTTCTTCTATCGCCAGATGCCGGAACTGATCGAACGGGGCTATTTGTACATCGCGCAGCCGCCATTGTACCGCGCCAAGCGCGGCAATTCGGAAGTCTATCTCAAAGACGACCGGGCGTTGGAGGACTATCTGTTCAACGCCGCCGTCGACGAAGGCACGATGTTCACGGGCTTTGACGGTGCGCAGGTGGTCGGTACCGATCTGCGTAACCTGGTCGAAGAGGCGCGTATCGCGCGTGGCTTGCTGATAGACATTTCCAAGCACGTGCCGCTGCGTATGGTCGAACAAGCCGCCATCTTGGGTGCGCTCAATCCGCAAGTGTTGACCGATCCTGAGCACGCGGGCGAGGTCGGCGAATATATGGCCAAGCGCATGAACGCGCTGGAAACCGAGTTGGAACGAGGTTGGGAAGGCGCGGTTTTGGACGACGGCGGTTTGCAATTGTCGCGGACCTTGCGCGGCGTGACCGAAACTCATGTCATCGACGGCGCCCTGATCAAGAGCGCCGAGGCACGGCGCCTCGACGCCATGGCCGGGCAGCTGCAGAAAACCTTCATGCGCCACGGTACTTTGACCGCCAAGGACAAAGACAGCGTCATCACAGGGCCGGTGGACTTGATCGAGCGCATCACCGAAATGGGCCGCAAGGGTTTGGCGGTGCAGCGTTATAAAGGTCTGGGCGAAATGAACCCCGGCCAACTGTGGGAAACCACGCTCGACCCCAACGCACGGATTTTGCTGCAGGTGAAGGTCGCCCATTCCGAAGATGCGGGCGAGGTGTTCTCCACCTTGATGGGCGACAACGTCGAACCGCGCCGCGACTTTATCCAAGACAATGCGCTGAAGGTCGCCAACCTGGACGTTTAAGGTTGGTGACGTTTAAGGCTGAGCTGGATCGTCTTCCCGATTTGCGGTCTCGACCACTTGGGCCGCCATCTCGAGGGCCTGGGCGGTGGTCCGCGGCAGGCCGATGAAGTCTTCCTTGTCGGCGTTTTTCACCGCGTGCCCGAAATACAGGCGCTTGAGGGTGAAGGCGAGCAGCGCGATCGCAACCGCGGCGTTGAAATAAAACAGCCCCGGCGCGCCGATGGCGTCCATCGCCGCGCCGCCGACGAACGGCCCCACCACCGCGCCCATGGCGTAGAGCAACAGCAACGCGCTGCTGGCGGGCACGAAGTCGTCGATGTCCAGCACGTCGTTCACGTGGGCGATGGAAATGGCGTAAAGCGGAAACGCCATCGCACCGAACACCCAGCCCAAAGTGAACATGATCTCGTGGGACACGCCGCCCCAGGTCGCGATGCCCAGGCTTGCCGCAGCGGTGGCGGCGGCGAGGCCGGCCAGAACCCAGCGCCGGTCGACGTGATCCGACAGTCGGCCCATGGGCCATTGCGATATGATGCCGCCCAATACCACCATCGCCATGAACAGTGAAATGCCGCGGGTATCCAGGCCTGCGGTGTGGGCGTAGACCGCGCCCATACCCCAAAAGCTGCCGTTGATCAGGCCGGTGGAAAAGCACCCGACCGCGCCCATGGGGGAGCGTTCGAACAGTTTGCGGATTTTCATCCGCGCGGTGGGTTGCAAGGTCGGCACGGTGCGCGACGACAGCGCCATCGGTACCAACGACACCGACACCAGGACCGACACCAAGATGAACAGCATCGTGCCGTCCACCGGCGCGACGTTGAGCAGCAATTGGCCCAAGGCCGTCGCGCCCAGACTGGTGACCATGTAAACCGATAGAATGCTGCCGCGGTTGGTGTTGGTGCTGGCGTGATTGAGCCAACTTTCCGCCACCACCAACAACCCGGCGACGCAAAACCCGGTCATGACGCGAAACAGTACCCACGTCGGCGGGGTGACCATGACGGCGTGCAGCAGCGCCGCCGCGCTGGCCAAGGATGCCAGGGCCGCGAACACACGAATGTGGCCGACCGTTTGCACCAGGCGCGGCGACAACAACGAGCCGACGATGTAGCCGGCGTAATAGATCGCCATGATGAAACCGGTCACGGTGACGGGAAAACCCTCGATACCCGCACGCACGCCAAGCAGGGTCGCTTGCAGGCCGAAACCCAGGCTCATGGCGAAAACGCCCGCCAACAATGCCGAAATACTCAGTAAGGTGCCGTACATGAAGTCTCCCGTGCCGAGGGCGCATTTGACGCGTGCCAGGACGATATTGCAAGGGCGCGTTCGCCGTGTTATGTAAGTGATCGTTTACTAATAGAGGGATGACCATGCGTTCAGGCGAAGCGACACGGGAAAAAATCAAGCGTGCGGCACTGGAACTGTTCGTCGACAAAGGCGTCGACGGCGGCGGCATGCGCGACATCGCCAAGGCCTCGGCAATCACCGAAGGCGCGATCTATCGTCATTTCAGCAGCAAGGACGAACTGGTGTGGACGTTGTTTCGCGACAACTTCACCAATTTCGCCGCCACGCTGAGCGTACTGCAAGCGGGCGAAGTCAGCACTGCGGCGAAAATCGAGGCCATGGTGCAGGGTTTCTGTCAGCTGTTCGATCGCGACGAAACCTTGTTTCGTTTTCTCTTGCTGGTTCAACATGGCCAGCTATCTAAAATCACTGACGACATGGCCAACCCCATCGATGTGGTGCAAAACGTGATCCAAACGGGCATCGACGCAGGTGAAGTCGGCCATGCGGATGCGACCGAGGCCACGGCGTGGGTGTTCGGCATCGTGCTGCAAACCGCGACGTTTCAAATCTATGGCCGGTTGCCTGGCCCCTTGTCGCCGCGCGCCGATGCCCTGGCGGGTGCGTGCTTGGACGCGTTGGGTTTATAGACGTTCATACATCCTTCAGAGCTGATATGGCATAACCCCGTTTATGAGCAAAAAGAGCGATAAAGACGCCTCGTTTCTCGACGAACAGGATGGCAAACCGCGCAGGCGCTGGAAACGCATCGCCTATTGGACGGTGGTCGCCGGGGTGTGGGCGACGATCTTGCTCGGCATCGGGGTGGCTTACATCGCTTGGGACCTGCCCAACATCGACGAAGCCATCGCCGCGACGCGTAAGCCCACCATCCGGGTGGTGACGCGTGACGGCATCGAATTGGCGCGCCGCGGCGACCGCTACGGGGCGCCGGTACGTCTTGATGAATTGCCGCCGGAATTGCCTCAAGCCATTCTCGCCACCGAAGATCGGCGCTTTTACGACCACTGGGGGGTTGATCCCATCGGCATCGCGCGCGCCATGTGGGTCAACGTGCGCGCCGGCGGAATTCGCCAGGGCGGTTCGACCCTGACCCAACAGGCGGCGAAAAATCTATTCTTGTCGCCCAAGCGCACGCTCAAACGCAAACTCCAGGAAGTGGTTTTGGCGTTGTGGCTGGAAGCGAAATTCAGCAAGGATCAAATCCTCACCATCTATCTCAACCGGGTTTATTTCGGCCAAGGGGTCTATGGCGCGGAAGCCGCGGCGCAGTACTATTTCGGTGTGCCGGCGCGCAACATGTCGGCGTATGAAGCGGCGATGTTGGCGGGCATGCTCAAAGGCCCCAACAAATACAATCCCATGATCAATCCCGACTTGGCCCGCGAACGCACCGATGTGGTGCTCGCCAACATGGTCGCGGCGGGCTATCTCAGCGAGGCCGACCGCAAGACCATCACCCAGCCGCACAATTGGTGGCGCTACGAAAAAAGCACCACCAAGCCGCTGGCGCACCACTACACCGACTGGGTGCTCGATCAAGTCGGCGATTATGTGACCTTGGATCAAGACGTCACGGTGATCGTAAGCCTCAATGCGCGCATGCAGCGCGCGGCGGAAAAATTGATCAAGACCACGATGAAAAAGGGTGGCGCGGCGGACAAGCGTGCTGTGTCCGAAGTTGCCTTGGTGGCACTGGCGCCCGACGGCGCGGTGCTGGCGATGGTCGGCGGCGCCAATTATGCGCAAAGCAAATTCAACCGCGCGGTGCAGGCCAAGCGCCAGCCGGGCTCGGCATTCAAGCCGGTGGTGTTCCTGGCCGGGTTCGAGGCCGGATTGGCGCCTGAAACGGTGATGCGCGACGAACCCGTCACCATCGACGCGTGGTCGCCGAGCAATTTCAAAAACGAATATCTCGGCGATATCACCCTGACGGATGCGATGACGCGTTCGATCAACACGGTGGCGGTCAAAGTGTCGGAAGCGGCCGGGCGCGCACGGGTCCAGGACATGGCGCGCAAGCTTGGCATCACCGCCGACCTGACCGACGAGCCGTCGTTGGCGCTGGGCGTCAGCGAGGTCTCGTTGCTGGAAATGACCGCCGCATACGGTCCGTTCGCAACCGGTGGACTGGGGTTGTGGCCCTATGCCATCAGTGAAATTCAAGACAGCGCCGGGCGGCCCCTGTATGTGCGTTCCGGCGGCGGGCCGGGCCGGGTGATTCCGGCGGCTTACGCCGGGGCCATGAACGGCATGCTGGCCAACGTCATCGCCAGCCCTGACGGCACGGGCAAGGGTGCCCGCCTGAAGCGTCCGGCGGCGGGCAAGACCGGCACCTCGCAAGATTATCGCGACGCCTGGTTCATCGGCTACACACCGGACTTGATCGCCGGGGTGTGGATGGGCAACGACAATGGCCGGCCGATGCAAAATGTTACCGGCGGTTCGTTCCCCGCGCGGCTGTGGCGCGATTTCACCACCGCCGCGTTGGCGCAAACGCCGGCGAAAAACCTGCCGGTCGAGGTGCTGACGACGCCCAAGGACGGACCAACGCCGGAAAATCGGCCCAACCCGGTCGAGACGTTCATCAAAGAATTTTTCAAATCGGTGTTCGGCAACTAGGCCGATGGATCTCCACGCCGCGCGACGCGTTGCGCGAACAACCACGCCAATGTCCCGGTGACGGCGATCACCGCCATCATCGGTAGCGCGGTGCCGTCATAAAGATGGCCCACCAACGCGCCGCTGAACGCCGCCAACGCCATTTGAACGAAGCCCATCAGCGCCGACGCCGTGCCTGCCATGTGGGGAAACGGTCCGATGCCCCCCGCCATGGTGTTGGGCATGATGATGCCGAAAGATATGTTGTAGCAAAAAATCGGCACGATCACGGCAAACACCGACGGCGGCGCCAGCCAGACCGTAAGCAATCCGGCGATGCCGGCGACCAGCGCGATGCGCCCGCCCAATCCGACCACGTATTCCAAGGAACGGTTTTTGAGCAAGCGAACCGATACCTGGGTGCCCGACATGTAACCCAAAACAACCACGGCGAACGCGAAACCGAAGGTTTCCGGCCGCATCCCCAGGCCGTCGATCAAAATGAAACTGGAACTGGAGATAAAGCCAAACAGCCCGGCGAAGCCGAAGGCGTTGCTCAAGGTGAAATCACGAAAGGTGGCGTTCTTCAGCAAAGTGGAATAGTTGCGCGCCATGCGGCGCACGGATAGTGCCAAAGGATCGGGTTGGGTATGGGTTTCGGGTAAGGCGATGACGCTCAACACCAACATCAACGCGCCGATGCCCGCCAGCACGACAAAGTTGGCTTGCCATCCATAGCTTGCTGTTAGGTGGCCGCCGATCAGTGGTGCAATCAGCGGCGCGGTGGCCATGGCGGTGCCCATATGGGCCAGCATGCGTGCGGCATCCTTGACGCCGTGAATGTCGCGCACCACCGCGCGGCTGATGGCGGTGCCGGCGCACGCGCCGACAGCCTGAAACAGCCGCGCCACGAGCAGCATCGTGATGTTGCTCGCCAGCAAACATGCGATCGAGGAGATTACAAAGATCATCAATCCCGCGAGCAGGACCGGCCTGCGGCCGAAACGGTCCGAAAGCGGCCCCAAGATCAGCTGGCCGCCCGCGAACCCGATCAAATAGGCGCTCAGCGTCAGTTGCACCATACCGGCATCGGCTTGAAGGTCGCGTCCAATGGCGGGCAACGCAGGCAAATACATGTCGGTCGAAAGCGGCGCGACCGACACCAGCGCCGTCAGCAATATGGCCATCGAAAACGATTGAGGCTGAAGGCGCATCGGGGAAGTCCTTCGCGCCGCGCACCAAGTGCGGGCCGCGTGAATTAAGCGTTCATGCGCTTGATGGTGTTGGTGGTGCTATGCCCGTCGAGCAATTCGGCAAGCACCACCCGCCCGCCGAAACCGTGAACGATGTCCGCGCCGACCACCGTATCGATGGTGTAGTCGGCGCCCTTGACCAAAACATTGGGGCGCAAGGCTTCGATCAGGTTGATCGGGGTCTCGTCGGAAAACAGCACGATTAAGTCGACCGCGGCCAGCGCGCCCAGGACCGCGGCGCGCGCGGCTTCGGATTGCACCGGGCGGCTGTCGCCCTTGAGCCCACGCACGGAACTGTCGGAATTGAGCCCTACGACCAGACGGTCGCAAGCGGCGCGCGCTTGGCTGAGCAACGAAATGTGTCCGGGGTGCAAAAGGTCGAAACAGCCATTGGTGAAACCGACCTCAAGCCCTTGTTCGCGCCATGCCGCGACTTTGGCGACGGCGCGTTCCAGATCCGAAAGTTTGGCTTCGGCGTTGCCCAAATCCTGGTGGTGCAAGGCGCGGGTCAGTTCGGCGGCGCTGACCGTAGCGGTGCCCGCCTTGCCGACCACGATACCGGCGGCGGTGTTGGCCAGCGATGCGGCCACGTTTAAATCCGCACCACCCGCCAAGGCCAAGGCCAAGGTCGCCACAACGGTGTCGCCGGCACCGGAAACGTCGAACACTTCGCGCGCTTCGGCTTTCAGGTGCAACGGCGCGCGGTCTTTGATCACCAAGGTCATGCCGTCTGCGCTGCGGGTCGCCAACACGCCGCCGACGCCGCAGGTTTCGATGAGGTGATGGCACGCCGCGACCACGTCGTCGTCGCTGTGCGCGGGCATGGCGGTCGCGTCCATCAATTCTTTTTTGTTGGGCGTGATGATATCGGCACCGCGATAGCGGCTGTAATCGCACCCCTTGGGATCGATGATGACCGGGATATTTGCTTTGTGCGCTTGGGCGATCACCCCTTGGACCACGGTGTCGCTCAACACGCCTTTGCCGTAATCCGACAATACCACCGCGCCGATGCCCGGATCGGTGATGTGGGCGATGCGTTCAAGCACCGCAACCTGCGTCGCGGTGGACAGAGCATCGGTGCTTTCGACATCGGCGCGCATCAATTGCTGATTTGCGCCGACGAAACGGGTCTTCAAAGTGGTGCGGCGATCGCTGTCCGTCACCAGATCTGCGCGAATGGATTGCAGTTGCGCCAACAAGCGCGCGATTTCGTCACCGCCCTCGTCTTCGCCGGTTACGGCGACGAAGGTTCCGCCGCCGCCCAATGCGGCGACGTTGCTGGCGACGTTGCCCGCGCCGCCCAGCATCGTGGTTTCACGTTCCACGCGCAGCACGGGGATCGGTGCCTCGGGAGAAATGCGCTGCACGTCGCCCATGACGTATCGATCGAGCATGACGTCACCCACGCACAGGATGCGCGCGCCGTTCAATCGTTCGATCCAGTCCGCGAGATTGGACAATGTACTCATGGTGCCTCCCAGGGGCCGTCGCTGTAAGCGTATCGCGTTTCAACTCTTGTAACGCGTTCGCAGGCCAGCGCCAAGGCGAACGCAGCAACATATTGGAATTGAGCGAATGTTAACACCATGTCTGGTACTTTAATCATTAATCGATGGCTCTATGAGGTAAGGCGCGAAAGCGTCGGTTAAGGTGAGTTAGCATGCTAAACGGAGAGAAGATTCTGAGGCAGTTTCGACTGGCCACGAGCATGGCAGTGATCAGCGGCATCTATTTGCTTGTAACCTTGTACTATAATCTTGATGTTTTCGAAGAGTTTGGCAGGGCATTTAGCGCATTCTTGCATGTGGTTGAACCTTACGAAGGCGACGAAGTGATCCCCGTGCTGGTGTTGCTCGGCTTCGGTTATGTGGGCGATTTGCTTCGTCAGCGTCGCCAAGTGCGTTACGAACAAGAGATCTCTGCACAGCGCCTTGCTGCGACGCAGGTCATGATGGGGTCCGTTCAAGACGTGGTGAACAATTTTTTGAACAATATGCAGTTGTTTCGGTTCGAGGCCGAACGCACCGGCGCCTTGGGCGGTGCAGACTTGCAGCATTTCGACGATTTGATCGCCCAAACGGCGCGAAAGCTCAAAGAGATAGAAGCCAAACAATCATGAATCGCAAGCCGATACAGAGCGATTATTGATTAACGACCGGCAAGGTCCGCGCCAACGTGTCTATGTCGACAGAAACCGGCGTTCTTTCCCTTCCAAAACCAACGCGGTGAGGGTCCCCGACGCCCACGCGCGGGTGTCGATGGCGATGCGGTTGTCCAAGACGTCGGGCACGTCGACCGGGGTGTGACCGTGCACCACCACGGCGCCAAAATTGCGCGTTGCGTTGAGAAAACGGGCGCGAATCCACAAAATATCCTCGGCGCGCTGGTGCTCCAAATCGACCCCAGGACGTACGCCCGCATGGGCGAACGCGTAATCGCCTTCGCGGTGCATCAGCGATAACTGCGCGATAAAACGCCGATGACGTTCCGGCACACGCGCTGCGGCGTCGCGGGCGGTCCAGTTCGCGCCGTAGCTTTTGAGCGTTTGTTCCCCGCCGCATCCCAGCCACATGCGGCCGTCGTCGCGCCCTTCGAGAAAGTGCTCCATCAGCAGCTCGTGGTTGCCTTTGAGAAAGCGCAGCTCAAATTTGTCGAACGGGGCGTTCCAGTGCAGGTTCGAGAGCCGCTCGATCACGCCTGCGCTATCCGGCCCGCGGTCGACATAATCGCCCAGCGTCACCAAAACCTTGCGCTGCGGAGCATCGGCGGCGTCTTCGGAAATGATGTCGAGCAAGCGATTGAGCAGGTCCAGGCGCCCGTGGATGTCGCCAATGGCGTACACCCGCGTATCTTCGGGCACGCAGGGGGCTTGAGTGGTGAAATCGCGGCTCTGAATCTCGTTCATGGTGGTCTACATGTGAGTTTTGCACTCAAAACGCAAGCACATAAGGGCAATCGGCGGATTTTCGGTCATTGCCTATTAACCACTTATCCGTACCATGTCAGAATCGGATTTTTTTGGAGGCCCAGCGTCGCTTATGGCGGATTATTCCGAGGCATTCAGCGCCGGACAAGAGCACAACCCGCCCAGCCAGGAGAAAAGGCTGTTGGATGTGCTCGGTCGCATGCGCAACAACATGGCAGGTGTGTTCGCCGTGCATTTGCACTTGTCCGAACTGCGCCCCAGTCACCGCCAGCCGCATTTTTTGCGCATGGTGGGTCGTTCGCTCGACAGTTTGGCCTCGAAGCAGGACGTCCAGGTGTTCAATTTCACCAACGCCGACGTGGCGCTGTTGTGCCGCAACACCCCAGTCGACGATGTCGATGACGCGGTGTTTCGGGTTCGCGCGCTGTTCAACGAAGACCCCTTGACCTTGACCGAGGACGGTTCCGCCGAGGACCGTTTTTCGACCTGGTACGATCTCAGTCAGCCCAAGGACGTCAAGGATTTCGTTGACGCCGTGGCCGACGCGTTGGCGCACCGCGAAGAAGTCAAAAATCAGCAAGCCGAAAGTGTGTCCACCGGGCGCGCGTCCAAGGTCATGACCGGCGAACCGTTGGTTCCGACGATGCTGCAAGGCATTGTGCAGAAGCTGTTGGAAGCGCGCGTCGGCGACCTGGTTCACCGCCAGCCCGCCGTGGTGGTGACGGCCGGGAAATCGCAACAGTTGGCGTTTCGCGAACACTTCGTCGCCATGGAAGAATTGCGTGCGCGCATTGCCGCCGACATCAATATTTTTTCCAGTCACTGGCTGTTTCAGTATTTGTCCGAAACCATCGATGCCCGGGTCCTGGAGGTTTTGGCGCGGCTGGATTACGTCAACATGGACGTGCCGTTAAGCGTCAACCTCAACATTTCCACCATCATGACCCGGCCATTTCAGAACTTTCACGCCCTGATCGGCGAAAACACCCAAAACGTGATCGTCGAAATTCAAATCATCGACGTATTCGCCGACATGGGCGCTTACGCATTTGTGCGCGATTGGTTGCAGGATCACGGATACAAGGTCTTGATCGACGGGCTCAACCCGCTGACCTTGCATTTTTTCGACCCGTCGCTTTTAGAAGCGGATTACATCAAGATCACGTGGGGACCCGAGGTGCGCGGCGGCGTCGGTCAGGAGCAGACCCGCAACATTCGCGCGGTGGTGTCGAACATGCACGAAGGCGGGGTGGTGCTGTCGCGGGTGGATTCGGAAGAGGGTGTAAGCTGGGGCCTCGATCTTGGCATCCGGTGCTTTCAGGGGCACTTTATCGACAAGGTTGTCGAGGCGATGGCGAGCAAGGGTTTGATCAAATGAGCGCAGGGTTAACCATCGAGCGAGGAGCGTGCTGACATGGCTGTCCGGCCTTCATCCTCACCCACGCACATGCACCGCCGCACCCAGGAACAGTTGTTGCTGGAATACCTGCGCCGGCTGGAAAATCGCCGCGAAGGGCGCAAGGCGGTGCGCATCAACATTTCCAGCCTGATGCCCGCCAACCGCCGCGAACACCATATCCGCGCCGCCACCAACAGCTTCGAGGCGTTGGTCAGCGACTTGATGGGTCAACTTTTCGAACTGAAAAATCTCGACCTGTTTTTCGTCTACAAAGCCGAAGCCCACACCCGCGTCGAAGACACGGTGCAGAAGGTCAAGTTCCTGTTTTCCGACGATCCGCTGTTTGACGAAAAATCGCGCTCCGAAGCCGATTTCGTGACCTGGTACGACGTCGAAACGGGCTACGACCAGTTGATCAAAATGGTCCGCGGCATGAGCGAGGACGGTGAAACCACCAAGCGCCCGGCAACGCGCTCAAACGTGCGTGCGGCGTTGAAGGCGCGCCAAGATCACGGCGAGCCGTTGTCGCCGGAAATTCTCGGCCGCGCGGTCAAGGCGTTGCAGCGCACCGACCTGACCAGTCTGGTGCGCCGCCAGTTTGTGTGCGGGGTGAGCAAGAAACTGGTGCCGGAACCGATTTTTTCGGAGCTCTATATCTCCATCATGGATCTGCGCGAAACCATGATGCCGGGCATCAATCTGACCTCGAACCGGTGGCTGTTTCAATATCTCACCGAAAGCCTGGACAAGCGCGTGTTGTCATTGCTGTCGAAAACAGACCGCTTTTCGATCACCGGCGATATCAGCTTCAACGTCAATGTCTCGACCTTGATGAGCCCTGAGTTCATGGCCTTCGACGACGGCATTTCCGCCGCACGGCGCGGCTCGATGGTGTTGGAGCTGCAAAAGATCGACATCTTCGCCGACCTTGGCGCGTTCTTGTTCGTGCGCGAGTTCTGCCAGGAAAAGGGCTACCGCATCTGTCTTGACGGTTTGACCCATCAAAACATGTCGATGATCAACCGTGAGCGTCTCGGCGTCGATTACGTCAAGGTGATGTGGAATCCCGAACTGGTCGACGGCGGCCAGCAGATGCGCAAGAAACTGCGTGATCTGGTCGAAGAGGCCGGGCGCACCACCGTCATCATGGCGCGCTGCGACAACCGCGAAGCGGTCGATTTCGGACGCTCGGTCGGCATCAACATGTTTCAAGGCCACTATATCGAGCATCTGATCGCCGAAGACGAGCGCCGCCGCCAGCTGCTCAAGATCAAGCACCGCATCGAACGCGACACCACCTGAGCCGATGAACATGGCCGCATCGCCCGTTATCGAAGTCACCGACCTCACCAAATCGTTCGACGGCGTGGATGCGGTGAACGGTATTTCGTTTCGTGTCGAGGCCGGATGTACGGTGGCGCTGTTGGGCGGCAACGGCGCGGGCAAGACCACCACCATTTCGATGTTGCTGGGGCTGCTCAGCCCGACCAGCGGCGAGGTCCGGGTGCTCGGTGCGCGCATGCCCGAAGAGCGTCACAAGGTGCTCGGCTGCATGAATTTCTCCAGCCCTTACGTGGATCTGCCCAAGCGGTTGAAGGTGTGGGAAAACCTCACCGTCTACGCCCATCTCTACGGGGTGCGTGACGTCAAGGGCCGGATTGCCGAGCTGAGCGAGGACTTGGAACTCTCCGGCTTCATCAAGCGCCCGTTCGGCGACTTGTCGGCGGGACAAAAAACCCGCGTGGCGCTGGCCAAATCGTTGCTCAATGCACCCGCTTTGATGCTGATGGACGAACCCACCGCGTCGCTCGATCCCGACACCGGCGATTGGGTGCGCACGTACCTGGAACGCTACCGCGCGCGCACCGGCGCGAGCATCTTGCTGGCGTCGCACAACATGGGTGAGGTCGAACGCTTGGCCGATCAGGTACTGATGATGCGCGGCGGCAAGATCGTCGATCAAGGTGCGCCGAAAGAACTCATCAAACGCCATGGGCGCGATAACTTGGAACAAGTTTTTCTCGACATCGCACGCGCACCGGCACAGGCAGCGCAGGCGGAGGAGACGGCAAAATGAACGAACCCGATGGCGTTTGCGTTCCTCAAACGAACTTTTCTTTCCGCCGCGTGTTGGCGGTGATGTTGCGTCATCTTTACGTGCTGCGGCGCTCGTGGCCGCGCCTGTTGGAATTGGCCTATTGGCCGTTGATCCAGATGGTGCTGTGGGGGTTCGTGACCAAGTTTTTCTTGGGCCACAGCTCATGGGTGGCTGAGGCCGCAGGCGTTCTCATTTCCGCGGTATTGCTGTGGGATGTGTTGTTTCGCGCAAATTTGGGCGTGAGCTTGCCGTTCATTGAAGAAATGTGGTCGCGCAATTTGGCGCAGATGTTCGTCAGTCCGCTGCGCGATTCCGAACTGATTGCAGCGCTGATCTTGATGAGCCTGGTGCGCACGCTGATTTCCGTGACCCCGGCGGCGTTTTTGGCGTTGCCGTTCTTCGATGTGTGGGTGTTCGACCTGGGCGTGCCGCTGGTGGTGTTTTTCATCAATTTGTTGGTGTTCGGATCGGTCATCGGCCTCACCGTGGCGGCGTTGATTTTGCGGTTCGGATTGGGCGCGGAAAGTTTGTGCTGGTTGGGTATATTTCTGCTCGCCCCGGTCAGCGCGATCTACTACCCGGTCAGCGCCTTGCCCGAATGGTTGCAAGTGATCGCGCTGTCGCTGCCGTCCGCGCACGTCTTCGAGGGCATGCGTGGGGTGCTGTTCGACGGCGTGTTCGCGTGGAACCACTTCTTTTGGGCGGCAGGGCTCAACGTCGTGCTGTTGAGCTTGGCGACGTTGTTTTTCCTGCACATGATGAAAATGGCCCGCGTCAAAGGCCTGTTGATGCAGCAAGGCGAATGACGCTTCAGGCGTCTTTTTCGCCCGCGTCCTTATCGCTGACGCCGGCTTCGGCGAACGTCGCCATGTCGTTGTGACACGCCACGGCGGCTTTCAACAACGCCACCGCCAACGCCGCGCCGGTGCCTTCGCCAAGGCGCATGCTGTGGTCTTGCAGGGCGACCTTGCCGAGCTTTTCCAACAACAGCTTATGGCCGGGTTCTTGGCTCATGTGGCCGACTTTGCAGTGATCCAGGGCGCGTTTGTTGACGCTCGGCAGAACCGCGGCGGCGGCTGTGGACACGTAGCCGTCCAGCAACACCGGCACCTTTTTCAGCCGTGCGCCAATCACCGCGCCGGCAATGGCGGCCAGTTCGCGCCCACCCAAACAGCGCATCACGTCCAGGCCATCGTGCATGTGCGGTTTGTAGAGCTTTACGCCCAGGCCGATCACATCGGCCTTTTTACCGATGCCGGGCTTGTCCAGGCCGGTGCCGGGCCCAACCCATGTCAAAGCGGAACCGCCGTATAGCGCAAGGCAAATGGCCGCCGCTGATGTGGTGTTGCCGATGCCCATTTCGCCTAGACACACCACGTCGGAACATTCGTCGACGACGTTCATGCCGAACGCAATGGCATCGGCGCATTCGGTGTCGGTCATGGCGGGGTTTTGCGTGAAATCCTGGGTCGGATTGTCGAGATCCATCTGCTCGACACACAATCCGATGCCGATGCTTTTGCAAATCTGGTTGATGGCCGCGCCGCCGCGTTCGAAATTGGCCACCATCTGTTTGGTGACCTCGGCGGGAAACGCCGATACGCCTTGCGCTACCACGCCGTGATTGCCCGCAAATACGTGGGCGTTGGGGGTTGTCATGCGCGGCGGATAACGACCCTGCCAGGTGGCGGTCCATGCGGCGAGTTGTTCCAGTCGTCCCAGCGAACCGGCGGGCTTGGTCAACTGCGGCTCGCGCGTTTGGGCGGCGCGGGCGGCTTCGACATCGGGACCCGGAAGTTCGGTCAAAATCTGGCGCACATCGTCAAGCGTGTTGATGGTCGGCATTTTATTCATGGAACGGACTCGCGGCTGGATCGGAAAAAACATAAGATTTGAAAAGTGTCAGGCATTTATACACGCTGACACGCGCCGCGCATAAAATAAATGAGAGCATCCCAATGAAAAGGGCCCGCGAACAAAACGAAGAACTGCATCCCGACGCCATGCATGGCGAAGGGCCGTCGACGCCGTATTTTCGCCGCGCGATGGACCGCTTCACCACCGCGTGGCTGTTTCTCACCCGGGTGCCGTTGCCCGGTTGGTGGAACGCGCCGCTGCCGGACGAACCGGTTGAAAGCGATGAAACGGACAAGGGCAAGGGCATGACGCCGCTGGCCGAAACGGTCCGTGCCTGGCCGGTGGTGGGGCTTTTGGTCGGCGCGCTGGCGGGTTTGGCGTTGTGGGCCGGGGCGCAATTGGGACTGCATCCTTTGGCGGCGGCGTTTTTGGCTTTGATCGTGGGCGCATTGGTGACCGGCGCGCTGCACGAAGACGGTCTGGCCGACGTTGCAGACGGGTTCGGCGGCGGGGCGAGCAAAGCCAAAAAACTCGCCATCATGAAAGACAGTCACATCGGCGCGTATGGCGTGTTGGCGTTGATTTTGGGCATCGGTTTCAAGGCTGCCAGCCTGGGCGGTTTCAACGCGCCGGTGTTGGCCGTTAGCGCGCTGGTCGGCGCGCACGTGCTGTCGCGCGCGCTGCTGCCGCTGATGATGGTGGTGATGGAACCCGCGCGCCGTGGCGGTCTCGGTCGCGGTGCGGGCGCGCCCGATCGCGACGATGCGGTGGTCGCGGCGATCTTGGGCGTGCTGGTCGCCTTGCTGGTGTTGGGCTTGGGCCCGGGCCTGTTGGCGGCCGGTCTGGCCGTTGTCGGGGTTGCAAGTGTCGGCTGGTTGGCGCAACGCCAGATCGGCGGCTTCACCGGCGACGTTTTGGGCGCGGCCCAGCAGGTCGCGGAAGCCTTGGTTCTGGCGGGCATGGCGGTGGCATTTCGTACGGTGTTTTATGTATGAGTGCGCCGTCTGAAACGCCCCACCAAATGGTCGTCACCCGCTGGTGGTGGGTCCGTCACGCCCCGGTGGTGGACGCCAAACTGGGCAAGCTGTCGGGGCAGTTCGACATCGACACCGATCTATCCGATACGGCGTCGTTCGCTGCCGTAGCAGCCCGGCTGCCTTTGGGCGCGGTGTGGATTACCACGAACCTCAAACGCACCCGCCAAACGGCGGAAGCGCTATGGCAGGCTGGGGCGGAGCGCATTGAGCCGCTGGTCGAGACGGATTTCGCCGAGCAGGCGTTCGGTGCGTGGACCTCGAAGACCTGGGCGGAAATCGACCAGTTCAATGACGCCGAGACCCAGGCTTTTTGGGCCGATCCCGCCAATGTCGCCCCGCCCCCCAGCGCGAATCACAATTCTGAGAGCTTCGCCGCCGTGTGCGCACGTGTCAGCGCGCGGCTGCAAGCCATCACCGCGGAAAACTCCGGCCGCGACATCGTGTGTGTGGCCCATGCCGGTGCGATTCGCGCCGCCGTCGCCCATGCCTTGGGGCTGAGCGCGGCGCAAGCCTTGGCGTTGGATGTGAAAAACACCTCTCTCACCCGTCTCGACCACATCGCGGACGGTGTGCGGGTCAAGCGCGGCGGCAGTTGGCGGGTGGTCGGCCTCAACATGATTTGATACTGTTGGCGCCGGATTCGGGAGCGAGACCTTGGCACATCAAACCACCACATTGCCGCCCTTGACGCTGGTCCTGGGCGGCCAGCGTTCGGGCAAAAGCGCCTATGCGGAAAGCCTGATGCGAACGGGCGGCGTGTATCTCGCCACCGGCCACGCGACGGACGACGAAATGGCCGAGCGCATCGCCGCACATCAAGAGCGCCGGGCCGAAGGGTGGGTCACGGTGGAAGAGCGCGTCGATTTGGTCCACGCCTTGGGCCAGGCGAAAAAACTTTACGGCGGCAAGCCGGTGCTGATCGACAGTCTTGGCATGTGGGTGTCGAACATGCAGTTCGAAGGTCGCGCCCCGGTGGTGGAGGCCGAAGCCCTGGCCCAAGCGATGCTGGATCACCCCGCGCCGGTGATAGCCGTTTCGGAAGAAGTCGGCCTTGGCGTGATTCCGATGAACGCCGTCGCGCGGTCTTTTGTTGACGCGCTGGGTATTGTGAACCAAATAACAGCGGCGCACGCCAATCGCGCGGTGCTGGTTGTGGCTGGATTGCCGCAGATTCTCAAAAGCGAATAAGGACGTCCCCGACCGATGAACCAACTCCGCAAAATTCCCGCCACCGTGATCACCGGCTTTCTCGGCGCGGGCAAGACGACCTTGATCCGCCATATGCTGGAAAACGCCGGCGGCAAACGCATCGCGCTGATCATCAACGAATTCGGCGATCTCGGCATCGACCGCCAGATCGTCAACGGCTGCGGCATCGAAGGTTGCCATGAGGACGACGTGGTGGAACTGGCCAACGGCTGCATCTGCTGCACCGTGGCCGACGACTTCCTGCCGGTCATGGAAGCGCTGATCGATCGCGACACCCCGCCCGATCACATCGTTATCGAGACCTCCGGTCTGGCATTGCCCAAGCCGTTGATCCGCGCCTTCAACTGGCCCGAAATCAAGACCCGCGTCACCGTCGACGGCGTGGTGTCGGTGGTCGACGGCCCGGCTTTGGCAGCGGGACAGTTCGCCTCCAACATCGCGGCGGTGCAGGCGCAACGCGAAGCCGATGAAAGCCTGGACCACGACAACCCGTTGGAAGAGGTCTTCACCGACCAATTGCTCGCAGCCGACATGGTGCTGCTCAACAAAGCCGATGTGATCGGCGAAGACGAGAGCAAACGCTTGATCGCCGAGCTGACCGCCAGGCTGCGCCCCGGCGTGCACGTGGTCGCGACGTCGCACGGCAACATCGGCGTCGATGTGTTGCTGGGCCTGGATGCGGGCGCGGAAGACGACCTCGACGCGCGTCCGTCCCATCACGACCATCACCACGACGATCATGACGATGACGACGACCACGACCATCATCACGACCACGACCACGACGATTTCGACAGCTTCATCGTCGACGTCCCGGTGCAGCGAGACCCCGCCGCCCTGGAAGCACGCCTGATCGAAATCGTCGAAGCCCACAACGTGCTGCGCATCAAGGGCTTCGTCGAGGTTGCGGGCAAGCCCATGCGTCACGTGGTGCAGGGCGTCGGCACGCGGTTCACGCGCTATTTCGACCGCCCCTGGGCCGACGGCGAAGATCGCCAGGGCCGCTTGGTGGTGATCGGCCAAGCGGGGATCGATCACGCCGCGATTGCCGGCGCCCTCGCGGCTGATGCCCAAGAAAGCGCGGCCTGATGCATCTGCTCGCCGCCCAACCGGGAAGCGTCCAGGACGGATCGGAAGCCGTCGATCTCGGCCAGACGCCCGGCGACATCGTCGTCATCACCGCTGCAGACACCGAAATTTCCGCCCTGGCGATGGCGCGCCGCGCCGCCGCCGATGGCGCGATCGATTTTCCGTCGCTGCGTTTGGCGAACATGCTGCACCTCGGCCACAACATGTCGGTGGATTTGTATGTGGAAGAGGTCGTGCGCCACGCCAAGCTGGTGGTGGTGCGGGTATTGGGCGGTCGCGGCTATTGGCCTTACGGCGTCGACGAAGTCGCGGCGGCGTGTCGCGCGGCGGGTATTGCGGTGGCGTTTTTGCCCGGCGACGATCAACCCGACGCGGAACTCAGCGGTTTTTCGTCCCTCGGTCAGGAAGACGCTCACCGCTTGTGGCAATACCTGGTGCTCGGCGGGCCGGACAACGCGCGCGGTTTCGTCGAATGCGCCGCTGCGCTGATCGGCTATCCGTGCGACTATATCGAACCCCGCCCGGTGCTGCCCGCGGGCCTCTATTGGCCTGGCCTGGGCGGCGTCGCGCTGTCGGACATCAAGTATCCGCGCTGGCGTGAAGGCTTGGCGGTGACGCCGGTGATTTTTTACCGTGCCCTTTTTCTCAGCGGCAATCTCGCCGTGATCGACGATTTGGTCGATGCGCTGCAATTCGCCGGGCTCAACCCATTGCCGATTTACGTTGCCTCGCTGAAGGACCCGGTCAGCCAAGCCACCGTCACAGACCTGTTGGAACGCGCTCATGATGCGGAGATCTTGCCGCTCGGTTGCGTGCTCAACACCACCGGTTTCGCCGCGTCCAGCCCCGGCGCGGTGCGCGCCGAGACGCCGTTCGACGCTTTTGACCTGCCGATTTTGCAGGTGATCTTGTCGGGCGGAAATCAGGTGGCGTGGGCTGAAAACACCTGGGGCCTGGGGCCGCGCGACATCGCCATGAACGTGGCGCTGCCGGAAATCGATGGCCGCATCATCAGCCGCGCGGTGTCGTTCAAGGATCTGTCGGAACGCGACCCCGACACCCAGTGCGATCTGGTCGGTTACCAGCCGGTCGCCGACCGTCTCGAATTCGTCGCCGACTTGGCGCAACGCTGGTCGTGGCTGCGCACCCAGGAAAACTGGTCCAAGCGCGTCGCCATCGTGCTGGCGAACTATCCCAACCGCGACGCCCGTCTGGGCAACGGCGTGGGGCTCGACACTCCGGCGGGTATCGTCAATACATTGCATGCAATGAAAGTCGCCGGGTTCGAGGTCGAAGACATCCCCGAAGACGGCAACGCGCTGATCGAACGCCTCAAGGCCGGGCCGACCAACAGCCACAAGCCCGATACCATCGCCACCGCCGAGGTGACCTTGAGCCTGGATGCCTACCAGGACTTTTTCGCCACCTTGCCGGAATCCGTGCGCCGCCGGGTCAACGAGCAATGGGGTGAGCCGGAGGCTGACCCGTTTATGCGCAGCGACCAGCACTTCGCCATTTCGGTGTTTCTGTGCGGCGAAGTGGCCATCGGCTTGCAGCCCGCGCGCGGCTACAACATCGATCCCGAAAAAACTTATCACGATCCCGATCTGGTTCCGCCGCATGGCTATCTGGCGTTTTACGCCTGGCTGCGCGAAGAATTCGACGCCGATGCGATCGTGCATTTCGGCAAGCACGGCAATCTCGAATGGTTGCCGGGCAAAGCCGTGGCGCTGAGCGCCGAATGCTTCCCCGAAATCGCCTTGGGGCCGTTGCCGCACCTTTACCCCTTTATCGTCAACGATCCCGGTGAAGGCACCCAGGCCAAGCGCCGCGCCGGTGCGGTGATTGTCGATCATCTGACCCCACCGTTGACCCGCGCCGAAAGCTATGGCCCGTTGCGCGACTTGGAACAGTTGGTGGATGAATATTTCGAAGCCTCCGGTACCGATCCGCGCCGTACCAAAGTCCTCAAGCGCGACATTTTGGAGCTGTGCCACGTCACCGGACTGGCACAGGACGCGGGCATGGACGAAGGCGCGGGCGAAGACGTGCGCCTGGCGCAACTGGACGCGTATTTGTGCGAGCTCAAGGAAATGCAGATCCGTGACGGCCTGCATATTTTCGGTACGTCGCCCAGCGGTGATTTGCTGCATGCGTTGCTGGTCGCGCTGGTGCGGGTGTCGCGCGGCACCGAGCCCAAGGACGCCTCGTTGATCCGCGCCTTGGCGGATGATTTGTGTCTCGGTTTCGATCCGCTCGATTGTGACATGGCCGCCGCGTGGGCCGGACCCAAGCCTGAAATATTGCAAGCGGTGCAAGATGTCTGGCGCAGTGCGGGCGACACGGTCGAACGGCTTGAGGCGCTGGCGCTGGCGCTGGTCAAAGGCGAAACGCGCGTGCATACGGACTGGAGCCGCACGGCGATGGTGATGGCGGAGCTTGAAAACCGCATCCGCCCCGCCGTCGAAGCCTGCGGCGCGGCGGAAATCCAAGGCATCGTGCGCGGTTTGGAAGGGCGCTTCGTCGAACCCGGCCCATCCGGCGCGCCGACCCGCGGCCGCCCGGACGTGCTGCCCACCGGGCGCAATTTCTACAGCGTCGACACCCGCGCCGTGCCCACCCCTGCGGCGTGGACCCTGGGCTGGAAATCGGCGGGCATTTTGCTGGACGCACACTTGCAAGCCCACGGTGAATGGCCGAAAACCATGGCTTTGACCGCGTGGGGTACGTCGAACATGCGCACCGGCGGCGACGACATCGCCCAGGCCCTGGCGTTGATGGGCGTGCGCCCGACCTGGGACGCGGCCAGCCGCCGGGTCACGGGGTTCGAGGTTCTGCCCGCCGACATCCTGGGCCGCCCGCGCATCGACGTGACGCTGCGCATTTCGGGTTTTTTCCGCGATGCATTTCCCGGCCTGATCGACCTGTTCGACAGCGCCGTGCGCGCGGTCTCGAAACTCGACGAAGACGCCGCGCAAAATCCGCTGGCCGCGCGGGTCAGGTCTGAAAGCGCGGAACTCATAGCAAGCGGTGTAGATGCACTTGAGGCTGAGCGCCGCGCCGGATTTCGCGTTTTCGGCTCCATGCCCGGGGCTTATGGCGCGGGCCTGCAGGCGTTGATGGACGAAAAGGGCTGGGAGACCGAGGCCGATCTGGCCAAGGCATACGTGGCCTGGGGTGGTTACGCCTATGGGTCCGGGGCCGAGGGCGAAGCCCGCCACGGTCTGTTCGAAACGCGCCTCAAATCCATCGAAGCGGTGGTGCAAAACCAAGACAACCGCGAACACGATCTGCTCGACAGCGATGACTACTACCAGTTCGAAGGCGGCATCACGGCGGCGGTACGGGTGCTTTCGGGTAGCCAGCCCGCCACCTGGCATGTCGATCACTCGCGCCCGGAAATCCCCAAAGCCCGCACCCTGGACGACGAAATCGGCCGGGTGGTGCGGGCGCGCGTGGTCAATCCCAAATGGATCGACGGCGTGATGCGGCACGGCTACAAGGGCGCGTTCGAAATGGCCGCGACGGTCGACTATCTGGTGTCGTTCGCCGCCACGGCCAGATGTGTCAAAGACCACCACTTCGACGCGGTGTTCCAGGCATATCTGGACGATCAGCGGGTGCGGGACTTTTTGCGCGACAACAATCCCGACGCCCTCAAAGACATGATCGAACGCCTGATCGAGGCCCAAGACCGCGGGCTGTGGAATCCGCGCCTCAATTCAACGCGGGCGATGTTGGAAGAAATGTTGAGCGCTTAAGCGCCTTAAAGAATTTCGTCTTCGTCGAACAGCGGATCGACTTCGAATTCTTTTTCCGCCTGGTTGACGAATTTTTCCACCGCGCCGTCGCGTCGCACGTGGGCGATGTGAAACAGCGCGTCGCCTTGATTGATCACCGGCAGGTTGGTGCGGCCGATGATCACGCCGCCGGTGCCGACCACCAATTCGCGTTCTTTGTCGCCGATGGGGTCGGACACGATGCCGATGATGTCGCCCACCTGGACCGAATCGCCGATGGTGCGAAAGGCCCTGAGCATGCCGCCGCGCGGTGCGCGGATCCAATGGCTGGAGGTGGCGAAGTGCGACTTGGTCTTGGTGTCGGTGACGCTTTTGGGGCCGATCATGCCGAGCGTCTTCATCACCCGCAAAATGCCTTTGACCCCGACGCGCACGGCGAATTCGTCGAAGCGCAGGGCCTCGCCGGCCTCGTAGACCAGCACGTCGACGTTGATGTCGTGCGCCGCCATGCGCAGCGAACCTTCGCGGTAATCGGATTCCAAGATTACCGGCGCGCCGAACGCGTTGGCCAGTTCCAAGGTGCGGTTGCCTTCGCCCGAAACGCGGATTTGCGGCAGGTTGATGCGATGCTGGGCGGCGGAATGCAGGTCGATGCCGACGTCGGCGTGACGCACCACTTCATTCATAAACAGGTGCGCCAGTTGGCCCGCCAACGAGCCTTTGGCCGAACCGGGAAAGCTGCGGTTCAAATCGCGGCGGTCGGGCAGATAGCGGTTATGGTTGATGAAGCCGAAGGCGTTGACGATGGGCACGCACAAGATGGTGCCCTTGAGGCGGCGGATGGCGGCGGCGTTCAACAACCGCCTTACGATCTCGACGCCGATGATTTCGTCGCCATGAACCGCGGCGGACACGAACAAGACCGGCCCGGGCTTTTTGCCGTGCACCACATGCACCGACATATTCATGGGCGTGTGGTTGGACAACACGCTGACGGGGACGTCGACGGTGCGCCGTTCACCGGGTTGGATGGAAACGCCGTTGATGACATAAGGCGCCGCCATGGCGTTCAGCCTTTGCCCTTGGTTTTGGTCTTGCCGGGTTTGGCGTTCTTTTCCAAGAACTCGATGATCTTGCCGGCGACATCGACGTTGGTGGCGGTTTCGACGCCCTCAAGTCCAGGCGAAGAGTTGACCTCCATCACCACCGGACCGTGGTTGGAGCGCAGCATGTCGACACCGCAGACATTCAAACCCATGGATTTCGCCGCACGCAGCGCGGTGGAGCGCTCCTCGGCGGTGATCTTGATTTTTTCGGCGCTGCCGCCGCGATGCAGATTGGAGCGGAAGTCATCGCCCGCGCCCGAGCGCTGCATGGCCGCAACCACCTTGCCGCCCACCACCAAGGCGCGGATGTCGGTGGACCCTGCTTCCTTGATGAATTCCTGAACCAAGATGTTCACCTTGGCGCCGCGAAAGGCTTCGATCACGGATTTGGCGGATCGCGGTGTTTCCGCCAATACCACGCCAATGCCCTGGGTGCCTTCGAGCAACTTGATCACCACCGGGGTGCCGCCGGCGATATCGATGACCTCATCGGTCATTTTGGTGTCGTGGGCGAACGCAGTGACGGGCAGGCCGATGCCGTCGCGCGCCAGCAGCTGCATGGAACGCAGCTTGTCGCGCGAACGCCCGATGGCCACGGATTCGTTTAGCGGATAAACGCCCATCATTTCCAATTGGCGCAATACGGCGGTGCCGTAAAACGTGATCGACGCGCCGATGCGCGGAATCACGGCATCGTAGCCCGTTATTTTTTCCCCGCCATAGCGCAATTCGGGACGGTGCGAGGTGATGTTCATGTAGCATCGCAACGTGTCATAGACGTTGATTTCGTGGCCGCGCTCGCGGGCCGCGTCGACCAAGCGTTGGTGCGTATACAGCTCCGGATTTCTGGCCAACATGATGATTTTCATAGAACAATCCTTGAAGCGCTAGGGGTAGCCCTAAACTGAATTAACCAGCCGACTTGCGTCCCGACAAGTAGGAGCGGCCTGCGTTGATGAGAAATCTGTTTTTCACCGCGGTGCGGCCCAAAAGCAGACGGAACCCCATCTTATCACGGTTCGTCAGCGTCACCTCGATCGGCCAGCTGACATTGCCGAGCGTGACGCCGGTGGTGATGACGTAGCGCATTTCTTGTTTACCGCCGGTGTTGCGCACCGCCCGGCGATCGATCACGCGAGCAGTACACGACACGACGGTGCGGTTGTTGCGTTGAATGGGATGCAGCTGAAATCGCACCCAAAGTTCATTGTCGCATTCATAAGGCTCAATGGCCCACGCATGCAATGCCGAAGTGCGCGCCCCGGTGTCGACTTTGGCCTTGATGCGTTCGATGCCGAGCTGAGGCAGGGAAACCCATTCCCGCCAACCGATGACGGGTTTGGCGGTGGTTTTGGGCGTGCGTATCGGTTTTTCAGTCACGTGGGTCTGTTGCCTCGTACGTTTGTGGCGCGCGTCAGGAACGCGGCCCGCAGTGAGCGTCCCTTGTACGGCAACATACCCAATTTGATGAAGAAACGGTAGCCAGAACAAAGTGATCGGCGAAATTAGATGTTCACGGCTTTCTTTGCCGCGACGTCTTGGGAGGGGCCCAGGGGTAAGGTGAAGCTGAAGGTCGATCCTTCGCCGGGGGCGCTGGCGATAGAGATTGTGCCGCCGTTGCGTTCCACCAGTTCCTTGCACAACAACAGGCCGAGGCCGGTGCCTTTTTCGCCATTGGTGCCTTGGGTGGTGACGTTTTCCGAGAGGTTGAAAATTTTCTCGGCGGTCGCGGGCTCCATGCCGACACCTGTATCGATGATATCGACGCGGGCAGCCTTATCAGGCGTGGATGAGTAGCGAATGGTGATGGTTCCGCCGCTGGGGGTGAATTTGATGGCGTTGTTGACCAAGTTGCGGATCACCGCGTCGACCATGTGAGGGTCGGCAAAAACATGGGACGCAGTACCCTCTTCTTGCAGCACCAGGCCCTTTTGCTCGGCCACGGGGCCGAGAACGTCAATGGTCTTGCCTGCGATATCGCCGAGCGGGAAGTCACGTGGCTCGACCTCGACGCGGTCCATTTGCAGACGCGACCATTCCAACAGGTTTTCCAGTAACTTGAACACACGGGTCGCGCTATCGTTGATGGTGACGGCGTAATCTTTGACTTTTTCCGGCGTTAACTGTTCCGCGCGTTGCTCCAGCAGCGCGGTGAAGCCCAACAGCGAGGTGAATGGGCTGCGTAGATCGTGGGCGATGATGGAAAAGAATTTGTTCTTTTCTTGGTTCAGTTTTTCCAGCGCTTCTTTGGCTATGGCGTAGTTTTCCGCCAGCTCGACGTACTGCACGCTCATGCTTTCGGCGCGTTCGCGTTCGTCTTGAATGGTGAGCATTTCCTGGACCAAGCGGTCGTTGGTTTTGCGCAGATTTTCTTCCGACTGGCGCAAAATCACCGTCAGGCGAACGAAATTGCGCAGCATCGCGTCTTGGCTGCCGTCCCACGGCATGGCGGCCAGTGCGCCAGCATCGAGGAATTCTTTTTCAAAAGTCCGGCTGGCAATGTCCATCAACACGATAATCGGTATGCGCACGCCGGCTTCTTTTGCGCCTTCGCACACCAACAAGGCAAATTGAGGCTTGTCGGAGATGGCGCGCACGATGCACATTTGGAATTTCTGGCTGACCAGGGCGGTAAGCGCGTCATCGGCATCGCTGGCATGGACGAGGTCGATATCGATGCCGTCGCCTTCGAAGGCCGCCCGCAACGCATTTTCGGTTTCCGCACCGCCGCCCGCCAAAAGGATTCTTGCTGAATCCATAATCGTCAACCGCTTCCTAATTTAGATCTCAGCACAGCAATCACTTGATTAATATAAGAATGCATCAATCTATTGCGTATCCCTAAGCCATTTTACCCTTTTGTATGAAAATATTGGAGAATTCACCATGTCCGGTAGTGATGACGCAGAGCGCCACAAATCAAAAATGGAAAAAAAGAAGGCCGCCCGCGATAAAATCATGGCGGCCAAGACTGAAACGCGCGGGTTGGTGATCGTGCACACCGGCAAGGGCAAGGGTAAATCCACCGCTGCGTGGGGCATGGCGTTGCGCATGTTGGGCTATGGCCGGCGCGTCGGCATCGTGCAGTTCGTCAAAGGTAAGTGGGACACCGGCGAGCGTACGGTGTTCGAAAAATTCGGCGATCAATGCGTGATCGAAGCCCACGGCGAAGGCTTCAGCTGGGAAAGTCAGGATTTGGAACGGGACAAGGCCGCCGCCATGCGCGCGTGGGACGCCGCGACGAAAATGATGGCCGATGAAACCATCTCGCTGGTGATCATGGACGAAATCAACATTGCGCTGCGTTACGGACAATTGGACGCGGCGATGGTGGTGGATGCGTTGAAAAACAAGCGCGAAGACCTGCATGTGGTGCTGACCGGGCGCAACGCGCTGGACGAAGTCATCGACACGGCCGATCTGGTGACCGAGATGACGCTGGTCAAACACCCGTTCCGATCCGGCATCAAAGCGCAGCAAGGCATCGAATTTTAACTTTTGTATGCTACCAGTGCGCATGCCGTTGGACGCAAATTAAGCAAATTAAAGAGGGCCCAAGTGCAATGCATACAAGTGCGATAATTTCACGTGCCGTTATGGCATTGGTACTGGTAGCGGGGTTGGCTGCATGCGCCACAAAGCCCATGTCGGATGAGGAACGCGCCAACCAAATCGTGCAAGCCGCGCAAATGACGGTGGAGAAATTCAAGGCATCCGGCGACCAGCCGATGGACGAATATCGTGCGCTGCTGCCCCAGGCCCAGGGTATCGTCATCTTTCCGGGTGTCATCAAAGGCGGTTTCGTGTTCGCCGCCGAAGGAGGCAGCGGCGTTTTGTTGGCCAAGGACGCCAGCGGGCGGTGGGGTTATCCGGCGTTTTATCTGATGGCGTCGGGCAGCATCGGGCTGCAAGTCGGCGCGCAGGTGGGTGACGTGATCTTGTTGGTGTTCAGCCAAGACGCGGTCGCGGCGATCATCGAAAGTCAGGGCAAACTGGGTGCGGATCTCGGTCTGATCGTCGGCACCGTCGGCGCGGGCGTCGAAGCCTCGACCACCGGTAATGTCGGCGCGGACGTGTTGGCCTTTACGCAAGGCATCGGCATGTTCGCGGGCGGCTCGCTGGAAGCCAGCGCGCTGATCCGGCGCAACGATCTCAACGAGGCTTTTTACGGCCAAGCCATTGGGCCCGCCGACATCGTGTTGAAAGGCAATGCGCAAAATTCTGCGGCCGACAGTCTGCGGGCGGCGCTCGATGCCCAATAAGGATGCGAACTGCCGCGCCATCATGGTGCAAGGGACCGGTTCTGACGCGGGCAAGTCGCTGATCGTCGCCGGGCTGTGCCGGGCGTTTGTCAAACGGGGCCTGCGCGTGCGTCCGTTCAAACCGCAAAACATGTCCAACAACGCCGCCGTCACTGAGGACGGCGGCGAAATCGGCCGCGCCCAAGCCTTGCAGGCACGGGCGTGCGTGGTCGCGCCGCACACCGACATGAACCCGGTGCTGCTCAAGCCCGAAGGGGAAAACGGCGCGCAATTGGTGGTCGGCGGACGCATGCGCGGCCATGCCACGGCCCAGGATTTTCGCACCTTCAAAGAAACCTTGCTGCCAGAAGTGATCGCCGCGTTCGAACGGCTCAAATCTCAGTGCGACCTGGTCATCGTCGAGGGCGCGGGCAGTCCGTCCGAAGTCAACCTGCGGGTCGGCGACATCGCCAACATGGGCTTCGCCCAGGCCGCCGATGTCCCGGTAATTTTGGCTGGTGATATCGAAAAAGGCGGCGTGATCGCGCAAGTCGTCGGCACCCATGCGGTGTTGATGCCGTCCGAACAAGCGCGGATCAAAGGTTTCGTCATCAATAAATTTCGCGGCGACATATCGCTGTTCGAACCCGCCCTGAGTGATATCGAGGCGCGCACCGGCTGGTCCGCGCTGGGCGTCGTGCCGTGGTTCGTGGATGCGGGCAAGCTGCCCAAGGAAGACAGCGCCTCAATGGGCCGCTGGGCGGAAACCGGCCGGGGCGACGGGATGGGGCGTATCCGCGTTGCCGTGCCGCGCCTGCCGCGCATCGCCAATTTCGACGATCTCGACCCGTTGATGGCCGAAGACGACGTCGATGTGATGATGATCGAGCCCGGTCAAGCGATTCCCGGTGACGTGGACGTGGTGGTGCTGCCCGGATCCAAATCGGTGATCTCGGATCTGCGCGCGGCCAAAGCCGAAGACTGGGATGTCGACATCGCCGCCCACGTCCATCGCGGCGGTCTGGTGGTGGGGTTGTGCGGCGGCTATCAGATGCTCGGCCAGCGCATCGCCGATCCCGACGGCATCGAGGGCGAGGCGGGTGAGGAGCTCGGCCTCGGCCTGCTCGATGTCGAAACCGTACTCACCGGCGACAAAACGCTGGAACACGTGGAGGGCCGCGAAGCTGCAACCGGGATAAACATATCAGGCTATGAAATGCACATCGGCCTCACCGAAGGACCCGCCCGCCTCGCGCCGTGGTTCCATCTGGGCGACGGCCGTGAAGAAGGCGCGCGTTCGTCGTCGCAGCAAGTCATGGGCACTTATCTGCACGGTGTGTTCGCTTCCGATGCCTTTCGCCACGATTTTCTGTCGCGTCTGCGTGAAGGCCGTAGCGGCGGCGCGGCATATGAACACGGCGTCGAGCAAGCCTTGGACGATCTGGCGGCGCACCTGGAAAGCTGTCTGGACCTCGACGCGTTGCTGAATTTGGCGCAATAGATCTACAAAAACGCCAGCCATCCGCCGACGCCGACCATCAACGATCCCGCGACCCGGTTGAGCAAACGCACGTTGCCCGAATTTTGCAGGAATTTGCGCAGCGTTTTGCCGCCCGAGGCGTAGATCACCAGACACACGAACTCCATCACCAAAATCAGGGCGACCAGGATGGCAAGTTGCGGTGCGACGGCGCGTTCCAGGTCGATAAACGGTGGCAGCAACGCGACCATGAACGCCCACGCCTTGGGATTGGAAATAGCGGTGATGAAGCCTTGCAGAGCCAGTTCGCCACGGCGCGGTTGCGGTGCGGCGTTGTCGTCGTCCAGGCGCAGGGCCATACGGCCTTTTGACAGCCACAACTGCACCCCCAGGTAGGCCAGATACGCGCCGCCGCCGTATTTCAAGATCAAGAACAGTTCGGGGCTTTGGGTCAGTATCGCGGCGACGCCCATCACCGCCGACGCGGCGACCAGACCGACGCCGAGTAACTCACCCGTCATCATCCACAGCGTCTTGCGCACGCCGATGGTCATGCCCATGGTCAGCGCCAAGGTCATGCACAGGCCCGGCGTCAGCGAAACAAAGAAGAAAGTCGGCACGAACACCGCCAACAGGGTGAGATCAGCCATTGAACACCTGGGGATAAAATTGTCCTCTGACCTAGATAAGCTTTTCACGGTTCGTGTCGAGAAAATAAATGCCTGTGCAAATACCCTTCGGCACGACCAAGCTGCGGGCTTTCCGACGTTCAGCGCGATAGGGTCGATATTCAAGATAACCCCGATCGCCAATGCACAACTTCGATGTCTCGGGTTGGAGTCATTGAAAACACAAAGTGATCAAGCCATTAACACTGGACGCTCAACTTCTTATCGCCTTGAAATTTAAAGCCCTCGTCATGATATGTAACGCGCGGGCGAACACGGGCGTTTTACATATTCATCATAATCGGTTGAGCATGACCCATGGGGAAATCACAGAACGCGAACGCAGACTTTAAGCCCCTGGGCTGCAAGAACTGTCTCGAGCAAAATCCGTTGGGTTTCGATATCACCATGGCATACCAGCCGATCGTTGATGTGCGCAACAACAGCGTCTTTGCTTATGAGGCCTTGGTCCGGGGCGCCGACGGCGCAGGCGCAGGGCAAGTGCTTTCGCGGATAACGCCAGAAAACCGATATTCGTTCGACCAAACCTGCCGGGTTAAGGCTATTGAGATTTCCACACGATTGGGGATCAGTTGCAATCTGAGCATCAATTTCCTGCCCAATGCCGTGTACCGGCCGGAAACATGCATCCGTGCGACCATAGAAGCGGCGGATCAGTTCAACCTGCCGGTCAGCAAAATCATGTTCGAGGTGACCGAAGCCGAACCGGTGAACGATCCGGTTCATTTGCTCAACATTTTCGATGAATATCGCGAACGCGGCTTTATCACCGCCATTGATGATTTTGGTTCTGGTTACGCGGGGCTCAACCTGCTGACCAAATTCAAGCCCCAAGTGCTGAAGCTGGATATGGAACTTTGCCAGGGCATTTGCACCCACAGCGACAAGCAAATCATCACCCAAGGGGCGGTCAATACAGCGCGCGCACTTGGTGTCGAGGTCATCGCGGAAGGCGTCGAAACGCTAGAGGATTTTGCAACCCTTCGGGATTTGGGCATCTGGTATTTTCAGGGCTATTTATTCGCCAAGCCGGAAATCGAGGCCTTGCCGCTGCCGGTTTATCCGGCAAGTTGATGATTGAGTTTAAGTGCCCACTCCAAAGCGATACACCGCGATTACCGCGACGATCAGCACATTGATAAGGCACGCCACGACATAAAGATACAACGCACGTTCGATATCGCGCGCGGTGGCTTTGGCGGTTCCGTCGCCGATCCACGCGGCATCGACGGTATGGTGGGGATATTTGCGTGGACCCGCCAGCGCCAGACCCAGCGCGCCCGCGGTGGCGGCCTCAGGCCAGCCGGCGTTGGGCGAGTTGTGTTTGGCGGCGTCGCGCCACATGGTTTTGAACGCCCGCGCCGGATTGCCCTTGGGCGCGGCGAACGCGGCCAGCACCAAGATCAAGCCCGCCAACCGCGCCGGGATCAGGTTCAGCACGTCGTCGAGCTTGGCGGCGGTGAAGCCGAACGCGTGGTAACGTTCGTTCTTGTAGCCGATCATCGAATCGAGCGTGTTGACCGCCTTGTAGACCAGCAAGCCGGGAAAACCGAACAGCACGTACCAAAACACCGGCGCAATCACGCCGTCGGAAAAATTTTCCGCCAGGCTTTCGATGGCGGCGCGTGACACGCCGTGTTCATCCAATTGTGCCGGATCGCGGCCGACGATTTCCGCCACCGCCCGTCGTCCGTCTTCGATGCCGCCGTGGTGCAGCGCCGCCCAAACCTTGCGCACGGCGGCGTAAAGTTCGCGTTGGGCCAGCAGCGCGACGAGCAAAAACAGTTCCACCGCCCAGCCGAAATCGTGATGAAAGGTCAGCCACTGCACCCCCCATCCCACCGCCCCGGCCAGGGCGACGACGATCACCACCACCAGCGCGCCGCGCGCGGAACGATCCACCTGGCTGCGATTTGCACGATTGAGCCTGTCGTCGAACCACCCGATCACCCGCCCGATCACCACCACCGGGTGCGGTATCAGCTTAAACACCGGGCCCATGCCGCCCACCGCCGCGTCCAGCACCAGGGCCAAGACCAGCAAAAAGAACGGATCGAACGCGGAGTTCGCGTTGAGGATGCCAAAGCTAAACATGCGCGCAGTCTAACGACGAGACGGGGGGAGGAGAAATAAATTTGTGCGCAGGTGCAACAAAGTTTATATACTGCGCACACCACGAACGGAGCCATGCGGACGGAGGCTATGACCACCCGCACCGTTTCAAACGCCGAAGGCCATGCACCAGCGTAAGGACCCAGCCATGCCCCACGACATCCATTCCAGTGAACTGCCCGCGATCATGATTTGCGGCCACGGCTCGCGCGACCGCGGCGCGGTTGAAGAGTTCAATCAGCTTGCCGTGCGCATCAAGGAACGCCTGCCCGAACACCGCGTCGAAAGCGGCTTTTTGGAATTCGCCACCCCGGTGATCCGCACCGGCCTGGATAAGCTGCGCGATGCGGGGGCGAAAAAGATCGTCTGCCTGCCGGGCATGTTGTTCGCCGCCGGGCACGTCAAAAACGACCTGCCCTCGGAAGTGAACAACTACGCCGCCGAGAACGCCGATTTGGAGATGGTGTTTGCCGCCGACCTCGGCATCGACGCGCGCTTGTTGGCGGCCGCGAAGCAGCGCATCGAAGAAGCGCTCGACGCCGCCGAGACCGACGTGGCGCGCGAAGACACCTTGTTGCTGGTGGTCGGCCGCGGCACCAACGATTCGGACGCCAATTCCAACGTCGCCAAAGTCACCCGCATGTTGTGGGAAGGCCTGCAGGTCGGCTGGGCGGATACGGCTTATTCGGGCGTGGCCTATCCTTTGGTCGATCAAGCCCTGGCGCGGGTCACCAAGATGGGCTTCAAGCGCATCGTGGTGTTCCCGTACTTTCTGTTTTCCGGCATCTTGGTCACCCGCATCTACAACTGGGCCGATGAAGCGCAAGCGGCGAATCCGGACGTGGAAATTCTTAAGGCCTCGTACCTCAACGATCATCCCAAGGTCATTGACGCCTTCATCGGGCGCATGGAAGACGCCCTCAACGGTGCGGGGGTGATGAATTGCCAGCTGTGTAAATACCGCGAGCAGATCATCGGTCACGAACACGATCACGGCGCAGTGCAAGTCGGCCATCACCACCATGTCCAGGGCGTCGGCACAGAAGACAACGCCCAAGACCGCGGCGTGCATCATGGCCACGGCCATCATCATCACCATCATGGGCACCATCACGACCACACCCACGGTGACGCGGAGGGCTGAGCATGTCTTCAGCATCGATTCCCTTCGACTACATCCGCGAACCTGACGCCATATCGCGCGAAAGCTTCGTGCGCATCCGCGCCGAGGCTTCGCTCGGCCATCTGCCGGGACTCATGCAAGCCGTGGCCGAACGCGTGATCCACGCCACCGCGTTGCTGGAAGCCGCCGATCACCTGCGCTTCACCCCCGATGCCCCGGAACGCGTTCGGGCGGCGTTGCAAGCGGGTGCGCCGATCTTGGTCGATGCGCAGATGGTGGCGCGCGGCATCACGGCGCGCTTTTTACCCGCCGATAATTTGGTGCGCTGCTGTTTGACCGACGATGGCGTGGCCGAAGAAGCTCTGGCGCGCAGCGAAACCCGCTCGGCCGTGGCGGTGGAGCGCTGGGCGGATCAGTTGGATGGCGCGGTGTGCGTATTCGGCAATGCGCCGACGGCGCTGTTTCGCTTGCTCGAAATGCTGCAGGGCGGCGCGGCCAAACCGGCGGCGATACTGGGCTTTCCGGTCGGTTTCGTCGGTGCGGCGGAAAGCAAGCAGGCGTTGATGGACTTCGCCATGGGCGACGGCATGGATATCCCCGTGATCACCATGGCGGGGCGTCTGGGCGGCAGCGCGGTCGCGGCGGGTGCGCTCAACGCCATTGCGCTGGGGGGCAATCCATGAACGCGGGTTCCGTGATTACGGTCGTGGGCATCGGCGAAGACGGTCTCGCTGGCCTTTCGCCTGCCGCGCTGGCCTTGGTCGACGGCGCCGAGGTCTTGATCGGCGGCGAGCGCCACCTGCAAAAAGCCCCCGACGTCAACGCCGAACGGTTGGACTGGTCGGCGGGTTTCGACGCCACGTTGGACGAGATCGAAGCCCGCTTAGATCGGCGCATCGTGGTGTTGGCGTCAGGCGATCCGTTGCATTTTGGCGTCGGGGCGACGCTGATCCGCCGTTTTGGCGCGTCGCGCGTCGCCGTTGTGCCCGCCCCCGGCGCGGTCAGCCTGGCGTGCGCGCGCATGGGCTGGTCGGTGCCCGACGTCACCGTGGTGACCATTCATGGGCGACCGCTCGAAAGCCTCAATTTACATCTTGCGCCCGCTGCTCGCTTGGTGGTGTTGGCACGCGACGGCGACAGCCCTGCGGAGGTCGCACAACTGCTCACGGATCAAGGTTTCGGGCCGAGCCGGATCACGGTTTTGGAATACCTGGGCGGCGCACGGGAAAAACGCGTCGAGGCCACGGCGGACCGGTGGAGCCACGGTACGTGCGCCGACCTTGCGACCTTGGCGATCGAATGCATCGCAGGCCCCGGTGCGCGGCCGCTGTCGCGGTTGGCGGGATTGCCCGATGATGCGTTCGAACATGACGGTCAGCTCACCAAACGCGAAGTGCGCGCCGTGACCTTGGCGCGCCTCGCTCCGTTACCCGGCGAAATGCTGTGGGATGTCGGCGCCGGGGCGGGGTCGATCGGCATCGAGTGGATGCGCAGCGCCCGGTCATGTCGTGCGGTGGCCATCGAACGCGACCCAGAACGCGCCGCGCGCATTGCCCGCAATGCCCATGCGTTGGGCGTGCCGTATTTGAAAATCGAACAGAACGAGGCTTTGACGGCGCTGAAAACCCTCGACGGTGCGCCTGATGCGGTGTTTGTTGGCGGGGGCGTTGCGGTCCCGGGTTTGTTGCAAGCCGCGTGGGCGCGGCTTAAACCCGGCGGACGTTTGGTGGCCAATGCGGTCACCGTCGAAGGGGCCGCCGAACTGGCAAAAATGAACCAAGAAATTCACGGTGATCTGATTCAAATCGCCATTTCACGACAGGATAATAAGGTGCCAAAAATAACCTTATTTGAAAATATGCGTACGGTTATGCAATTGATGGCGGTTAAGCCATTGGAAACTAAAAATGATTAAGAATAACAAAGTGAATGCTCAAGCATCTGAGGTTCATCCTGGAAAGCTGATCGGAATTGGCATCGGACCGGGCGCCGCAGATTTGATGACGGTGCGCGCGCGCGCCAAACTTGCGCAGGCTCAGGTTATCGCGCATATGCACGCAAGCGGAAAAGCGCCCTTGGCCCTGGAAATCGTGCAGCCTTTTGTGCCGACGGGGGTCGACGTGCTCGCCGTGGCGGTGCCCATGGATGCCAGCGGCGCGGATCGACAGGTGTACTACGATCACGCCATCCCCGAATTTCGCGCCCATTTGGAACAAGGCCGCGACGTCACGTTCATCTGCGAAGGCGACGCGTTGTTCTACGGATCGTTTCAATACGTGATGGAACGCTTGATCGACGATTACGAGATCGAGGTGGTGCCAGGCGTGACCTCTGTGCAAGCGTGTAGCGCGGCGGCGACATTGCCGCTGACGCGCGGTGACGACACGTTTCAGGCCCTGCCCGCGACACTGCCCGAGGGTGTATTGACCGCGCGGCTGCGTGACCCGCGCTGCGCCGTCGCGGTGATGAAAATCGGCCGTCATGTAAGTAAGGTTAAACGCGCACTCTTAAGTGCCGGGCGCTTGGATGACGCCATGTGGATCGAGCGGGCATCGACAACTGAGCAAAAAATCGCAAAATTTGCCGATTTTGAGGGTGATTCTTCGTATTTTTCGATGATTTTGGTTCCGGCTTGCAAAATGAACCATGCGGCGGACGCGCCGCAAAATGCCACGGTGGTGTGTCTGAATAAGGCCGGGTTGGCAACGGCGCAGCGCCTTAAAGCCGGGTTGCCGGGGGCCAAAGTGTGGGGCCGTACTGAACGTCTCGAGCCCAGCAGCGTGGACCAGTTGTTTGCCGACAGCGCCGAAACGCTGCGCGATCTCTACCGCAGCGGCACGCCCATCGTCGCCGTGATGTCGGCGGGCATCGTGATGCGGGTGTTGGCGCCCCTTTTGGCCGACAAATATAAAGAACCGCCGGTGGTCGCGGTCTCGCCCGACGGTGCGTTCGCGGTGCCGCTGCTGGGTGGTCACCATGGCGCCAACCACTTGGCGGCGGCGATCGCCGGCATCACCCACGGCCAAGCGGCGATCACCACGGCGGGCGATGCGCATTTGGGCGTTGCGCTGGATGAGCCGCCCCACGGCTGGTCGGTGGCGAACCCGCAGCGCGCCAAATCCATCGCGACATCGTTGCTCAACGGCGACAAGGTCGGGCTCGACGTTGAGAGCGGCGATGCTTCGTGGCTCGCACCCGCAGGCTTTCGGGAATGCGGCGCACTCAACGTGCGCGTCACCCACATGGCGGCAGCGGACAAGGAAGAGGCGTTGGTGCTGCACCCGCCCACCTTGGCGCTGGGCGTCGGATGTGAGCGCGACTGCGATCCGGTCGAGCTGTCGGCGTTGGTCGACGAGACCCTCGCGGCGGCAGGTCTGGCGAAACAGTCCATCGCCTGTGTTGCGTCCATCGACGTAAAATCGGATGAAGCAGCGGTTTTGCATTTGGCCGATGAATTGGGCGTTCCGGCACGCTTTTTCACCGCTGCCGAACTGGAAGCGCAAACGCCGAAATTGAAAAATCCCTCCGACGTGGTGTTTGCCGAGGTCGGTTGCCATGGGGTGAGCGAAGGCGCGGCCTTGGCTGCGGCATCGGGTGGCGAGTTGATCGTCGCCAAGCACAAATCCAAGCGCGCCACCTGTGCGGTGGCGCTGGATGAACGCGGCATCAAACCGGCCGAGGTCGGCAAGGGGCGTGGGCGGCTGTTCGTGGTCGGCATCGGGCCGGGTACCGACGCGTGGCGCACCCCCGAAGTGACCCGCGTCATCAGCCAAGTCACCGACGTGGTCGGCTACGGCTTTTATCTCGACCTGATCCCCGACCTGATCAAAGGCAAGGTGCGCCACACCTCGATCCTGTCCGAAGAAGAAGCGCGTGTGCGCCAGGCGTTGGAATTGGCCGCCGAAGGCCGCGACGTGGCGTTGATCAGCTCCGGCGACATCGGCATCTACGCCATGGCGTCGCTGGTGTTCGAGCTTTTGGACCGCGAAGATCGCGCCGACTGGAACCGCCTCTACATTCAAGTTGAGCCGGGCATCAGCGCGTTTCAGGCCGCCGCGGCGCGCATCGGCGCGCCGGTCGGTCACGATTTCTGCCTGATATCCCTGTCCGACCTGTTGACGCCATGGAATGTGATCGAACGGCGCTTGAAAGCGGCGGCCGAAGGCGGCTTCGTGGTGTCGTTTTACAATCCGGTGTCTAAGCGCCGCCGTACCCAGTTGGCGGAGGCGCGCGATATTTTGCTGAGCAAGCGCAGTTCCGACACTCCGGTGGTGCTGGCGCGTCAATTGGGCCGACCGGACGAAAAAATCGACGTGATCCGCTTGGGCGACTTGACCCCGGACCACGCCGATATGCTGACGTTGGTGATGGTCGGCGGCGAAGACACCCGGGTGATCGAACGCGGGCAAAACTGCTGGGTCTATACGCCGCGAGGATATGGCGGCAAAATGGACGCCCAAGCGGGAGGAAACGACTGATGAAAAAATTGGCCATTGTAACGCTCACCATCGTGCTCGCCGTATCCACGGCATCGATGGTCCGGGCGCAAACCAGTGCCGACATCGTGCGCGATGCGGTGTTCAGCGAACTCGAAAAGCGAATCATCGGTGAGCACTATGGCGTCGACGTGCAGCAACGCGCCGAAGACACCACACCGCCAACCTGGGCGGTCAAGGACGATGAGGCCAAAGCCGAGGACCAAGATCGCGACGACGATGAAGACGGCGATCGCGAAAAAGGTCAAAAAGACAAAAAGAAAAAAGATAAGGGCAAGGATAAGGGTAAGGACAAAGGCGACAAGAAGGATAAGGCCAAGTCCAAGGGGCTGCCCCCGGGCCTTGCCAAACGCGACAGCCTGCCGCCGGGTCTGCAAAAGCAGCTCGACAAAAATGGCCGCCTGCCGCCGGGCTTGGCCAAGCGTGATCTGCCTTCTGATCTCGCCGCTAAGCTTCCCGCCCGCGCGGATACTCAAGACGTGATCGAGGTCGATCAAGACGTCGTTCTGGTGGACAAGACCACGGGCGTGATACTCGATGTCATCAAGGATGTGGTGCGTGCCCGCACCGGCGCGGGACAAAGCCCAGCCACGTCGCCCGACGGCACATTGGCCGCGCCGGGCCCGCAAAGTCCGGATGTCGCGCCGCAAAGCAGCACCATCGACATTATCCTCAAAAGCATTTTTGGAGGCAACTGAGCCCATGACCGTTCACTTTATCGGCGCGGGACCGGGTGCGCCCGATCTCATCACCGTGCGCGCCTTGAACTTGATCAAGACGTGCCCGGTGGTGCTGTATGCAGGCTCATTGGTGCCCACCGAAATCGTCGCCGAGGCCCGCGACGATGCCCACGTGGTCGACACCGCGCCGCTGCATCTGGACGAAATCATCGCCGAAATCGAAACCGCGCATGCGAAAGGCCAAGACGTGGCGCGGGTGCATTCCGGCGATCCGTCGATTTATGGCGCGATCGCCGAACAGATGCGCCGCTTGGACGCCCTGGGCATCGATTACGATGTCACCCCGGGCGTGCCCGCCTTTGCCGCCGCCGCGGCTTTGCTCAAACGCGAATTGACCTTGCCCGACATCAGCCAGAGCATCGTTTTGACCCGCACCTCGGTGCGCGCCAGCGCCATGCCGGCGGGCGAGACCTTGGAAAATTTCGCCAAGACCGGCGCGACTTTGGCGGTGCATCTGTCGATCAACAATCTGGGTCCGGTGGTCAAACAACTGAGCCCCTATTACGGTGGCGATTGCCCGGTCGCGGTGGTCTACCGCGCCAGTTGGCCTGATCAAGCCGTGCTGACCGGAACGCTGAGCGACATCCGCGCCAAGGTCAAAGAGGCCGGCTTTACCCGCACCGCATTGATCTTGGTGGGACGTGTTTTAGCCTCTGAAGACTTTACGAACAGCAAGCTATACGATGCTGCGCATAGCCACGTCCTGCGTGAGATCAAAGCGTCTTAGGCACTTCCATTATACGTGCACGTAGAGCCAGCCGAGCGCATCTTCGATGCTGCTCACCCGGTCGCCGTCGGGCGGCGGTGGGCGGCGGATCAGCACGATACGCGCGCCGACTTTGGCCGCCGCGTCGATCTTGGCGCGGGTCGAATCGCCACCGCTGGCCTTGCTGACCAAGGTATCGATTTGGTGCGCGCGCATCAGGGCTTCTTCCGAGGCCAGGTCGAACGGTGGCCGTCCGACGATGACGGTGCAGTCGTCCAAGCCAAGCGGCGCATCCGGCTGGTCGATCAGGCGAACAAACAGCTTCACGTCGCGCACCTGATCAAAGGCCGCAAGTTGCTTGCGCCCGATGGTCACGAATGCGCGTTCGGACGTGCGCGCCACCAGCCGCGCGGCCTCGTCAGCGTCGGGTACGAACACGATGTCGGCGTCTTGGGGCAAGGTCCACGACGGACGGTCCAGGCGCAGACGTGGCGTTGAGGTTATTGCGCAGGCCTCGACGGCGTTTTGCGTCATGGTGGCGGCAAAGGGGTGGGTGGCGTCGATGACGGCTTTCATGCCCCGGCGCTGGATGAAATCGGCCAAACCCTGGGCCCCGCCGAAACTGCCGATACGCACATGGCCGGGCATGTCGGACGGTGCGCGGGTGACGCCGGCCAGGGCGATGGTGACGTCCAAGTCGGGGCGCTGGGCCGCCAGGGCATGGGCCAATTGCGCGGCCTCCATCGTGCCGCCAAGGATCAAAATGCTGGCGCTCATGAGGCTTCTCCAATGCGGTTGCCGTTGCGGTCATAGACCCACACGGTGACGTCCGTTCCTCCGGCCAAGGTCGCCAACGCGACCTCGCGGGCTTGGCGGGCGACCAAATTAGCCAATGCGCCCGCGTCGTCGTTGGCCAGTTCCAAGACCCGCATCGCGGTGTTGGCGGTTTGCGCCGCTTCGATCGCGTCTCGATCATCACTCACGACAGCCAAGAGATCCGACAGTTTATTGAAATCGACCCTGGAACGCGCCGAATGCAAATCCATCGCCCCTTGGGCCAATTTGACCAGCTTGGCGAAACCGCCCGCGATGGTCAGGCGCTCGACCGGGTGGGCGCGCACGTATTTGAGCAGTCCGCCGGCGAAATCGCCCATGTCGATGAGCGCTTCCTGGGGTAAAGACAGCTCGCTATTCGCGGCCTGTTCCGAGGTCCGACCGGTAGACGCGAGAATATGGGGAAAGTGCTGGGCACGGGCCACGTCGACGCCGCGCTGGATGGAATGAATCCAGCTCGAACACGAAAACGGCACCACGATACCGGTGGTGCCCAGCACCGAAAGCCCGCCGACGATGCCGAGCCGCGCGTTCATGGTTTTTTTCGCAACTTCCGCCCCGCCGGGAATGGAAATGGTGACTTTGACATCCGGCGGTGTCGTGACGGCAGGGTCGAGTTCGTGGGCCACGGCTTGTAAGGCTTGGGCGATTTGTTGGCGCGGTCCGGGGTTGATGGCGGGTTCGCCGGGGGGCAGCGGCAGGCCCATCAAGGTCACGGTGCCGACGCCTTCGCCCGCAGCGAAGCTGACCCCGCCGGGCGGCCCGGGGCATACCTCGGCGATGATTTCCAAGCCATGAGTGACGTCGGGGTCGTCACCGGCGTCCTTGACGATGCCGACGCGCGCGAATCCGTCGCCCAATTGGCGCGTTGCAAGCACAAAGGTCGGCGTGTCGCCGCGCGGTAGGCGTATGGTCACGGTGTCTTGGAATTCGCCCGTTTGCAGGGCCCGCCACGCCGCCGCCGCCGCCGCCGCCGCGCACGCACCCGTTGTCCAGCCTTTGCGCAAGGCTACGCCAGTGGGTTTGCGGCTCGGTTCGGAAGAAGGTTCGGTCATGGCGACACTTTAGGCACGCCGCGCGGGGACGGCAACGCCAGACTTCGAGGCGAAAAAAGGCGCTGTTGGCCCTTGCGATGGGGGGGGAGGGCTCGTATTGTCGGCTTCAAACAAGGGACAACCGCAGGGGATACCCATGAAACGCATCGTTGTTATTGCCTTAGCCGCGCTGGGCTTCGTCGTCGCCGCTACGGTCGGGCGCTATTATCTGGTCGGTCACGGCGGGGGCACGTCGAGCTCCAGCTCGGTCAGCATCGGTGGGCCGTTTCAACTGGTGGACCATAATGGCAAAGCGGTTACGGATGAGGATTTCCGCGGCAAATACATGCTGGTTTATTTCGGCTACACGTTCTGTCCCGACGTATGTCCGACCTCACTGAGCATCGTTGCCGAAGCCTTGGATCAACTGAGCCCCGAAGAGTTGGACAAAATCGTGCCGATCTTCATTTCCGTGGACCCGGATCGCGATACGCCCGAATCGTTGGCCGATTTCGTTCCGCATTTTCACGAGAAGCTGGTCGGCCTGACCGGCACGCCCGAGCAAATCAAAGCCGTGGCGCGGGCTTATCGAGCCTTTTACGCCAAGGTCAACGAGGACGATCCGGACGGAAACTATCTGATGGATCACAGTTCCATCACTTACCTGATGGGACCGGACGGCAAGTACGCGGCGCATTTCAGCCATGGCACGCCACCTGCCGCGATGGCCAAACGACTAGCTGAAATCCTTTAAGGAGTTCCCGCCATGTCCGGTGAAAAAACCGTCAACGGCCTGATCATCGCTGCGCCGTCGTCCGGCAGCGGCAAGACCGTGGTGACCCTGGGCATTTTGGCAAACCTGAAGGCTCAAGGCGTGCGCGTTGCGTCGATGAAGTCGGGCCCCGATTATATCGATCCCGCCTTTCATGCCCGCGCCACGGGCCAGCCGTGCTTCAACGCCGACAGTTGGGCGATGCGCCCATCCACCTTGATGGCTGCCGCGGCAACCGCTGGCGAAAACGCCGATTTGGTGGTGTGCGAAGGGGTGATGGGGTTGTTCGACGGCGCCAGCGCGACCGAAGGATCCACCGCCGACATCGCCGGGCGCACCGGCTGGCCGGTGATCTTGGTGGTCGACAGCCGCGCCCAGGGCGCATCCGCCGCCGCGCTGGTGAAAGGCTTCGATACCTTTCGCGAATCGCTCGGCATCGCCGGTGTGATCTTCAACCGGGTCGGCAGCGCCCGTCATCAACGCGTGATCCGCGAAGCCATGGCGTATGCCGTGCCGCACATTCCGGTTTTGGGCATGATCCCGATGGAACCGGGGTTGGAACTGCCGTCACGTCACCTGGGGCTCATTCAAGCCGCCGAACATGAGGGCTTGGAAGCTCTGATGGCGCATGCCGGTAACGTCATCGGTCGGCATGTGGACATGGCTGCGCTGCAAGCGCTGGCCAATGGTTGGGCGGCGAGCGGCGCGGTCAAGCCGTTGCAGCCGTTGGGCCAACACATCGCCGTGGCCCGCGACGAGGCATTTGCCTTCGCCTATCCGATGGTGTTGCAGGGCTGGCGCAACCAAGGGGCGGAGATCAGCTTTTTTTCGCCGCTTGACGATGAAGTCCCGGCGGCGGATGCGGATGCGGTGTTTTTGCCCGGCGGCTATCCCGAACTGCATGCCTATCGACTGTCCAGCGCGGATCGCTTTTTGGCTGGTATTCGCGCCGCAGCGGCGCGTGGTGCGGTCGTTTACGGCGAATGCGGTGGTTACATGGTGCTGGGGCGCGGCATGCAGGACGCCGACGGCACCACTCACCCCATGGCCGGATTGCTGCCATTGGGCACGTCGTTCGAACGGCGCAAACTCAGTCTCGGCTACCGTCGTTTGGTGCAGATCGCAGAAACCCCGTTGGGCGCGGTGCACACCCGGTTTCGCGGTCACGAATTTCACTATGCCACCGTTACCAATGAAGGTCCGGGCATCCATTTGTTCGAGGCCCAGGACGCCGACGGCGCGAAGCTCGGTCGTATGGGGCTGGTGAACCAAAACGTGTTCGGCTCGTTCATTCATCTGATCGATCGTGAGCCCAAGGATTGAGAGATCATCCCTATGGTGCAGTGCAAAAAAAGATGTGCAGTGCACCAAAAACAGGGTAGGCTTTTCCTGTGAGGTTCGAGGGGAACCAGATATGGACCGCGAGCGGTTCAGAGACGGGAATCTAGATAAACAGTCATGCTCTACCACTTACATGAATTTCAGCATGCTGCGCTCGGACCGTATCGCGCGTGGCTTAAGGCATCGCGCACGGCGTTGACGCCGTTCCAGCACACCCCCTATGGCCGGCCGATGGCCGCCACGCTCGAGGTCGCGGAACGCTTGATCCGTCGCTATGGCAAGCCAGAATTCGGAATTCAACACGTCACGATGGACGGGCCTAAAGGGTCGCGGACCGTGGCCGTGCGCGAAGAGATTGTCGACGAAACGCCGTTTTGCAATCTGCTGCGCTTTCACAAAGACGGTGGCGACGATCAGCCGAAGGTTTTGTTGGCGGCGCCGCTGTCGGGCCACTATGCGACCTTGCTGCGCGGCACCGTACAAGCGATGCTGCCCGAGCACGATGTCTACATCACCGACTGGATCGATGCGCGCGACGTGCCGTTGGGCGCGGGCGACTTTCACCTCGACGATTATATCGAGCTGATGGCACGCTACTTCGAATTGCTGGGCCCCGATTGTCATGTCGTGGCGGTGTGTCAGCCGTCAGTGCCGGTGCTGGCGGCTGTGGCGGTGCAGGCCGAAGATATAGCCGCGGGCAAGCCCGGGGTGATTCCGCGTACCATGACACTGATGGGCGGCCCGGTGGATACCCGCGAAAACCCCACGGCGGTGAACGCGTTCGCCAAGGAACACGACCTGGCTTGGTTCAAAAGCCATTCGATTCACCGCGTGCCATTGACCTATCCGGGTTTCGGACGTCAGGTTTACCCCGGCTTTCTGCAATTGCAGGGTTTTTTGGGCATGAACATCGACCGCCATATGAACGCACATATGGACCATTTTTGGCATTTGGTGCGTGGCGACGGCGATGGCGCGACCCAGCACCGCAAGTTCTACGACGAATACATGTCGGTGATGGATCTTCCGGCGGAATACTTCGTCGAAACCATCCAAGCGGTGTTTCACGATCATGCCTTGCCCAAGGGCGAATTGATGTATCGCGGCCGCCGCGTTGACCCCACCGCCATTAAGGATGTGGCGTTGATGACGGTGGAAGGCGAACTGGACGATATTTCTGGCGTCGGTCAGACGGCCGCCGCGCACACCATCTGTCCCGATATCCCTGCGCACATGCGCGCGCGCATCGTGCAAAATGGCGTTGGTCATTATGGTATTTTCAATGGACGCAAATGGCGTGGTATCATTCAGCCGCAATTGGCTGAATTCATAAAAACTCATGGTCAGGTGAGCGGTGCCTCTCAATCCAAGCCCAAAAAATCCAACAAACGCAAAGCTTAACGCCCAGGGTGAAATTCCCTTTTGGCGCAAAAAGCGCCTCCAAGACATGACCCCGGCAGAGTGGGAATCGCTTTGCGATGGCTGCGGACGGTGTTGTTTGGAAAAATTGGAAGACATGCACAGCGGCGAAATCAGCTACACCAACGTCGCGTGCAGCCTGCTGGATCTGGAAACATGCCGGTGCGCGCATTACGCGGAGCGCCAGCGCTATATGCCCGATTGCGTGGCGTTGACCTCCGCCAACGTCGGCGAGCTGCACTGGATGCCGTATTCGTGCGCCTATCGCCGCCTCGCCGAGGGCCGCGATCTGGCCGATTGGCATCCCCTGGTCAGCGGCGATCCCGACAGCATTTTCAAGGCTGGCATCGCGGTGCGCGGGCGCTGCATCTCGGCCAGTGAAGCGGGCGATCTGGAAGACCATATCGTCGACTTGCCCGATTAAGATATCTCGCTATGCAATGGAGCAAGAAGCCTCGCATGCCAGCGCAAAAGACCCAGTCCCAGCACACCTTGCAGATCGATGGTGATGCTGTGCCCTTGGTGGTGCGCCGCCATCCCCAAGCGCGACGGATGATCTTGCGCCTAAACGAGCAAGGCACCGGCGCGGTGGTGACGATTCCCACCTACGTTGCGTTTCAAGACGGCGTCGACATGGCCGCGCGCAAGACCGATTGGATCAGGCGTCAGCTGGTCAAGCGCCCTCAGACGCTGACCTTCGCCGATGGGGTCGAGGTGCCTATTCTCGGCGTGCCGCACATCGTCCGTCATAAGCCGAGCGGTCGGGGCGTGTGCCGGGTGGACGGCGTCATTTTGGTCGCGGGACGCGAAGAACACCTCAACCGCCGCTTGACCGACTGGCTGAAATCCCAGGCCCGTGCGGAAATCAGCGCCCGCGCTCATACCAAGGCCAGCGATGTCGAACGGCGCATCAGCCGTATTTCCATTCGCGACACGCGTTCGCGATGGGGCTCATGCGGCACCGGCGGCACGCTCAATTTCAGCTGGCGGTTGGTGCTGGCGCCCGAACACGTGCTCGATTACGTGGTTGCACACGAAGTCGCGCATTTGGTTCATCACAATCACGGCGACCTTTTTTGGGCGCTGACCGACAGCCTCACGCCACGTATGCAGGAAGCCCGCGACTGGCTGTCGGCGTTCGGCCGCGATTTGCACCGATACGGTTGAACGACACAATTTGCAAGGAACCCAGCGTATGCGCCAAGACCACACCACCTTGAACATTCATACCAACCGTCAGGGTTTGTTCGAACTAACCAAACAGATCAAGGCGTGGGTGCTCGGCACCGGCATTAATACCGGCATGTTGACGGTGTTTTGCCGCCACACCTCGGCCAGCCTGATGATTCAAGAAAACGCCGATCCAGACGTGCAATACGATATCGAGACGTTTTTCAAGCAGCTGGTGCGCGAAGACCCATCGCTCTATACCCACACCAACGAAGGTCCCGACGACATGCCGGGCCATATCCGCTCGGTACTGACTGATGTATCGCTGTCGATTCCGGTGATCGGCGGGGCGCCGGTGCTGGGCACGTGGCAGGGGGTGTTTTTATATGAGCACCGCGCGCGCAATCACGACCGCCAGGTGGTCCTGCACCTGATGGGTGACTAAGCGCTGATTTTTTCAAAGACTTGCGACGGCAGCGCGGCGACCCCACATTCGATCCGATCGCGTTCAGTGGGCCTCCCCGGTTTCGAACGATAAAAGGTTTAAGAGATAAAGCATGAAAGCTGTGATTTTTGATGTCGACGGCACCCTTGCCGATACCGAGGATGCCCACCGGGAAGCCTTCAACGATGCCTTCGCCAAAGCGGGCTTGGACTGGGTTTGGGACCGCGATCTATACAAACACCTGCTTAAGGTAACGGGCGGCAAGCAGCGGATCCGGTTTTTTCTCGAAGAACGCGATCCGGAGTTCCTTCAACGAGATGACATCGATGAGCTGATTCCGGCGTTGCACAAAAGCAAAACCGATTTTTTCGTCGCCCGGCTGCAAAACGGCCAAGTGCCGCTGCGCCCCGGCATCGAAGACCTGATCAACGAATGTCGCGCCAAGGACATGACCATCGCCATCGCCACCACCACCACGCCGGTCAACGTCGAAACGTTGCTGCGGGTGAATTTGGGTGACGAGAGCCTCAATTGGTTCGCGTGCATCGGCGACGGCGGCAAGGTGCCGGTGCTCAAACCCGAGCCCGATGTTTACAACTGGGTGCTGGATCAACTGGGGCTGGAGGCAAAAGAAACGCTTGCTTTGGAAGACAGCCGCAACGGCCTTGTCGCCTGTGAGCGCGCCCATGTTCCGTGCTTGATCGTCACCAACGACTATACCTTGGGCCAGGACTTCGGTGGTTGTCTCGATCAGTGGGAAAGCTACGAAGGGGTGACGTTGGCGAAGCTGCAAGACGTGCATGGACGCGCAGCCTGAGCACCGCCCTCATCACCGTCAAGCGTCAACATCTTGTAACGCTACTAAGGTATATATACTAAATAGCGTGCTTTTTACACCATAAAAAGGGTGAAATAAAAAGCAGATGAGCCTATATAGGTAAGAGGCCCCCCGATCAAAAGGAGATCCGCCATGCAGGATGCTCAGTTTGTGTTTGTGACCGAAGACGCCCGTGTGATGGCGATGTTGATGGACGGACGTCTCGAAGACGTGACCGAGGTGTGCGATTTGTTGCCGCGTTCCGGCGCGTTGGCATGTGCCGACACGCAAGCCGTGGACGATCTGGCAAAAAAACGCCGCGCTCTGCTGATGAAATTTGCTGCCTGACGCGATGCCTGTTTGAGTTTTCGACGCCGTCATATTTGCGTATGATTGTTGAGGGGCGATTCGAAAATAAGAACGAAACGACGGCGCGGCGTGCGGCGTCGGGAAGGGCATCATGAGCGACGCGGTTGAAATCTACGTGTGTCTGGAAGGCCAAGCCCTGAAAGAGGGCAAGGTCGAATACAGCCAATCCATCGCGGACAAATATGCGGCGGAGCGCGATGCGCAAGAGCGCGTCAAACGCAACCCGATGATCCACAAGATCGCTTACTATCGTGTCAACGACGAAGGCGATTTCCGCATTTTCTATTCCTTCACCAACAAAAATCTGCACGAAGCGCAAACGGTGATCCAAGAACACGTGCGCAAGCCAAAACTGAAAAAACCACCCAAGCGCACCTTTTTGGAACGGCTGTTCGGCGTCGGCTCGGGCAAAAAGACCGTACTCACCAAGAAACCCATCAAAAAATAAGCTGAATTGTGGCGCGTTCAGTTGGCAAGGAGTCGCATCACCGCCATCATCGCGCACAGCCCAAACGACCGGCTTATTATGTCCGCACGCGCGTCGGTGATGAGTTCGTCGCGGTGCAGAAAATGATCCATCGGGGTGTCCAGCGCGGCGCGCTTTTAAAAAGAATATCGATTAAAGCATCCTCGAAGGTTGAGACCGCCCCCTGCAAACGCGGTAAAGTCCAATTAGTTCATATGATGTTGCAAAGTTTTCGTGTCTGCGTTTGTGTGTTGAGAATCAGAATTCTGGGGTCTACTGTGAACGGGCATTTGGGGTGCCACTCAATGCGGTAATGGAGACGACTTTGCGCATAAAGTTTTGGGGAGTCCGAGGCAGCGTGTCGTGCGCTTATTCCGACTATCTCGAATACGGCGGCAACACTTCGTGCGTCGAACTGGAAATTATGGGCCGGACTGTGATCCTCGATGCGGGGACCGGCTTGCCGTGGTTGGGCAACGACCTGTTGAAACGCGGCGTGCGCGACGTTTATTTATTGATGAGCCATTTTCACAGCGATCACACCAACGGCTTCAATTATTTCAAGCACATTTACATTCCCGAACACTCGGTGCACATCCGCGCGGCATTGAATTACGGCGAACTGACGGTCGAGGACTTGATCCGTCGTCAGCTGTCGGAAAACCTCCATCCGGTGCAGTACGAGCACCTGCCGTCGACGTTGGAATGCGTCGGCTTTCATGCCGGCGATGTGTTCGATCTATTCGATGGGCTGCACATCAAAACGTACATGCTGACCCATCCTGCAGGCTGCACGTGCTACCGCATGGAAGCAGAGGGTAAGGTTCTCGTTTACGCCACCGACACCGAACACACGATCGGCGGGACGGACGAGGGGTTGGTGGAGATGATGAAGGACGCCGATCTGGTCATCTACGATTGCACCTACACCGAAGAAGAACTGCCGAGCAAGCTCGGCTGGGGCCATTCAACATGGCAAGAGGGCGTGCGCTTGTGCAAGCTCGCCGGCGCAAAGCGCATGGCCATGTACCACTACTCGCCCGATTACAATGACGACGTTGTCCGCGAACTGGAATCCCAAGCCCAAGCGGAATGGAGCGGTGCGTTCGGCGCTAAGGAAGGCATGGAAATCATCCTTTGATCCGACGTTGCCTCTACACCGATCGCAGCGTGTTATTGTTCATATATCACTAAATTAAATCGTATATAATGATTTATTGCGCCAACAGCGCAGGCAAAATATTGTGAATACAATTGTAACAGTGTGATCCGTTGAACAACCATCATGCAGAATGAGTTCACGTTGATTCTCATTACGTCGCTGGCTTGCGGTTTAGCCGCCGGCTTTGTGCTGCATCGTTCCGATTTTTGCGTCACGGCCATGTTCCGTGACTTTTTTTTGTTTCGCGATGTGCGCATGCTGCGGGTGTTGGTGTTTATGATCGTCGTGTCCATGGCGTTGGTGCACGGCGCACGGGCCATGGGGCTGATTGCCTACTATCCATTTCCATTGTTGGGCGCGATGTCGTTGACCAACATCTTGGGCGGGGTGGTGTTCGGCATTGGCATGGTTCTAGCTGGTGGTTGCGTGGTGGGCACGCTGTACAAAATGGGGTCAGGCAGCGTGCTGAGCGCCGTGGCTTTCGCCGGTTTATTGATCGGTAGCGCGTTGTATGCCGAATTCCATCCGGCATGGGCCGGGTTGACCAAGCAGCTTGCGATCTTTGGCACCGGAAAAACATTGCCGGAGGTTATTGGTCTCGACCCCAACACTGTGATTATACCAATTTTGGCGGCGGGAATTGTGCTGGTGACGACATGGGCGCGACGCGGCCAGTTGGTGATGCCGGCGTTTGTGGATGGCTATATTCAGCCGTGGCTTACCGCCATCGCTCTGGCTGTGATTGGTTTGGTGTCGTACGTCGTGGTGGGCATGCCGCTCGGCATCACCACCTCTTACGCCAAATTGGGGGCAACGGTGGAATCGTGGATTGTGCCCGATCATGTCGCATCACTGGTTTATTTTCAGGGCCAGGGCCTTAAGTACACGCCGCCGTTTGGCGATCAAATGATTGCGGGCGGCGCAGGACCTGCGTTCGACGCCGTTGCCGCAATCCAATATCCACTGGTTGGCGGGATCGTTCTTGGCGCGTTGGTTTCGGCGTTGCTGTTGCGGGAATGGAAGCTCGTGTACCGGGTGCCGGCTAGACAATACGCATCGGTGCTGGTGGGCGGCATGTTGGTGGGCATGGCGGCGCGCATGGTGCCGGCGTGCAATGTCTGGCACTTGTGGGGCGGGGTGCCGATTTTAGCGGGACAAAGCCTTTTGTATGTGGTGGGATTGATGCCGGGTGCTTGGCTCGGCAGCGTTATTTTGTCAAAGTATGTTGTGAGGGCGCCAGCATGACAAATCAAAACAGCCAGATTCATAAGCTCGATATTTGCGGGCAGATTTGTCCATCGTGTTTGCTGATCGCCTTGAAAGAGGTTAACGCCAATCGTTCACTTCTAGCAGGCGGTGGGGCAATTCATATTTTAACCGACAGCCGCCAGGCGATTAACACCATTCCCGGTTCGGTGCATAACATGGGCTATCACACGAATATCGTTAAGGCCGAAGGGCATTATCGCATTGAAATCCAGAGTGCATAACAGGGCGCACGAACGGCATATGAGCTTATGAGTCAAAACCAGGACGGTTCGAAAACAGATCACGACCTAGAAGCGTGTCCACATCACGGCACGGGCAATCATTGCGACGTCATTTCGTATGTGCGCGACAAGGTCAATCAGTTGCTGGGCATCATGGGGACCTTGCCGCTGAAACCCGAAGAGCTGGACAACGATACGCTCATTGCCCTCGATCCGATCGGCATTGTTGCCGAATCATTTGAGCAAGTGCTCCAACATCAACGCGCCATCAACAACGCTTTGGAAAATGCCCGCGACGAAACCCGCGCCGTGGTGGACGCTGCCGGCGCGGCCATCGTGGTGGTTGATGAAGATTTGGTGGTTCAGGAATACAACCAGTTGGCAAAAGATACGCTGTTCGCAGGCCTTGGCGATGCGACCGGGCGCGTCATCTGCAAACTGTTGGTGGATGAGGGCGGCGCCAGCGACCCGCTGAACGGCGATATCCGCACGCGCTTGGAACAGATGTTTGAAACGGATGGGGTCGGCGACGATCTGGACGTCACCATCGGGGCGAAGACCTATCATCTGGCGGTCACGCCGATGCACACGCTTGAATCGGACAATCGCAAAGCCATCTTGGTGTTTTTCGACGTCACCGAACGTTTCGAGTTGGAGCGTGAATTGCGGCGCCTGAACAGCGATCTCGAACAGCGCGTCAAGGAACGCACGGCCGAATTGGAAGCCGCCAAGGAACAAGCCGAAAAGGCCAACAACGCAAAGTCCGAATTTCTGGCCCACATGTCGCATGAACTGCGCACGCCACTCAACGCCATCATCGGTTTTGGCGAGTTTCTGCGTTATGCCCCGCAAGACATGACCGATCAGCAACAGGAATACACCCTGCACATCGTCGACAGCGGGCGGCACCTGTTGGGATTGATCAACGACATTCTCGACTTGGCTAAAATCGAAACCGGCGAACTGAAAATCGAAATGGAAAATATTTCGGTGCGCGATGTGGTGGACGATTGCGTTCAATTGGTTAGCAATCTTGCCGCTGAACATAAGGTCAGTCTCGGCGCGGGCTGTCTGTGTGTCGATGAGTCATATGTCCGGGCAGACGCCGGACGCTTGCGACAAGTTCTGATCAACATCATGTCCAACGCGGTCAAATACAATGTGCCCGGCGGCGAAGTCAGCATTTCGTGTCAGGTCCAATCCGATGATTTCGTGCGCATCAGCGTCACGGACACGGGTGTCGGCATTCCCGAAAGTTTCCATGCCGATGTGTTCAGCAACTTCGCGCGTGACAGCACCACCGCCAAGCTGACCGAAGGCCACGGCATCGGCCTCAGCATTTCGAAAGATTTGATCGAACTGATGGGTGGGCGTATCGATTTCACAACCAAGGTCGGCGAAGGCACGACCTTCTGGATCGACGTCGCACGGGCAATTTGAAACTTACGAGAACGTAAGGCAGCAAGCCATCGACTTCCGGACGCTAATGTCGGAGACTTCAAACACGACCACGATCTCTCGCCTCGACCTGATCTCATTAGCCAAATATGGGAGATTAAAAAGGGTTGAAATGAAGTGGACGTGGCACAGTATCGGCTCACACTACGTCACCGTGAAGTCGTTCGCGTCGAGGTCGGCGAGGCTGACGCCGGTGAGGGTGATTTCCATGTCCACGGTGGCGTCTCCGTTGGTGTCGATTTGCAGCAGATCGGTGCCGTCGTCGAAGCGCGCTTCGGTGTTGTTGCCGCTGGTGCTGCCGGTGAACGCGCCCGCGCCCAGCCAGTTGAAGATGCCCGTGAGCATGCCTTGCAGATAGATGTCTTCA